>CAXTTV010000157.1:0-11468 GCA_964247295.1 uncultured Ktedonobacteraceae bacterium | reverse complement strand
ATCTTCATGCTTTCCATCTTTTAGCCCCTTTGGAAAAAATCTGCAATCTTAGTGAACTTATTTAAAATTTTCTTAAAATAAGGAAAATAATGCTTCTCCTGCAAATTAAATAGTTAACAGAACTTATGAACTTCTATGAGAAGGGTAAAATCTGGCAAGGTCTGACAATAGTGGTATTTGATTTGCTTCACTTAAATTAGAAGATACTAATATGATGACTGAGGACCTGAGCAAGCATGATCTACATTGCATAAGAATAGTAGAAAGGATACACCAGCGCTGCTCAATTGCCGAAGATGACCCTCCCCGTTCAAGATGGGGATGCGAACGGTGCGAAAGAGGTTGAGATGGTTGCGCAAATATGGAAACAAGTGTTGAGAGTGACTGTCAAATCAAAGGTAGAAAGCTATACATCCCTGATCGGTGAGATTAACGCAACAGTTGGAAACCCCAATGGACTAATAATTTGGCCTGACACCTGAGTCGCTGACTATCCTGATCCTCAGGACTGGCTGACCTTGCAATTTGATCAGGCGCAGACAAACGCAACCAATTATGGAAAAACCCCCAACAGTGCCATAGCAACTCAACAGCAGGCCCTTCAGTCACAGATGGAGGACGCGGATAGCAACCAGAATCCGGACGTACGCCTGACGATTTATAATCAACTTGAGCAGAAACTCGTCAATGATGTTGCCTGGATTCCGATGGAGCAGATCAGCCTTCCAACATTGACGAAACCTTATGTTCATGGATTGGTAATCAACTCCACGGAGATCATTCCTTCAAATGACTGAGCAAACGTGTCCATTCAGAATACATGATAGCTTAGTCGTGGAAATATATGTATAGGCGTGCTGGCATCCACAGACCTGTACTGCTGGCTATAGTGTATCCTTATAAGGAATACTGTGTGTTTCGTCGCAAAAAGGAAGATAGACCATGAGACATTTTTTGATTGATACGGATACCGCTTCCGATGATGCAGTTGCCCTAGTGATGGCGTTGCGTCATCCCGAAGTGCAGGTTGAGGCGATCACGCTTGTGGCGGGAAATGTACCTGTGGATCAAGGGGTGCAAAACGCGCTTTATACAGTGGAGTTGTGCCAGCGGCAGGTGCCAGTCCATCGAGGGGCAGCCGGGCCAATGCTGCGAACGTTACAGACCGCGCTAGATATTCATGGAGAAGATGGGATGGGCGACATTGGTCTGCCACTCTCCGGAAGATCCGTTGCACCAACCCATGCCGTTGATGCGATTCGAGAGACGATCCACAAATATGCTCATGAGATTACTCTGGTGACGCTTGGCCCTCTGACCAATATTGCGCTGGCGTTGTTGCTTGATCCCTCGCTGGCCTCACTTGTAAAAGAGTGTGTGATCATGGGAGGGATTGGACAGGGATATGGGAACATCACGCCGGTTGCCGAATACAACATCTGGGTAGATCCTGAGGCCGCGAAAATCGTCTTTGGATCGGGCATGCCCATCACCATGGTAGGGTGGGATATTTCACGAACGACCGCCACATTCACGCCTGGGGAGGCAGAGGATCTGCGCGAAGTAGGGACGCAATGGGCCGAGTTTTGTATCGATATTCAAAAGACATTGCAACGCTACGCCATAGATGTGACCCATCTACCGGGATTTGATCTGCCTGATCCAATTGCCATGGCCGTCGCGTTAGATCCCAGCATCTGCCTTGATACAAAAAAGCTTTCCGTAACCATAGAGACAGGGAGTGAGCTCGGGCGCGGCCAGACAGTTGTAGATCATCTGAACGTCACAGGGAAACAGCCTAATGTTAACGTCGTACTGGAGGTCTCGCGCGAGCGCTTTCTAGATATGCTTTACGCCGCCGTTCAAGAAAAGTAACCTACATATTTAACTGAAATGTAGTAGCACATGCGCGTGGTTTATGCTATGACCGCATAATTAGAGGCTGTAGACGTTTCTGTCCCTCTTGCAATCTTTTTTATCAGCAGGTAGGATAGAGCACAAAGCAGAAATGGTTGTTTTGTCTTCTTTACTGGAGTAAAATGTTAGTGCTTTCAAAAAAGTAGAGTATACTGCATGTCATTGGTTCAGAGCACATTTGATGGGTTTGATCTGCCTGTGGAAGGGTCGTCGTCTATCGTCCCTGCCCCACGAGATCAAATAGCCGAGCGTGGAGCAATCTTTACCAAACGGGAAGTTGTGGACTTCATGTTGGATCTGGCGGGATATCGCGTTGAGGAGGATCTTACCCAGGCGATGTTACTTGAACCATCGTTTGGTCAAGGCGATTTTCTTTTTGTAGTGGTTGAACGGTTGCTTGACTCTTTTATTAAACATCATAAATCTCTTCTTAATATAGTAGTGATACTACGGAATACAATTCGTGCTGTCGAAGTCCATCAGGATACCTTCCTCTCTGTACGAAGGCGTCTTTTACTTTTACTGCAAGAGCGAGGTATTGCGCAGGAGCAGGCCATAGAGCTTATTGATATATGGCTGATCCATGACGATTTCTTACTGACAGAGTTTTCCCAACGTTTTACACATATTATTGGGAATCCGCCATATGTTCGTCAAGAACTACTACCAGATGCATTGCTTGCCCGCTATCGAGCATTATATCGAACGATCTATGATCGAGCTGATCTCTACATCCCTTTCATCGAAAGAAGCCTTTCGCTACTTACCTCTACAGGAACCCTCTCGTTTATTTGTTCAGATCGCTGGATGAAGAATCGCTATGGTGGACCATTGAGAGCATTTATCTCCAATGGATTTCATTTGCGTGTTTATATAGATATGACAGGAACAGAATCATTTCAGTCCAACGTCACAGCCTATGCTGCGGTTACCGTCATGACCCCTCAAAAAGGAACGCAAACCTCCATTGTTCATCATCCTCGCCTTGATGCTGCATATCTGCACGAACTTGCGATACGTTTGAGTTCAGAATCTAAAGCGTCGGCAGATCCTTCGATTCTTGTACTTACCAATGTCGTAAAGCATGCAAACCCCTGGATATTGAGTGCATCTTCGGATGAACAGAAGCTTTTAGAAAAGCTGGAAAAAGATTTTCACTTAATAGAAGCGATAGGATGTAAGGTGGGGATTGGTGTTGCAACGGGATGTGATGCTGTCTTTATTAGGCCTCAAGAAGAGTTAGCCAGGGAAATTGAAGAGGATCGACTTCTTCCGTTAGCAATGACTGATGATATTCGGTCTGGACGAATTACCTGGTCTGGGAAGGTGATTGTTAATCCGTTTGATCACCATGGAAGGCTCGTTGATCTTGAGAGTTATCCATATCTCAAAGCATATTTCCTTACACATGAAAAGCGTTTAAAGAACCGCTATGTCGCAAAAAAAAATCCTGGCACCTGGTATCGTACTATCGACAAAATCTCCGGACCGCTTACCTGCCAGCCTAAACTGCTGATCCCTGATATTAAAGGTGTTCCTCATGTGGTTTACGATGAGGGGCACTATTATCCGCATCATAATTTATATGTTGTGACCTCTTCCACCTGGGATCTGCACGCTTTGCAAGCTGTGCTGCAATCATCTATTGCAAAGTTCTTTGTAGCTCATTACTCCATCAAAATGCGTGGGGGTTACCTGCGCTTTCAGGCACAGAATATTCGACGTATTTGTTTGCCTCGATGGGATCAGATTTCTGAGGTGCAGCGAAAGCAACTTCGTGAAGTTGCGTTGCAACCAGATATAAGGAGATGCAATGAGCTTGTTTTTGACCTTTATCACCTGACTGAAAGCGAACGAATGTTATTAAGAGAAGCCGATAAAGAGTAAGGAGAGGCAGTGTGGGTCTTGATCTTTCAAACTATGAGGAACGAACTCAGAAAGTAGTTGCCCATTTCTGGAAATCAGCGGAACAAGCAGCCTCGAATCAAGCTTTGAAAGGAAAAAAGGATCAAGGAAATCGGGGGCGGACAACGGCTGGAACCAATATGGATGGATTTGTACAGCTTATTCAAAGCATTGTGATTGCAAATGGATTGCCACCACAAAGCATATTTATTGAGCGAGGAGCTCCTGTAACTCTTCCAGGGTTTTATCGTGCCACCAAGATGTGGGATTTGTTAGTAGTTCATCATTCTAAGAAGGGAACACGTCTGGTAGCTGCACTTGAACTCAAGTCGCAAGTTGGATCATTTGGAAATAACTTTAATAATCGTTGTGAAGAAGCCATAGGGACCGCCATAGATTTCTGGACAGCCTTTCGAGAAGGAGCATTTGGAGCTTCCCCAAAGCCTTTTTTAGGATATCTTATGCTCCTGCAAGATTTACCCGCAGTGTATGCTCCTGTGCGTGTTGAAGAACAGCATTTCAACGTCTTTGCTGATTTTCGTGGTTCCTCCTATGCTCGCCGCTATGAATTGTTGTGTCAGAGACTAGTCCAGGAAGGATTATATGATGCCTCGACGCTCTTGCTCTCTTCGGAGAAAGATGGACCTCAGGGAGTCTATTCGGAATTGCCCTCAGGTGGTGGTTTACAAGCATGGGTTGCGCAGTTGGCTGGACATGTAGCCTCTGTCGCCGCTACATTATAGTCTCTATTGCTGCTACGTATCTTCGTTTATTTTCTGTTTTTCTTGTGGCGCTGCTAATACGTCATCATCTGACATAAGCAAAAACTCATTTTGTATAAGGTTATCTAAGTCACTTTGTGGATGAAACGGTTCTGGTATTTTATTTTCCAATTGTGTAAGCTGGACTTGTGTTGGATGCGTGATATTGCGGAGATCGGTTGCATTGACTTGAGTGTGCCCATTCAATCGCCGATCGCGGCCAAGGGATTTTCTCCTTTCCCAGGCTTCTTGCAGGATGTTCCCTTCTTTTTCATCCAACCAGATGTGAGCAGGAGTGGAAAAAATGAACTTGACCTCGTAAGGTTTTTCGCCTTGCTTTTTGGGAGGAATCAGGATATGCTTTATGAAGAACAGGTAGAAGTCTGTTCTTCATGTGTTTGTGTTAGAAGGATGGTTATGGCTCGTGTGGTCGTAAAATTTATGCGGAAGTATGGTTTCCGCACGCGCTGTTGTGGGCATCACACGCCGCAATCCACTTGCCCACAGCCATGCCATGCCCTTTTTCAGGAGATCAAGCTACCTGAATAACACTTTCATAGGATGAAAAAGGGGAGCCGTGGGCGATTACATCGTGTCGCTCACGGCTTTTGTGATGCTCTCGACACAGAAAAGAACCGTGAGAGGTGCGCTGATACGCTACTCAGCGGTTCTCTAGTTTCGATACCTTTTTTCATATCTGGGTTTGCTCCAGTGCGCTTCTCATGATACATGAGAAAGGAAATTTTCTATGCCTGCTATTCCTGAGCGTACCCTGGAAGCAAAAATCGCTGCCATCGCTCTTCACTTCGGCCTGGGATCGATAGTAGATTTTAAGGCGGCTCCTGGGACCAATCAAAATTACCTTGTGGCAACGAGTGTTGGTGGGTACCTTTTCAAAATCATTGTGAATACGACTCTTGAGGATGTGTTGAACGGGCTTCCGTTTTTGCGGAGATTGGAAGAGCAGGGATTTGAAGCTACAGCCTATTACTTGAAAGCGCCTGATGGGCAGTTTTTTTATCATAGTTCCGATTGTGACGCAGTGGTTCTCCGTCGTCTACCTGGCAGTATGCCCGAGCCTTCACCTGTAGTCAGTCGCGAGATCGGAAGGTATCTGGCAAAACTTCACCTCATTTCCGCCGCTGGATTGCCGGAGAAGCGGCACTGGCTCGATAACCAGTATCTTCCGGACGCACTTGATCAGGGGATTAAAATGTATGGGAAGGAGCGATTGAAAGCGACACGCGAGGTGTTTGCTTCCTTAAGCGACTTTCATCCGGAAACCTTCCCTCAGGCGATTATTCATGGGGATCTGGATACTACCAACTGCCTTTTTGAAGGTGAGCGATTGGTTGCTTTTGTAGATTGGCAAGAGATGGGTGTTGGAGCGGCACTAATGGACTTTGTACAGACGGTCCTTGGATTTTGTTTTGTGGAGCCGGCGGCTGGCTTAGATCGCTGGGCCGTCTTTGATCCCGACCTGTATCGTCCATTATACACAAGCTATACCAGCGTACGCCCATTCAGTCACTACGAGCAGGAACATCTAAATGATGCCCTCAGATATGTAGCTTTGACCCAGCCTGTCTGGTCCATGCTGGCCTGGAAGCAGTATCATCCAGGTGAGGAAATGATTGAGACGAGATTATTGTACTGGATGTACGGTATTGACACACTGACGCTACCTTCTTAAGTATGGGAAGGTAGGTTACAGTGTTCCAATGAGATACTAGCAACTGTTTTTATAGGCGATGAGTAGAGTAAGGCTAGCACTTCCCGGCTGGCCTTGCTTGTCGTGCCTCAGATGGAAAGCTTATTGAATGGCGTGCTGGAAGATGTGGTGCGAGGTTTTATCAGCGGTACCGCCTCACACGTGCCCATTGGAAGTTCCAAAGCCAGGACCATTCACCAGGTTCCCCTGATTATCAGGTCGCGTACGGTTGATCTACATAATCGAGTTCTACTCTGATAATAAAATAAGTGAAGCACAGTTTAGGTGTGTATTTGGAGAGAAAAACGTGGAAAGAGTTGAGTCGATTGAGATTGCGATATACGAAAGTAGCCCATCCATTTCAAAGGGGTATTTTTTTTATAGGAATCATCTTAAAAGTCAGGAGGAGAGAGGAAGAGGAAAATAAACCCTTGACTTTTTTTTGAATAAAGGATATAGTCATAATTAGTTAGAATTCTAATGAATAAAAAACATGTTTTAGAATTAAAAGAAGGGTTGTAGGATAGAGTGGACGCCACCGAAAGCAGGATCAGAGGGTATTTGCGCCAGATTGGTCAGCGAACAAAACTTCTTCTAGATGAGCGCCTTCTTCCCTACGACATCACTCCTCAACAGGCGCGGATCATTGGTTTTGTGGTTTCAGAGCAACGAATAGGAAAGATCGTTTACCAAAAGGATCTTGAGGATGTGTTTGAGCTGAAAGGCTCGTCGATTACTAGCTTGTTGCAGGGGTTGGAACGGAAAGGTTTTGTGAGGCGTCGCATTGACTCTTCTGATGAGCGTCGGAAAGTGATAGACGTTCTTCCTAAAGGCTATGGCTTGATAAGTGATACCGAAGCAGCATTTCGTGAGATAGACGAGCAGATGATACAGGGAATTACACAGGAGCAGCAAGAGCTTCTGGTAAAAGTGCTAAGTGCTATGGCCCACAACCTAGAAAAATAATATCCGCGAATTTTTTTTGTAATTATAGTTAGAGTTCTAATTGTATGAATTCTAAGATTTAAGAGAGTAAGGATATGTTGCCAGGAGGAGCTCTTTTAGGCTATACCTGTTGGACAAACTCCATACTCACTGAAAGGGAAAAGATCATTATGGTAGTAAACAAGACTCCTCGTATCGCGATTATTGGTGCTGGACCAGGCGGTTTGACGCTGGCGCGCATCCTTCAGACGCGGAATATTTCCGCGACGGTGTTTGAACGGGAGAGCGATCCTAATGAGAGGGCCCAAGGTGGATCGCTGGATTTGCACCCGGAGTCTGGTCAACTGGCTCTGCACCTGGCCGGGTTGGATGACCAATTTCAGACTATTGCCCGTTACGAGGATCAAGGGATGCGTCTCTTGAGCAAGGAGGGGCAGGTTTTGCTTGGAGATGGGCCGAATCAGGGGGCAATGGAAGGAGATCGTCCAGAAGTTGACCGGACAGCTTTGAGGGCGATCTTATTGGACTCGCTGGCTTCGGGTGTTGTGCGCTGGGGTCAGAATCTTCGATCGATTCAGCAGGTGACCGATGGTAGCTACACATTATTGTTTGAAAGTGGCTCACTCGAAACCTTTGATATGGTCGTAGGCGCGGATGGAGCGTGGTCGCGAGTGCGACCGCTTGTATCGGACGCTATCCCCACATACACAGGGGTGACATTCATTGAGTTTGGTCTGGATGACGTAGACCAGAAACATTCTGAAGTGGCCAGTATTGTAGGGCATGGAACGATGTTTGCCCTGGCAAACAACAAAGGCCTGCTGGCTCAGCGCAATGGTCATGGGCATATCCGGGTATATGCGGCCCTGAGAACTCCCGAAAAGGAGGGAATTCTTGCTAGCTTTGATGCGAAAGATGCGCGAAAAGCGCGGGCATGGCTGCTTGAGCAGTTTCCGGATTGGGCTCCGAGTCTCCTTGGACTAATTCATGAAAGCGCAGATCGTTTTGTACTCAGACCACTTTACATGTTGCCAGTTGGGCACAGATGGGATTTTCGAGCGGGAGTCACGCTTCTAGGTGATGCAGCGCACCTGATGTCACCATTTTCCGGCGAGGGTGTAAATCTGGCGATGTTGGATGCCGCCGAGCTGGCCAATGCCATTGGCGATTGTGATAATCTGGAGGAAGCGATACAAACGTACGAAAAACCGATGTTCGCACGCGCCGAAATCGTGGCAAAGGGTGCGGAAAGGGGGCTATCGCAGGCAATAGCACCGGATGCACCCGATCCTACTTTAGCCTTCTTGCGTGAAGTAATGTCTGATGAAAACTCTTTGGGAGTGTTTCCTGCATTAACGTCCAGAGAATCGTTTGATGATGGGTTGGTTGTGCGCACTGATATGCGAGGGAAAGGCCGACCGATGCTGGTTCTCCATGGTGCTGGTGGTCCACAAAGCGTTGCGGGTTTTGTGAAAGCATTGTCTAAAGTGGGACATGTAATCGCGCCAACGCATCCAGGGTTTTCGGGTGAGCCGCGACCCGACTGGTTCACCAGCGTGGATGATCTCGCGATCACCTATCTGGCCCTGCTGGAAAAGCTGGACCTGAAAGATGTGATTGTGATCGGCTTCTCATTTGGAGGATGGGTCGCGTCCGAGGTGGCAGTCAGAAACCGAAACTCGGCGCTTCTGGGTGGTTTAATCCTGGTAGATGCCGCCGGCATTCAAGTTGAGGGTCATGAGATGGCTGATATGTTCTCTAGAAATCCTGGAGCGCCGCCGATGCGTGGAAATCAGCCGCCGGCCTCACCGCCTCCAGGCCCTGTGCAAGCTGAAGAAAGGGCCGCGAACTTTCGGGCACTCGCAGTCTATGGAAAGGAACAGCGTCTGCGCGATCCCAAGTTGCGCCGTCGATTGGCTGGTGTAAAGACGCCGGTTTTGGTTGTCTGGGGAGAGAACGATCCCATTGTAGATGTTGACTATGGCCGCGCCTATGCCGAGTCTTTCCCCAATGCGCGTTTTGAACTGATTTCTGGAGCGGGTCATTTCCCGCAGATGGATCAGCCGGAGCGTCTGTTTGATCTTGCCAAAGGTTTTGTCGAGAGTGTTCAAGTATAAAAAAGGATGGAAAATAGATAGAAGATGACCGATACTATTCGTTTTGAAGGGTTGAGTTTGCCGGTCAGCGATATTGCGCGATCGGTCGAGTTTTACAAACAGTTTGGCTTTCAGGTAGAGCAGCATGGGCGGGCATTCGCGCTTTTACGGCTTGGTGAAGGGACGTTGGGTTTATTCAAAGCCTCACTTTCGGAAGAGTCGCTGAAACAGCGCCAGAGGACTCACATTGAGCTAAGCGTTGATGATCTGGACGCCCTTTATGCCAGTTTTCAAGCGCGAGGTATTCTTTTTAGCGAGCCTCCGCATGATGCGCCCTGGGAGCGAGCGATGTCCACATCTGATCCTGACGGATACCATCTTGAGATTGCCCAGGGAAAGCGAGGCTATAACGCGCCAAACTCTTAAATTTATACTCTGATACATCTAGCGTATTGGCGTCAGTCATCTGGCTGTTTAAAGGTCTCGAAATTGGGGTAGACAGAAATAGTCTGCCCTCTAATTTGTAGGGAATGAGTGGCAGTAACTGGCCCAGATGAGATCAGTGGGGTATCCTTCATAAGGGAGTTGGAGAGGGACTGGAAGGAGCCAGCATCTTCCAGGCCAGTAGCTTCGGCCCAGCGCAATACCTGGGGCCACGTTCCCCAGGCTGCGCGCTGATCAAATTCCTGCCCATCAAAAAAATGGGCCAGATAGCGACCAAGCACGAAAATATAGGTTTTCTGAACCTTCAGGCGTTTGATCTGCCTGGAGTCCAGACGGGATAGCAGGGCGTTGGCTCCATAATGGTTGATCCATTGCACGCTAGCCAGTACCTGTTTGCCCGCATTATAGAAGTAGTTTCGTTGCCGGGTGCGCTCCTGGAGGGAGTAGGCGAAGGGGTCCTGAGATTTCAGCTCGAAAAGGGCCAGAGCCCCAGTCTTGCGATCAAATATGAGCGCATCTATATCAGTAGTCAGATCACCCTGTATACCTCGTAGTTTTCGACTGCCACTACTTTTCACAAAGCGATCCTCAGAGAATAGATTATAGAGATCCTGTCGAAAGATCTCCTCGTTTAGATGGGCTATTGAATGATATTCGTGCGAGTAGCGGCGCTTCAGCTCCCGCGCGAGGAAAAAGAATGGTCCAGTTAACAGGCCAGTGAGCGACCAGATAAGGTGCTGATCATCTAAACGCAACAGAGGAGGGGTGGGTGTGCCGGCTCTAGCACAGTGATAGGTAACATTTTCGGAGGAAAGGCTGTATGCTTCAACTACGCGACTGATAGTTGCAAGATCTACCGCGAGCGTTTGAGAAAGCGCCTCGATTAATCGCGCTGTGTTGTGTGGGATGGTTAGCAGCGCTTGAAGGGGATACGAGGGGTATTGTGCAACGAATGCTTTACTGATATCGAGCTGCTTGAGTGACCAGCCGATGAGAACCGCCAGGACGGCGCGATACAATTCGACTGTGCAGTCACCGATGAGCGTTTGTGGAGGGTAGAGAAAGTAAGGCACCATACATTTGCTCCATACTGTGCCCAGACGAAGATAATAATCATCAAGCTCGGGCGTTGTGTGATACAGAGGGATATTTGGTTGCCATTGAGTCGTAAATGTATGAATTTGCGACAGCAACGCCGCTTTTTCCGAAGCCAGCGCTTGTATCTCATGGGTATATGTTTTGGAAAGCATATGTGACCACCAGGCAATATCTTCACGTTCTCGCCATTCTGTCGGCATTTTTTTACTGGTGATCCAGGCAGAAAAATTCTGCCCACCCCCTTGCTGCATCTTCATAAATCCTGTCTCACAATATTCTAGGATCTGTTCCCCTGCTGCCAGAGAGTCGCATGTTGAAAGAACCCTTTTCGCCCAGGCGTCAATAGAATTTTCAGGCGCGATCTGGGAGAGAGATGAGGAAGAAGGACCATAACAAAGCTGAAGTGCCTTTTGCCAGCCAGAAGCATAGAAAGGTGGATTTGGTAAGGGGGGTAAAAGAGGCGTAACTGTAAGATCGCGAGATGTAAGATGACAATCATTGTTATAGGTCAATGCAATAATCGCGTTTTGCTTGTTCGCGGGAAACGACTGAGAAACCTGCTCCTGCTGCTCATCTAACAGGTGATGGAGC
>CAXTTV010000156.1:0-11497 GCA_964247295.1 uncultured Ktedonobacteraceae bacterium | reverse complement strand
CTCTAGCACCTCGCTAATCCTCTGACGATTGGCGCTTCCAGAGGTCATACCCGAGGCGGCGGCCACCGCGAAAAGATTATCGGAGCCGGAAAGGTAGGGGTAGAAAACTGGCGTCTCGATCATCGCCCCGATCCTTGGGAGGATTGCCGAGAGCTGACTGGCATTGTCGAGCCCAAAGATAACCGCGCGGCCAGCGGTTGGTCGGATGAGCCCCAGGAGCATACGAATGGTTGTGCTTTTCCCTGAGCCATTGGGTCCTAAAAAACCAAACACATCACCGCGTAGAACCTGCAATGTAAGATCATTGACCGCCACAACTGAGCCAAAGACGCGTGTTAGGCGGCTGGTATTAATAATAATATCCTCATGCTGAGGAGAGATGTTATCCAATCAAGGGCTCCTTCTGACTACTACAGCAGGGGGGACGCCTCTATATCTTATAGGATGAGTGTCTAAAAAAGACATATGTGAGCGTTTTTTCCTTTGAATACATATCGGACTATTTCTGGAGTATACTCCAAACTGGTAGTTTTTATAATAGTTCTTCTCCAACTTTCTTGCAAGAAAGTGTTGGAAATTCTCATGTACCTCTGAAAGGTTGTCTGTGTATGGATGCAGTTTTAAACGGTCCAGGTGGACGTGTGATTATAGAGTCCGGGGGCATCTCGATTGGACGCGCTCAGGATAATGGGTTAGTGCTGGCCGATCCCAAATCTTCATCTCATCATGCCGAGATTCGTTCTATGGCTCAAGAATATACCATCACTGATTTTGGTAGTACCAATGGTACATTTGTGAATGAGCAGAGGGTGGGGCCAAATTCGCCACGTGTGTTACATTCCGGAGATCGGATCAGGTTTGGCAATACAAGTTTTACATTTGAGGCCGACATGGGCGAGGTCCTAACGATAGCGGTTGATCGCAACCAGGTTCCCTATAATCCAACGGTAGTTGCCGGTCCCAGTCGGGTTCCTTCCGCTACTCATTATAATGATTTTCCGGAAAATCAAAACCCACCGCCACCACCGCCTGGCTATGCACCATCTGCCCCTCCTCCAAACTACGGGCAACCAGGCCTGATGAACAACGGCCTGCCAAATTATCAGCCTGCTCCCCCGGCTCCGCGACCGCGAAACAGAAACGTGCTTCTCTGGATACTTGGGACGATCGTGGTTGCGTTTCTTGCCTGTTGCGTAATATTCGCCGTCATTAGTCAGCAACCTTCACCCACAAGAACATTGCAGACATTTTGCAACTCCCTCAAAAACAAAGATTACCATACCATCTACCAGCAGCTTTCCAAGGACAGTGCATATCGGCGTCTCTTCACGGAAACCCAATTCGTGTATGCTGCTGGTAAATCTGACTCCACATCTCCTACCAGTACGATTGACTCCTGTAGCGTAGTTTCGACATCTGAGAATGGAGATACGGCTCAAGGTGTTGTTAATGCAGTAGATATTCAGGGCCAGAGCACAAATACGCCTGTCCAGCTCGTGAAGGAGGATGGAAACTGGCGTATTAGTGTGATTGGGCCTGGGAAATCAACAGGTCAGGGAACTTGACCCGGTTCTTATAATTATCCGATCATCTGTACACCAGCAGGATGGGACCGCTCATTTCCTCATATGATGTAACGGTCCCTTTTTATTACTGGTCCAGCATGGGGATCTGCACGCCGCGCTCCCTGGCACACTCAATGGCTTCATCGTAGCCAGCATCCACGTGGCGCATCACCCCGGTCCCCGGATCATTGGTCAGGACACGCTCTAGCCGCCGGGCTGCCTCCTCTGTACCATCGGCGACAATCACCTGTCCTGCGTGCTGTGAGTAGCCGATGCCGACGCCCCCGCCATGGTGCAGCGAGACCCAAGTAGCCCCCGAGGCCGTATTGAGCAGCGCATTTAGTAACGGCCAGTCTGAGATCGCGTCGCTGCCGTCCTTCATTGCCTCAGTCTCTCGATAGGGAGAGGCGACCGACCCGCTGTCAAGGTGATCTCGGCCAATCACAATTGGGGCCTTAACGATGCCTTTCGCGACCAGATCGTTAAAGGCCAGCCCGGCCTTTGCCCTATCCCCATATCCCAGCCAGCAGATCCGCGCCGGCAGACCCTGGAACTGGATTTTCTGACGCGCCAGTGTGAGCCAGCGTTTCAGGCCCTCGTTCTCAGGAAAAAGCTCTAAAAGGGTCTCGTCCGTTCGATAGACATCCTCCGGATCTCCGGAGAGCGCGACCCAGCGGAACGGCCCCTTCCCTTCACAGAACAGCGGGCGAATATAGGCAGGTACGAAGCCGGGATAATCCAGAGCGTGCGTTTCGCCAGCGGCCAACGCCTGACCGCGCAGATTATTGCCATAGTCAAAGGCAACGGCCCCTCTCCGCTGCATCTCCAGAATCGCTTGGACGTGAGTGACCATTGTCTGCTGAGAGCGGCGAATATATGCTTGAGGATCTTGTTGCCGTAGAGTATCGGCCTCCTCAAGGGTCAGTCCGGCTGGAATATAGCCGTTAAGGGCATCGTGGGCCGAGGTCTGGTCTGTGACCATATCGGGGATTACTCCCCGCCTGACCATCTCTGGAAGCACCTCGGCAGCGTTCCCAATCAACCCGATTGAGAGCGCCTCCCCCTGCTCTTTCGCCTCGCGCACCTGGTCTAGAGCCTCGTCCAGCGTGCTGGCGATCGCGTCACAGTAGCCGGTCTCCAATCTTCTCCCAATGCGCTGGGGATCAACCTCGATCGCCAGACAGACGCCCTGCTGCATTGTGACCGCGAGTGGTTGCGCTCCGCCCATACCTCCGAGACCAGCGGTCACAACAAACCTTCCTTTGAGTGAACCTCCAAAGTGACGGCGCGCGGCTTCGGCGAACGTTTCGTAGGTTCCCTGGACAATCCCCTGAGAGCCGATATAGATCCAGGAGCCGGCGGTCATCTGCCCATACATAGTCAGGCCCAACGCCTCGAGGCGACGGAACTCATCCCAATCCGCCCAATGGGGGACAAGATTAGAGTTGGCAATCAAAACTCGTGGTGCGTTGGTATGGGTACGAAAGACCCCCACTGGCTTGCCTGATTGTACCAGGAGCGTTTCATCGTTCTCTAGAGATTGGAGTGAACGGACAATCGCATCAAAGGCGGCCCAGGAACGGGCCGCCTTGCCTGATCCTCCATACACGACCAGCTCATCGGGCTTCTCAGCCACTTCAGGGTCTAGATTATTCATCAACATCCGTAAGGCTGCCTCCTGCTGCCAGCCTTTACAGGTCAGGGTTGTGCCACGGGGAGCTCGAACCGTCCGAGCATGAGATTGGTTTTCAGTAGCGGACTTTGCTGACTGGGATTCTGACATGCGCCATTGCTTCCTTTCATCGAGGGGACACTTTACATACTTTTAAGTATATCTAATCCCTTTATAGCCTATACAGAACAATGTTTTTGTCTTCTTCGTGTTAAAGTTAATATTTTACGCGGGTGATGACAAGCCCCATGCGCCTCTGCTTTGAGGAGTAGATCATTCGCATTCTGCCCAAGAGGCCGGATTGTAGGGGGAAGATGCGCACCTGAAGGTGCTATTTACGACGGTCCATAAGGATTGGAGCCTTGACAGGCGGACTGATATAGATTTATTCTCATGCATTATGAAGTAGGAGGAGGGGTAGTATGAATATCCAGAAATTAGTTTTAGCAGTAGAAGAATATGTAGAACAACGTTTACATCTCTATATAGAAGAGTTAACTGGTCTCTGTGCGATTGATACCTATAGCTATCATAAGCCGGGATTGGATACCCTGGCGGCATTGCTGGCGGCCCGTTTGCACCGGATTGGGATGGAGGCCGAAGTTATTGAACATGCGGCCTGGGGAAATGATCTTTATGGTTGTATTAGAGGTCGAGGGGAAGGTACGGTTGTCCTGATTGGGCATATAGATACCGTTTATCCGGTGGGGACGGCGGCGCAGCGTCCTGTCAGGGTTGAGGGTGGTTCAATCTATGGTCCGGGCGTCTGCGATATGAAGGGTGGGGTGCTATTAGGGATTTTCGCGATAGAGGCCCTTCTATCTCAGCATTTTCAAGATTTTGGCGAGATTCGTCTGCTTTGTGTCTCGGATGAAGAGATCGCCACCCGGCACAGCCTGGGGATTATGGAGAAAGCGCTACTGGGTAGCCAGCGAGCATTGGTACTTGAGGCCGCTCGCTCTAATGGGGATTTAGTGAGCGCGCGAAAAGGCAACGCCAGTTATGTACTCACGGCACGCGGTCGTTCCGCGCATTCGGGAGTGGAGC
The DNA here is from genome assembly GCA_964247295.1 of uncultured Ktedonobacteraceae bacterium. Lineage (GTDB taxonomy): Bacteria > Chloroflexota > Ktedonobacteria > Ktedonobacterales > Ktedonobacteraceae > CAXTTV01. The sequence continues at coordinate 7,213 of CAXTTV010000156.1, read as the reverse complement.
CTGAAAAGGGACGGAACGCGATTGTCGAACTGGCTCATCAATTATTGCGCGTTCAGAATATGAATGGCTGGCGCGATGGTCTGACAATTAATCCAGGAGTGATCTCGGGCGGCACACTTCCCAATGTAGTTCCCGATTATGCTCAGGCGCGCTTCGATCTACGTTTTCTGCACTCTGAAGATAAGCGAGACATTGAGGAACAGTGGCGTACCATGCTGAAGCAGTCGATGATCGACGGGGTTGAGCTAACATTAGAACAGGAAGCCGTTTATAAAGAGCCGATGGCGGTCACCCCTGAAAGCGATCTTCTGGCACGTCAGGCCCAGGAGATCGCTGCTCTTCTAGACTTCAAGGTGAACCACGTATTGACTGGCGGAGCATCAGATGCCAGTTTCGCGTCTTTATATGATATTCCGACCCTGGACGGCTTGGGTCCCGTTGGAGGACTTGATCATAGTCCCTATGAATATATCTTGCGGGACAGTATTGCCCCCAGGGCGGCTCTGCTGGCGGGACTGATTGCCAGCAGGGGAATAAAAAATTTTGAGGACATCTGATCTAGCATGCACCAGAGACCTTATGCTATAATCTGTGTGAATTAGTATAACCGTACACCGCTCTTCAGCGGTTGACGGCGGGTCTTTTATTCCTACTCCACGCTCTTTTCAAGCTTTCTCTAGCTATTTGACGCGTTGGATGTGCGGAAAGGAATTTTCCATGCTTGATCCCGATAGCGAGTTGGATCCACGTTATCAGTCGGTGATGGCTAATCCCGATTGGTATCAGACGAACATCCCCTGTCAGGTGGGATGTCCGGCCCACACTGATGTTTCTACATATATTGGTCTGATCTCGCAGGCCCGGTTCGATGAGGCGTATTTATTAAACCGTCAGGCGAACGTGGTACCGGGCGTGCTGGGTCGTACCTGTGCCCGGCCCTGTGAACCGGTCTGTCGACGTAACAAAATTGATGGGAAGCCGATCGCTATCTGTTGGCTGAAGCGTGCGGCCTCCGATCACCGTGAGTTCCGCCACCATGCTCAACGCCCACCGATCACGAAAGACAAGTCGGTCGCGGTTGTTGGTGGTGGTCCAGCGGGGCTGGCTTGCGCCCGTGATCTGCGCGAGATGGGGTATCCCGTGACGATTGTTGAGCAATACCCGGTAACGGGAGGCGCGATGATCAATGGTATTCCGGTCTGGCGTTTGCCGCGTGATGTCACCTCTGAGGAGTGCGACGAATACATGGAGGATCTCGGGGTCGAGGTTCGCTACAACACGCGTGTGGGTCGTGATGTGCAGATCTCTGATCTGATGAAAGAATTTAACGCCGTTTATCTGGCGGCTGGCTGTTATATCTCGAACCCGATGACCGGACCCGACAATAAGGTGATTCCTGGTGCCGATCTGCTGGGTGTTGAGGACGGCATTAAATATCTAGACAAAACCAATTTTGGTATTCCCGCCTTTACGGGCAAACGTGTCGCCGTTCTGGGTGGTGGTTTCACCGCCATGGACTGTTGCCGTACGGCGATCCGCTTCGGGGCTGAGAAAGTCTATGTAGTCTACCGCCGCTCAAAGGAAGAGATGCCTTCCGACGAGTATGAGGTAAACGAGGCGATGATTGAGAACGTCGAGTTTATCTACCTGGCGACCCAGACCCGTGTGCTGTCCGAAGATGGTATCCATACCAGTGGTATTGAGTTTGTGCGCAACAAGTTGGGCGATCCCGATCCCAGCGGTCGCCGTCGTCCGGTGCCGATCCCTGGCTCGGAGTTTGTTCTGGATGTGGATCAGGTGATCCCGGCCTTTGGTCAGTACAGCGACGCTTCCTGGATTCCAGCGGATGAGATGAAGTTGGAGATCAGTAAGCGCAGTGGTGTGCCACTGGTTGATCGTGACTCCTGGATGACCAGCCTTGCTGGTTTGTTCGCTGGTGGTGACTTCACCGAGGGATCACGCAATCTGATCTCGGCTGTTGCCGATGGTCGCGATGCCGCCGGTGCGATCAACCGCTACCTTGGTGGTGTTGACAGGCCAGCTCAGGCCGCTGAAGAGGTTGAGCTGCCGGATTATCGCCGTGGTATGGTGGACGACTATGAGTCGGTGGCTCACCAAATGTTGCCAGCGCTGCCACTGCACCAGCGCTTCAGCAATATGCGCGAGACCGAGACTGGCTATACCCCCGAGCAGGCTGTGGTACAGGCCCGCCGTTGTCTCCAGTGTCAGTTAAATATTATGATCGATCCTTCGATCTGTATTCTCTGCTCTGGTTGTGTCGACATCTGCCCCTACGACTGCATTAGTATGGAGGGCCTCTCACGCGTCGTGAAGGGCGACTCGATGCATCAGCTCGCCAATAGCTGGGAGGGTGGCGCGGACATGATTATCGACGAAGAGAAGTGCATTCGTTGTGGTCTGTGTGTCGTGCGCTGTCCTACGGACGCCATCTCGATGGTACAGTTTGAGGTTGCCAGCCCTAATGATCGCTGGACCGTCTCTAAGATCCCGGTGCTCAATATTCAGTAGCGCTTCTGGTTATCAGGCAAAAAGGTGGGGGCTTCTAGAAAGCCTCCACCTTTTTTTATGTATTGTTGAATAGGACTTGTGTGTATGTTGACCTGATAGCGTTTGTCGACCTTTTAAGTGAATGTTATAATCTACGCATTCGCATTTGAAGATAATCTTTATAGAAAAGGTCATAAACGGTTTTATGCGTTCCTGCTACACATTGCCTGAGTCCTCGGCGGCGCTACGCTCTGAAGCCGCTCTGGAGAGTCAGGGGGGGACAGTGCTTCTTTACTACGACTACTACCGCTATCTTGACGGACGGATAGCCGGGATCTTTCGCAGTGGTCTTTATTTTTTGCAGGTTGAGGCCCATCGACACCGATCCGAACGCAGTTGTCTACTCTGGCATACTGAGGCCTATGATCGGTTGGTGGAGGTAGAGGGCTCGGACTGGCTGCCAGATTTCCAGGGCTTTGATTTTTCTGGGCAGAGGTTGCCCGAGTTGCATCATTATGTTATCATGCTCAAGGGTTCCGGCTGTTTTGAATTTATTGCCTCTGCCTGGGAGGCGCTTCCAGAAGAAGAGGGGCCCTGGGAGCCGCTTTCATATGAGGAGCAGGAAGCATGGAATACGATTCTATCAAGCTAAGCAAAACGATGTCGCACGCGTTACGTCATGCGCCTGAGCAATATGGGCTCACTCTCGATCTCGATGGTTGGGTACAGGTAGAGGATCTTCTCAATGCTCTCAGGAGGAAAACCCCTCGGTGGCGTAGCCTTCAGATAGAGGATCTTCAGCACTTCATGGTCGCCTCTCAGAAGCAACGCTTCGAGATCCACGATCATCGTATTCGGGCTTTCTATGGCCACTCAACCGAGACTAGAATTGAGAGAGTCTCTTCGGTTCCACCGGAAGTTCTCTACCATGGCACGGCTCCTCAGGTGGTGCCTTTAATCCATGCCGAAGGCTTGAAGCCGATGAAGCGGCAGTACGTCCACCTGTCAGCCGATGAAGGGACCGCCAGAGAGGTTGCGTTGCGCCGCACATCGCGCCCCGTTCTTTTACGTGTTGAGGCTCTAAAAGCCCATCAGGCGGGTTTATCCTTCTATTTAGGAAATGATCAGGTCTGGCTTGCCGACGCCATCCCACCCGAATTTCTAAAATAGCGAGCTTTATTTGGTCGTTTGAAATCTAAGGCGCGACCTGCTGACGCATAAATTCCAGCACTACCCGATCGACTCGTGCATCTTCCAACCAGCGCTCTTCCAGGTTCTCTCGATTGACATATTGGCGGAAGGCATCGCGTGTTACATCATCGTAGCTGCCGCTAATACTGCCTTTATAGTCTCCAGTTACCATCAGCAGTTCCTGAAGCTCTCGAGCAGTCGTGGCGTCTATCTGTTGGACATCCTCGGGGTTGGAAGGGAAAAGATACAGCTTGTGAAGTTGAAAAATACGTTGTAGTTCAGTGATCGGTTGGGGATGGTCATCAACCCGTAGATCTATAAAGCGATCGTTAAAGCCACTGTAGCCTCCACCCTCACGCACAACCAGCAGGGCTGCTGATTGCTGTCCACGGCTATCTCCACCGGCGGCCTGACCGGCAGCCAGAGCGGCTAATAGACGATCGCAGAGTAGGCCACGTGTTTGCTCAAAGGTCTGAGCCATCGCCCGAACTGTTTCCTCACCAATCAGAATATTCCCCTGACATGTATAGTCCCGTCCAGTCTTGCCGCCTGCCCAGGGAAAACATTTCTCGCCAGTGAACGTTGTTGGCTCCCCATGGAGGCCAACAATGCCAGCCTGACGGAATGCAGCCGCATCGTCCGCCTGTAGCAGTGTTTGCAACGCCTCCTGAGCCGACTGACCTAGTGCCAGAAGCTCCAGCCCCTTTGGTCCAAAGCTGGTATTCGCCCAGGCCTGAGTCGCGATCGCACCGACCCCAGCCTTTGCCCAGGGAACGACAGCCCCCACAGCTAGAAACTTTGATTGTACCGCGACTCCTAATTCACCGGTTTGGGGATCGCGCGCCACGATAGAGAACGTCATGAGCAGCCTCTTTTTCCTTAAGGAACGATGTGTGCAATTATTATAGCATTTATCGGAGGAAGAGTATAATTGGATTGAGGCAGATCAGAGCTAATTCATTCTGGCAAAAAATGGTGTGGGGCGTCCCCCCTTTTTCTCGCCGCCGAAGGCGACTAAGCAGAGAATGAAATAGCCCTGGAAGCAAATTCTCATAGGTACTTGACAATCTCATATATTTGCATCAAAATTTAACAAACCTTTACTTGATTTTCCTTGATTTGTCATATCCCTTTTCTTGAGAGATTTTATCCCTAGGGAACGTATATTCTCTATAGAGTTGGGATGCACCACTGATCAGGTAGAGTTTCAGACCATCTATTTGCAAGTACCAGGATTTGGACAACACGGTTATATGCACGAACCTATTGGAAGAGCCGTATTCGTGTCCTGTTAAGGTCTACCCCGAAAGTTGATGGTTGGAAGGATATCTGTCAACAAGGAGCCAACATGGTGCAAAGTCACTGGTCGGACGACGACCTTGCCCGAAAGTTACGGGAGCGAGATCCAGACGCGCTGGAGACACTTATTTCCAGGTATTCGCGAGAACTCTTCTATTTTATTCGCCTGGTATTAGAAGGTATCGGTATTGCACAAGATGCGGAAGAATGCGTAAATGACCTATTTGTCGCAGTCTGGCAAGAAATCGATACTTTTGATCCCGAACGTGGTACACTACGTACATGGCTTACCATGAGAGCGAAATACATTGCTCTGGATCGACGTAGACAGCTTTGTCGTCGTCAGGCTCACAACGTGCAGTCAACCGATGAGAGTCGGTCCTGGTTCACGTCTGATGGCAGGAGCGGAGGAACAAATTTAAGCTGGGAGCGCCATGTTCATGATCGAGCGATCCTTCCTGCTTATTCCGAGAGTAATATGGAATCTTTGCTTGAGCAGAGTGAGAGACGCGAAGAATTGAGCCAGGCTCTGGCGACATTGCCCGAACTTGACCGCTACCTGATCTACCAACGATATTTTAAATTCGCCAGTACGGAAGAACTAGCATTGAAGACGGGATTGACACGTCACGCGGTCGATACACGTCTCTGGCGAGCGCGCAAAAGTTTAAGGGAGGCGCTCAAGGAGCACGCACATGAGTTTGAGCGAATATGAGGGGCAGCAAAACTCCTGGGAAAATGCGGACGACGAATTACGTCTCATAAACGGAGTGCAGGTCCCTGTTGATTTTAGCGATGATGAGATCACATTTGCCAGGGAACTGAACAGTCTGTTTTCATCTCAGGGTGAAGAGCTTCCACCATATTTTGTCCAGACCCTTATGCAATCTGAGGATCAACGTTTCCAGCCATCGGAGGATGGCCTGGAACAACGGGTGAAGGCGGAGGTATTCCATAATTTAAAGCTAACACAGCCCATTAGCCCCCAGCCTTATTTGACCGAGAGTAAGATCTCTCGTGTCTCCCGTCCTCTGGTTATGTTATGCACTGCCTGCTTATTTGTTATGATATTGACGGTTCTGGTGAGTGGGCCCTCTTTAGCTGCCGGGATGGCGATTCTTTTGCGTGGGGCTGGTAGTGGTGTTTTGCAGGTCCGAAAGCCACCTGTGGTACCAACGCCAGAGGCGAAGTCCCAACCTGACGCTGGCCCTCAAATCATCTCTTTAATGACCGCTCAGCAGGCTCTCCATTTCCCGATCCGCTGGCCGGAGCAGTTGCCAGCTAATTATTCGCTCAGCGCTCTTTCTCTCTGTGATGATGTGAGCCAGCGCTGGGCTGATGGTCCAGTGCTAGAGTTCTCGTACAATTTCGCGGTTCCAGGAGCGCAGCCCCGAGGGAATGGAAAGCTCACTATTAGTGAGTTTAAGCCACGTGGCAATGTGCTTCAGGTTGTTCAGGAGGGGGCGGCCCACGCTGTAACGGTGAACCAAAACGGTGACGCTGACGCAATCTATGTGAATGGTGAGTGGGTTTACCGCAATCCCTTTACGCCTCATATGTGGTTGTACGGTGAGCGCAGCGAATTGATTTATCAGAAGGATGGTCTGATCTATTGGATTGTTGGTGATCAGCGCGATGGGATCGATGAGAAAACATTGCTGAGTATCGCTCAACAGATTCAACCTTTTACGGCCCCACACACACGCTATCTGCATGGCTCAGATTTCTATTCGATCCAGTTGATCCACGATCTGGCCGAGCCTTTCCGAGGTGATATTTTGGAGGTTTACTCTGAGGATAATCAGAGTGGAGCCTATGTGAGTATTGTGGAGCCGGGTTCAGCAAAGCCCAGTCCGCTATCTGGAAAGAGCAAGCCACATCTTCCGAAAAAAGGCCATTAAAGCGCTGGTTCGCTGACAACTCCATCCTTATGGATGGAGTTGTTTTTTGTTCTGTCTCTCCCCTCTCCAGGTAAAAATATCTGGAGGGGGTTTTTGATGGAACCTTTAACGTAAAGATCTCGTATAGTTTATGGCAAAGCTTTTTGAAAGTTAAAAGCAGCACTCGGAGCTGCATAAGCCTACCTGGACAATGGAATGGTTTTTCTGGTATATTTTATAGGCACCTTACGTGTGTATACACACGACAATTTAAGCTGTACTGTCGAGTCCTTGCAGCGTCGCCTGGATGAGACGCATGAAGCATGCCTCAAAGG
>CAXTTV010000155.1:0-11528 GCA_964247295.1 uncultured Ktedonobacteraceae bacterium | reverse complement strand
GTATACCGAACCAGGGGACAACCGTTACCGTCCTACTACCACTCGCGCAAAATCAACAAGTGAAGGTGCAGAAGAAGGTATCGGAGAGCATAGCTGAGGCACCATTGCAGAAACAGTGAAGTATAGATGCAACAAAGATGACCCGAGACAAGCTTTAAAAACTTCTCAAAAGAAAAAGGAAAATAGTATCATGTCGAGTGTAGAAGAACTTGTTGGAGTCATCTTTATTTTATTTATAGCATTCGCGGCTCTCGCGATACTGGCCCAGCGCCTGAATCTTCCCTCCTCTATCCTCCTTGTTTTAGCTGGATTAGTGCTGGGATTTGTCCCAGGTTTGCCACGAATCGCCCTGGACCCGAACCTGATTTTGCTGCTTTTTCTGCCCTTGCTTTTGTACTCATCGGCCTGGTCAACCTCCTGGCGAGATTTTCGAGCCAACCTGCGACCGATATCACTGTTAGCGATTGGTCTGGTTTTAATAACCACCATTGTCATCGCACTTGTAGTGCACATTGTAACCGGTTTGTCTTTGCCGGCCTCGTTTGTATTTGGAGCGATTATCTCCCCGACCGACGCCATCGCAGCCACCGCGATTGCGCAACGTTTGGGGGTTCCCCGGAGGATTGTCACCGTTGTTGAAGGGGAGAGCCTTGTGAATGATGCCACAGGGTTGGTCGCGTATCGCTTTGCCGTCGTAGCAGTAGTCGCTGGAACCTTCTTACTAGCAGAGGTAAGTATCCAGTTTGTCATTGTAAGTTTGGGTGGCATTGCCATCGGGTTGTTGGTAGGGATAGTAGCGGCCTGGGTCCATCATCATCTAGATGATCCTTCAACTGAAATGGTCATCACCCTATTAACGCCATTCGCGGCCTATCTACCAGCAGAAGCTCTGAACGTATCGGCAGTGTTAGCCGTCGTAACGGCGGGGCTGTATCTGACATGGAGGAGCACCAACCTGTTCTCTCCCAACACCCGTTTGCAGATCACCTCAGCCTGGAACATCGTCATATTTTTGCTAAACAATTTTGTGTTTATTTTGATAGGACTGCAATTGCCGAGCATTTTGTCCGCGCTAGCCAACACATCGCCAGTAGTATTGCTCTGGTATGCTTTTATCGTAAGTTTCGCTGTTATCCTTGTACGGATCTTGTGGGTATTTCCCGCGACCTATCTTCCAAGATGGCTTAACCCCCAATTGCGCCATAATGATCCCTTCCCTGGATGGCGCAACGTCGTGGTTGTATCGTGGACGGGGATGCGTGGAGTTGTTTCGCTGGCGGCAGCCCTGGCCCTACCGACCATCACCAGTCATGGAGTGCCCTTTCCTGGTAGAGATCTCATTATCTTTCTCACCTTCGCAGTAATTTTAGCGACGCTCGTAATCCAGGGGCTCAGTTTGCCCGCATTAATTCATATATTGCGTCTTTCAGATGATGGAGAGCGAACGCGTGAGACCAGATTGGCCCGTGAAATGGCAGCGAGAGCCGCGATTGAACGCATAGATGAGTTAAATCCAGAGAACCCGGAACTGCAAGACGGAATGAATGATTTACGAGGGCATTACCAACACCGGCTCCAGTTGTTAAACCAGGGACTGAGCGAGGACAAGAAAACCAATTTTATCACATATCAACATATTAGAAGGGAAGCATTGGGTGCTGAGCGAAAAGCGATCATCCAGTTACGAAACCGGGGAGAGATCAACGATGAAGTGCTGCATACAATTGAGCATGAGATTGACCTTGAAGAGCAGAGATGGGTAGTAGAACGCTAAGATTTAAGGGTATAGGCGCATCTTTATTATAGGCATAAAATGTAAAAATACCTATTGTTTGTAAGTAAATTAGTGAATCTTTAGGAGGTTTTTCTTGTATATATAGGCTAATATAACTATATTATTGACATTGACGCCCTTATTTTATATGCTCCTAAATAACATAAAGGCAACAATCTTTACTAAGTGATTTATACCTTTCTCCATATCTTTGCTGTATGTCTTCTTATCTTACCTATTTTCCAGCGGATTATCAGAGCGATATTCGTGTAGTAACATCACTATTTTTCATGATTTTCGGGATAGGAAAGGCGCAGTACGTAGAGAGAGTGAAGAAATTCCATTGCTTTAAGTATAAACGCAAGGTTTGAAAATAACTCAGTCGATTAAATGATTTTCAGTATTTCTCATAAGGAAACATATCATGGCTGATAGCCCTTATTCCAACTTTACGTGGTGGTTTCGACTTACAGCCCCGGTTAGTGCGCAGCAGTACGCTACATTGTTGGATCGTCAGCAGCGTGAACGGATGCGGCGTGCCATGTTGACAAGTATTATTGCCCCCTTCATTTTGATTGCTCCTCTTTTTTTTATTCCACTCGTGAAAGATATCGTAACAGCACTAGCAGTCATTATCATTATGCTCACCTCGGTCATGACCCTGGTACTGAATCGTTTTGGTCAGCAGCATCTGGCCGCCCTTTTACTTATTTTGAGCATAGAATGTGTGATTGAGGGAGCATTAATCGCAGCGCCAGGGGGTATTGAGTCTGGTTGGTTGCCCACGTTTGATCTATTCGCAATCCCATTAGTGATAGCGGGAATGCTGTTATCGCGTCGTTTCGTTTGGGGATTTATGTTTTTGCACATCGCCTTTATTCTGGGCGATTTTTATTTGCTTCGGCACGCGGCGAGTCTAGAGGTTTTGATCAAGCTCTGGAATGGGTTGGGAGTAGTTTTTGTAAGGCCCATCGTGATACAGGTAGGTCTTTGTCTACTAAGTTACATCCAGCTCCTTTCCACAGACGAAGCGATCGCCAGAGCAGATCGAGTAGAGGACATGGCGAAGCTGGAACATATTATGGCGGAGCGTCGTCAGCTAGAGGTTTCAGCGCATCAGCTCATGGAAATACATTCACAGATCAGAAGAGGGAACTATAAAGTTCGGGCGAACGTTCCACAAGGGAACGTACTTTGGGATGTCTCCTATTCTTTGAACAATCTCCTGATGCGTTTAGAGAGGGATCATCAGATCTCTGATGAAGCAATGAACGAATTACAGCGTACGCGTCTAGAAGCGCAGCGTTTAGTGGATGCGATAGGGGATGCCAAATCTGGCCAGACTCCGTCGTGGCCGGCAAAGACAGGAACAGCCATAGACCTGATTATAGAACAGCTCATGTTGATCTCCTCCCGTTCCTCAGCAAGGGGTACTCAGCCAAACCCGGTCTCAAAGGTACAGCAATATTCATCCTCATCGGAACCTAAAAAGGCCTCATCAGATCGATTATCCTGACAAGCAAGAGTAGTGCCAACAAAGCCGAGTCTGTTCGTTCTTGAAAAAGACAGGCTTTAAGGAAGGAGTAAAGCCATATACCTGATAATTTGAAGTATCAGGTATATGGTTCCTATTTATAGAGCCATTTCATTTATCAAAGTATCTGGATTGCCTCTAGATTAATCTGAATCCGTGTTTCATTTCCGATTAAAGCGATGCCTTCATTGAGAAATTGTGAAAAGCTGATTTTGAAATTTCGGCGGTCAACGGTTGTTACAGCCTGGAGGCCAATTCTCCAGGCGTTCGTTAATGGATCTCGGCTAATTCCTGTGTAAGTGACCTGAAAAGTCACTGGCTGTGTGACCCCATGCATCAGAAGATTTCCAGAAAGGAGGCCATGAGAGCGGTCGAGTAGCCTGAAATCGTTACTTTGGAACTCCATTGTAGGGAAGCGTGCAACATCAAAAAAATCCGCAGATCGCAGATGGGCATCGCGGCGCGTGGAACCGGTATAAATACTATCGGCATTAACCCAGGCATGAACTGAAGAGCGTTCGGGGTATTGAGGGTCCAGATCGATCGTGCCATGAGCATCAGAGAAGCGTCCTTTGACGAGACTAATATTCAAATGGCGAACCGTAAACTCTATTATACTATGTAAAGGATCAATATCATAAAGCACGTATACACCTCTTCTACTACACCTCTTTTAAGGATCTCACATTTTTTTCAGAAACATATACTTAATTGGTAGTACCAAACGTATATGCCTGTATATAAGGAGCAGGCTTCTTATCTATTGTACAGATAAATTTCTAAAGCTTAGTACGTAATTCTTCGGAACAGATACAGCCATCTATAATAATAGATGCGTAGAAATGACTGGATGGGTAACACTTTTTTGAATGTACAAAAGGGATTGTAACAAAACAATTGAGCAAAGAAAAGTATCATTTCCACAAGAGCTGTTTCTGTCAATACGCACTGGAAAAGTGGAAAAGTCGAGGGTGCAGTTCATTTTTTTGTAGTGGTAGAAAAAAAAGCTCCTTCAGGCGGTGGACGGTAAGTATTTCGGTAAAGTAGCCAGTTGTCTGATGGTGCAGAGTCGGTGATTTTTATTTTCTGAGGAGAGATTCTGGCTGTTTAAGGGACAGAGTTTGTTCAATGAAAGCGAATATGGTAAAGTAGTCTGAGTAAAATCGGTAGTGGTTTATCCAGTGGCTTTCTTATAAGAGATTAGCAAATTTTCTGAGTAAGAAAAGATAACAGGTCGTAGTGGTTCCCAAATATGACGAACAGCGAAAAACCCTTAAGTGTTTCTCCCGATAAGGAAATGGAGCTTCTGCGCGCTCGTATTCGTGAATTAGAACAGCAGCAGGAAGCAGATCGTCAGGCACTTGACGCGGCCAAACGAGCTATACGTGACGCGGAAGCAGTGCAAAATCGCCTGATACAGGTTTTAGAGAAGATGCCAGATGGGCTTTTGTTATTAGATGAGCAGTGGCGTTACACGTATTTGAATTCGGCAGCTCAGATCGCGACAGGCAGGCCGATAGGAACACTGCCGGGCAAAGTCCTCTGGGAAGAATTTCCTGATCTGATTGGCTCCGTGTATGATCAGCAGTTTCATCTAGCGATGCGCCAGCAGAAACCAGTTGCCTTTGAATTTTTCTATCAGCCGTATCACACCTGGTTTGATATTAATGTTTATCCAATTTCAGATGGATTGGCAATTTACTTTCAAGACATCACGGCGCAAAAGCAGGCTGAAGAGGCCAGAGATCGTTTCCTCAATGCCGAGCAAAAGGCTTTTATAGAAGCGGAGGCCGCCAAGCATCAGGTAACGGCGATCCTTGAAAGCATTACCGACGCCTTTTTTTCTCTTGATCAAGATTGGCGCTTCGTCTATGTGAATGCTCAGAGCGAGATCGTCCTGCAACGAAAAAAAGAGGATCTCTTAGGCCGGAGCGTCTGGGTAGAGTTTCCCGCAGTCGTTGGTTCACTTTTTGAGCAGCAGTATCGTCTGGCGGTAGAGCAGCAGGTCAGTGTCACATTTGAAGCGTATTATGCACCACTGGAGACCTGGTTTGATGTCCACGCCTATCCTACGCAGGATGGGCTCTCTGTCTACTATCAGCCGATTAATGAGAGGAAGCAGGCGGAAGAGGAGCGCATAAGGTTATTGGCCTTAACTGAGCAGGCTCGCTATGACGCAGAGAGCGCATTGCAAGTGCGCAATGATTTTCTCTCCACCGTTTCGCATGATCTTAAAACGCCGTTAACCGTCATGCGCGCCAACGTCCAGTTATTGAAGCGTCGGCTCAAGCGTTGGGAGCAGTTAGAGCTAGACTGGTCAGAGAAACGGTTAGAAACCATGGAAACCGCGACCACCAAAATGATGGTTATGGTGGAAGGATTGTTGGACATTGCCAGACTACAGGCCGGCCAGCATCTTGAGTTAGAGATGCGCTTGATGCCACTCGTCTCCTTAATTCAGCAGATTTGTATAGAGCAGCAAGAGACAACAAAGCAGCACACCATCATCTTACAAACGCCTGAGAAGGAACTTTTTGTACAGGGGGATCGTATTCGGTTAGACCGCGTCTTTAGCAATCTTATTATCAACGCCATTAAATATAGTTATAAAGGTGGAACGGTGACCGTAAACGTAGCTTTAGAGGAGGGTGATGGTAGATCTCTGGCTGTTGTGCGTATTCAAGATCAGGGGATAGGCATCCCGTTAGAAGAGCAGACGGCCATTTTTGAGCCCTTCTATCGTGCGGGAAACGCCGTTAACATCGTACCGGGTGTGGGAGTTGGATTAGCGAGCGCCTCCGAGATTATCGACCAGCATGGGGGGAGCATCTCCGTTGATAGCCGTGAGGGTCAGGGGAGCACCTTTATTGTGCGCCTGCCATGCCAGACATCTGAATGATTACAGCTAGAAGATAAGATACCTCTCCCCGCGCTAGCGAGGGAGAGGTATCAATATGCTTTAGATTTGCCCTGGCGTCTAAAGATCCTCTTTTCATTTCGCCTCATTCTGAAAGGGTTTCTGCTCAACCAACTTCCTCTTTTTCTTCCCGGAGTCAATCGCTATTTACTCATTTGTTATTATAGTCACAGCATTCACTTATGTGTGAAATTGAGTTAAGCTGTGTCTTATATAAGGAAAACGTGAGATAGAGGATGCGAACAAAGCTTGTCACATGGGGGCGTATAGCATGTCTTGGGTTACTTTTTTTGATACTTGTAGTGGTATTAGTGATTCGTTTTTATCCCTATAGCTATCAATATTCAGCCTTTCCCAAAGAAACCAGAACGAAATCGAAGGTAGAAGGCGACCCAATCAATCTCGTTTTTATTGGGAGTCAGCAGCAGATAACGCAAACCTTTCAACATGCTGGCTGGCTGATTCCTGATCCCACGACAACAGAGACTTCAAAGAAGATCGCCATAGATAGCCTTGCGCATCGAAGTTATCCCAAAGCGCCAGTGAGTAACCTGTATGTTTTTGGGCGAATTCAGGACATGGCACTTGAGAAGCCGACCAATGATGTTCGGGAGCGGGAGCATTTTCGTATGTGGAAGACTGGAACGTTTGTAGGGGGACAACCGATCTGGATTGGTCAGGCATCCTATGACAGCGGAATTGAGTTGAGCAAGAAGAATGATCTGCCCACGCACCATATTGCCTCGACCGTTGATTTAGAGAGAAACCGGGTTGAAGAGGATCTGCAAAAAAGTGGGATACATTTAGAGAAAGCCTACACAGCCTTCACGACCCCTATTTTCATAGCTCACAATGGAGGGGGAGACTTTTACGAGAGTGACGGGAATATATTAGAAATCAACTTTACGTCTGTTCCTGTGGACTTAAAAGCATCTAGCGGAGTGATGGAGCAACTGAAAGTAGTTTTTTTTCTTTTTTACGATACACTTTTGACCACACCAATTCTCTTAGGGATTGTTGAGATCCTGGTTCTGCTTCTGGTAGTAGTTGGGAGCTGGCCGATTTTAAAGCGGATATACCAGAGTCAGACACTACAAAAAATCATATACTCTATTGTAAAAAGTGATAGGTTTACAAAAAAGCAGAAGTAAATAGGCATATCGACAAATGCTTTAAGGATTTGTCACTATTCAGGTCGTCTAAAAAGAGGATGAAACGAATATTGAGCTAAGTATGTTTCATCGCTGTCGAGGTGGTGAGTATAGTTTTTGAAGCTATTTAGCAAAGGTGCCAGGAGACCTGAATAGTAACAGAAAGCACATTAGACATGTTCTGAGTGGTTCTTGAGAGCTGTTGCTCTTACAATAAAGCAACAGAGGGAAACAATAGTGAACTACCCATCGGCTAAAGACCAATGGGCTTCTTCGGAAGCCTGAGTTCACCAGACTCGCCAGCAGAAATGTTGGCACCGTTTGAAAGGTTAGGGCACCCTCGGTTGACGCATCAGACCGTTGCATCTGCCGTCTCTCGTTAAGTAGGATCATGAGGTAAAGTCTGGTGCGAGAGATGTAAAAAGCCTTTTGAACCGTGTCGAGATGAAGCCGGATTCCTTTCGTGGTCACAGCGAAGGGATACGCACTACCCGGCGCTTGCCGGAGTTTTTTCCGAAAGGATTTTCTTGTATGAACGTTGTGTATGTGCTTGCACCGGACAACAGACCATTAATGCCATGTTCCTGTGTCATTGCGCGCTTGTTACTCAAAGAGGGCAAGGCCAAGGTGAAGAGGCGCACGCCCTTTACTATCAAACTGCTCGTTCAGCCAGAAAGGAGTTATACGCAGCCCTTGACTCTGGGAGTGGATACAGGCAGTTCGGTGATTGGCTCGGCGGTGGCTGACGAGCAGGGAAAGGTAGTCTATCTAGGAGAGGTAGAGGTGCGCAATGATATCGCCACGACGATGAAAGCACGAGCGGCTTCTCGTCGCAATCGTCGTCAGCGCAAAACCCGCTACCGAAAGGCTCGGTGGTTGAATCGCAAAAACTCGATCAGATCGGAACGTTTCTCGCCGACCATGAGAAGCAAGATCGACGCGCATTTGCGAGAAATACGTTTCGTGCAGTCCTTATTGCCTATTCGATCCACCGTGCTAGAAACAGGCACCTTTGACCCTCATGCTCTCAAAAATCCTGAAGTGCTGCAACACAAGTGGCTCTATCAAAAGGGCATCAATTACGGCTTTGCCAATACTAAAGCCTATGCGCTCATACGAGATGGCTACACCTGCCAGCAGTGTAAAGGGAAGTCGAAAGACAAGAGATTAGAGGTGCATCATATCATGTTTCGCAGTCAAGGTGGCAGCGATGAGAAAGCCAACTTGTTAACGCTGTGCAAGACCTGCCATGATGGTTTGCATGCTGGCACCATCACACTCAAACGCACGGGCAAGAAAAAGGGGACGCTCTTGCATGCCACCCAGATGAACAGCATTCGCATTTAGTTGCTCAAACGCATTGAGGCCGAGGAAACGTGGGGTTTTGTGACGAAACAGCATCGCCTTCTGACAGGATTACCAAAGGCGCATTGCTTTGATGCTGCCATGATTGCGACACGAGGTAGGGTTCCAGGTTTCTGCGTCACGACAGTTCTCGCAAAATGGTGCGTGCCTGATGGGGATTACCAACAAACCAAAGGGAGGCATAGCGAACAGCGAGTCACCACAGACAAGATCCAGGGCTTCCGAAAGTTTGACAAGGTACGCTACCAGGGCCAGGAGTACTTTATCAAAGGAAGGATGTCTACTGGATATGCGATCTTGATGGATATTCATGGCAACAAAGTAGATTTAAAACCCATCCCGAAATGTGAGAAGATGAAGCGAGTGAGCGCGCGTACATCATGGAGTATTCATCAACAAACCATGCCAAATTTCTCATCCTCTATCACCTGATTTTTGTGTGTACGTATCGCAAAAAGCTTTTGATACGCTATGTGGATGAGACAAAAAGGATATTCGAGGACATTGCGACACAAGCAGATTTTTCTTTTGAGACAATGGAAGTGGATCAGGATCATATTCACTGCCTAGTCAAAAGCGAACCGCGAATCTCGCCACGAGCTATCGTGCGGAGGTTGAAACAAGCATCAACCATTCAACTCTGGAGGGTCCATGAGAGAGAACTGCAAAGACATTTCTGGAAGGAAAGAACATTCTGGAGTGATGGGTATTTCTGTTGCACCATTGGAAATGCAAGCCAGGAAACCATCCGTCAGTACATTGAAAGCCAGGGGTGAGACGCGGCAATTCATCCCCGAAGCTGAAGACATCGGGGTTTTCTTGCCGCCACTCAATAAAAAATGTAGAAGGAAGACAGTCCCTCTACATTTTTATAAAGTTTATCGGAAACGGATATTAGCGAGTTGCTGGGCTTTGTGGCCGGGCATTAGCGCGTACTCGGGGAGTCGTAGGTTTTGTACCGGGTTTGCGCCCATAGGAGCGGTCGCGGGACTCGGTCTCCTCGAAAGAAGCGGTACTGTGTTTGCTGCCCGTAGATCTTCCAGAGGAATTCACCTTATCGGGTGATTTGCGAACAACTCTTGATTTCTCAGAAGAGAAGCTTTTATCTTGATTGGACTGGCCGCGTTTGTTGCGCTCCTGATCCAATGAGAGTGGCTGGCGGTCCTGAGCTAATCGGGAGCCATCGCCTCCAAACTCATAAGCATCCTCGTGGGACTCGCGTAGAACGTGCGCGCGTCGGGGGCGCTCCTGATTTTGATAGGAAGGCCGGCGATCGCGAGGAGAACGTGAACGCTGGTCGTTCTGTCCCTGGAAAGAAGGTCTGTAGGAGCGAGCAGGCCGATATTCGTCCTGTGGTGTATAGGCAGGGTGGATAACGGGTTCAGGCAATGGAGACTCGATCATCGCATCCTGATTAATCGTCAGGCGTTGAAGGGGAACATTCTCATTCATCGTGCGAGTCATGCGCCGCCATTTTGGGAGATCGGAAGGGACCAGGAGGGTAATCGCCTTACCCTGTTGGCCCATGCGTCCCGTACGACCGACGCGGTGAGTAAAGAGCTCATTGGACTCAGGGAGTTCATAATTGATAACCTGAGAGATCCCTTTAATATCCAGACCACGGGCAGCCACATTTGTCGCCAGCAGAGTCTGGACCTGACCCCGGCGGAACGCCATCAGGACCTTTTCGCGAGCGCTCTGGCTTTTATTGCCGTGGAGAGTTCCCACCGTAAAACCGAGGCGAGTAAGCTGTTTTCCGAGCTTCTCAACACCAAATTTTGTTTTTCCGAAGATCAAGCTACTCTGACCGTCAGCGGATTGGAGAAGGGTACAGAGAGCCGCCATCTTCTGATCGTGAGGGACCTGATAGGCGACCTGCTCAATCGTACTTTCGCCGCCCATAGCGGGAGTAATATCGACCGTCACAGGGTTTTTCAGGAACTTCTGCTGGATTTTCGCCACCCACTCAGGCATAGTAGCCGACAGAAGAGCCATCTGACGATTTTCAGGAGTTGTAGTAAGGATCTCCTCGATAACCGGAGCGAAACCGATATCCAGCATCTGATCGGCCTCATCGAGAACGCAGATGCGCAGATTATTCAGAGTCAGGGTACCGCGATCCAGATGGTCCTTCACGCGACCGGGAGTACCGACAACGATCTGAGCGCCGTAGCGTAGAGAAGAGATCTGATTAGTATAGGGTTTACCGCCGACCAGCAGAGCCGTCGTCAGGCGACGACCGAGAGCCAGGCGACCGAGAACCGTATTCACCTGGACCGCGAGTTCGCGGGTAGGGACCAATATAAGAGCCTGGACCACACGCTGTTTGGACAGGCGTTCAACCAGAGGGATACCATAAGCCAGAGTTTTCCCGGAGCCAGTAGCGGACTGGCCTAGAAAGTCTTTCCCGGAAAGAAGGGCAGGGATAGCCGCCGCCTGAATAGGAGTAGGCTCAGAGATGCCCATAGTATTAAGGACAGCAAGAGTAGTAGATTGAAGAGAAAGATCGTTAAAAGAAGGCATTCAAAGTCCTTTCGGCCAAAGCGCCATAAAAAAGGGCGCAGTACATCTCCCAGAAGGCACAATGCCAGAAGGGAGTACCAGGAGCAGGCCGTAGGGGGATACGGGAGCAATGCTGCTAGCTGATATCATGTACAAAGTTGTTGCAAGGAGAGGTTTATCTATAGAGGATTGCTCAGAGCTCTTTAGCGTCTTCACAAGGGAGCAGGAAAGCTAGCGCTGCTCCATGCCATGCAAACAATTATTTTTACAAAGTAAGTGTACTCC
>CAXTTV010000154.1:0-11536 GCA_964247295.1 uncultured Ktedonobacteraceae bacterium | reverse complement strand
TAAATCAACCTCTTAGCTAGTATTGAAAAATTTCATTTTGTATTGTTATATTCTGCCCTCTTGTTCATGAACATAACTCGACGCCAGTGCTGGCCTGTGCTAAGATAGGAGGCATTGGTATATTCACAAATTGCTCCTCTGGATGGAATAGAGTTCTATGGCTACATTAGAAGGCTCGGTTGAGAGCATTGTTTTTCGTAACGATGAGACCCACTACACTGTGGCACGTTTCCGCCCGAATGATAAGGGGCGGTTGTTTCGTGATGACCTGATGACCATTGTGGGTCAGCTCCCCAATGTTCATGTGGGAGAGCTGTTGTCAGTGGAGGGGGAATGGCAGACAGATCCTCGTTATGGTCGCCAGCTCGCGGTGACGCAATTTGTGCAGCGCCTTCCCCATTCAGCCGAAGGGATGATCCGCTATCTTAGTTCGGGTCTGATTAAAGGGATAGGACCGGCCAAGGCCAAGAAAATCGTGGATTATTTTGGAGAGCAGTCGCTAGCCATTATTGAGCAGGAACCGGAGCGCCTGAACGAGGTAAAAGGGTTGGGTCTTAACGATCGGGAGCGCATCATCAAGGCCTGGGCTGAACAGAGCGAAATTAAAGAACTGCACCTGTTTTTGCAGTCTCATGAAGTTTCGCTGAATCTGGCAACTCGTATCTATAAGCACTATGGTCAGGAAGCAATCAAAGTCGTGCGTGAGAATCCCTATCAATTGGTTCAGGATGTGCAGGGAATTGGTTTCCAGACCGCTGATGAGATTGCCGTCAAGCTAGGTCTGCCCCTCGATAGCCAAGAGCGCCTCGCCAGCGGACTGACCCATGTTTTAAAGCAAGCCGCCAATGACGATGGGCACTGTTTTCTGTTGGAGGCGGAGTTGATCGAGCGTGTCTCACAGATCCTGACCACGACTCCTGAGGCGTTGCGAGAGGCGATTAATCTACTCCGTAATCAGAAAGATATTTTTATTGAGCCTGCCGTCCCCCCCAATCTTTTTGAAAAGCAAGCCGAGTTTTCAGAGGAAGAGCAGGGAGATCCACCCCAGGCGAGGATCTACTATGCTCCTTTCTGGCATGCGGAGCGTGGATCGGCTCGTCAGTTGCGCAGGCTGATGCATACCCCCAGCCAGTTGCCATCGGTAACGCAACGGCAGTGGGATCTGGTTTTTACCTATCTGGATCAGAAGCGGCAGATGCAGTTGACCCAGAAGCAGCGGGAGGCCGTCGAAACCTCGTATCATAAAAAAGTAAGCATTTTAACCGGTGGACCGGGGACCGGAAAATCTACCTCGTTACGTGCTTTGTTGATGTTACTCCGCAATCGTAAAGTTGAGGTGGCTCTGGCGGCCCCAACCGGTCGGGCGGCCAAGCGCCTATTCGAGGCCACCGGTATGCACGCCAAAACGTTGCACCGATTGCTGGAGTATGCTCCTCACGATAACAGTTACCAGCGCAACGAGGAGCATCAGTTGCCGTACCAATTTGTGATTGTGGACGAGTTTTCAATGGTGGATATTCTGCTGTTCTATAATTTGCTCAAGGCGTTGCCATCCAACGCACATCTTTTGCTGGTCGGAGATGCCGATCAGTTGCCCTCCGTTGGTCCAGGCAATGTTTTGCGAGATTTGCTCCAGAGTCAGGCGGTTCCAATTGTGCGGTTAACACAGTTGTTCCGACAGGCGCAGGAAAGTCATATTATTGTGAACGCTCACAAGATTAATGCAGGAGAGCTTCCTGATCTACGGTTGAACCGGGACAGCGATTTTTTATTTTTACCAGAGGAAGATCCGATACGGTCTCAGGAGCTGATTCTGGATCTGGTCCAGCGGAGGTTACCCGCGCGCTACAAGCTGAACCCTTATACGGATATCCAGGTCCTGACCCCAATGTATCGAGGCCCGGTCGGTGTGTTGAGTTTGAATGAAGAGCTCCAGGCGCGGCTGAATCCCAGCGCGACAGGAAGGGTTGAGTGGGCAGGAAGAACCTTTCGCGTTGGGGATAAAGTGATGCAGATGCGCAACAACTACGATAAAGATGTTTTTAATGGAGACGTGGGTTGGATTCGGCGTTTGAACAGTGAGGATGCCTATCTGGAAGTTGAGTTTCAGGAAGAGAGGGGGCCACTCTTCGTAAAATACGATTTTCATGAGCTGGATGAGCTTTCACTGGCATATGCTGTCACTGTGCATAAAAGCCAGGGTAGTGAGTACCCTGCTGTAGTCTTGCCCCTTGTCAATCAGCATTATATGTTGTTACAGCGCAATCTCCTTTATACAGCAATTACCCGTGCCAAACGCCTCTGTGTGGTGGTTGGTCAGCAGCGAGCCCTGGAGACTGCCGTGAAAAATGATCGGGTCGCGCTCCGCAATACTGGTCTGGACGACTGGCTGAAAAAGTTGATCTGATTTTCAGGAAGGTTTTGGGTCCCGCTTTTGTTTTTCTTTAGAGAACCGATGCTAATACAAAAAGTGGCATTCCTAAGATTCTCGATGGGAACAAAAAAGATTGCCAAAATCCCTTGCTTAAATTCCTCGCACGCGATAAAATGAAAGGAAGATCAATTGTTGACTTAGATGATCTTCTTTGTCAGAGTCACATATTTTTATCTTGTTTGGTGTCGTGATGACCCCTATTGTGGAGGTCATGTTGTTTTTGAACTGTAGGAAGGGTGTTTTAAGATGACTGAAACAAATACCACTGCGTCTACTGATACTTCCAGGTATGCGCATCCTGAGGCGCTGGTCAGTACCCAATGGGTTACCGATCACCTGAAGGACACAAATATCCGTATTATTGAGGCCGACGAGGATGTGCTTCTGTATGAAGTGGGGCATATTCCTGGTGCTGTGAAACTGGACTGGCATGTAGATGTTCAAGATCCCGTTTCCCGTGACTTTGTGGATCGGCAGGGGCTGGAGAAGCTTTTCGGTTACTGGGGAATCAGCAACGACACCACGATTGTTTTGTACGGTGATCGCAACAACTGGTACGCAGCCTACAGCTTCTGGTTGTTCACCATGTATGGGCATAAGAACCTGAAGATTATGGACGGTGGTCGTACAAAGTGGGAGGCAGAGAAGCGAGAGCTCACCAAAGAGGTGCCCACATTTACGCCGGCCACATATCATGCTCAGCCCGAGAATGAGTCGATCCGGGCCTTCCGCGCCGACGTTGAGTCAGGCCTCAAAGCTCCCAATCGTCGTTTGATCGATGTGCGCTCCCCCCAGGAATATAGTGGTGAGTTGTTGCACATGGTCAACTATCCACAGGAGGGCGCGCAGCGAGGTGGGCATATTCCGGGAGCTAAAAGCATTCCCTGGGCAACGGCCTCCAATTCTGATGGTACATTTAAGTCGGCTTCCGAGCTGCGAGAGATCTATGGTGGCAAGGATATCAAGCCTGAGAACGACGTGATTACCTATTGTCGTATCGGTGAGCGTTCGGCTCACTCCTGGTTTGTGCTGACCCATCTGCTGGGCTACGAAAAAGTTCGTAACTACGATGGTTCCTGGACAGAGTGGGGAAATCTTGTCCGCGCCCCCATCGAGAAATAGGGTTCTGAAATTATTGCGTGTGTACTCTCCTGTTGACGAGAACCCTGGTTTTTCGTCAACAGGGGAGATTTTTTTCAGGGATGATGGAAGCATCGAAAAGCGTTATACTAAGAAAGAGCATTTGTTATCTAAGGAGCCTTTAAATGAATCGTCAGGAAGCAATTGATTTTTTAATGGACCATTATGAGAACCCTCGTAACTATGGTCCGCTGGATGACGCCAATGTCAGTCTGAGTGGTGGAAATCCCGGTTGTGCTGATGTGATCGCGATGCATGCGCGATTCGATAAGAATGGCCGGGCTCAAGAGGTACGTTGGGAGGGAGAGGGCTGCACCATCAGTAGCGCAGCCGCATCCTACGTGACCGAGATCACTCAGGGAATGACTCCCGAAGAGATCGAGAACCTGAGCTTTGAGGATCTGATTAACCAGCTTGGCCGTGAACTGGTAATGACCCGGCCTACTTGTGCCACACTCGCACTCGGGACCTTGAAAAAAGGTGTGCACGAGTACTATATGCAGAATCGGATTCGGGGCGACGAGAATGGTACCGTGACCGCAGGGAAGTAGCCTCCGTCCTAAAGTTGATAGAGAACGCGCCACTCCGCCAATAGTGCCAGAGCCTGCCTCAGCAGGTGCTGGTGGGCGGGAGGATTGAGCCAGCGACTCACGCCCGAGGGATGGGGCAGTGGTAGCAATAGCGTTTCTCCCTGCTGTCGATACTGGCCTATGATCTCTTCCATTCGACCTTTGCCCCAGAATGCCTCAATTGCCATCCCGCCTACTGGTAGGATTACCTTTGGCCGCACCAGCTCCATCTCCGCCTCCAAATGAGGACGGCAGAGGGTTATTTCCTGAGGAGAGGGTTTACGGTCACCATCGCCACGTAAACTTTTTCCAGGATCACAGTGGGTGAGCGAGCTCAGGTAGACATGTTCGTGTAAATAGCCTGGAGGAAATCCCGCCTGCTCCAGCCACTTTTGCAGCAGCCGACCGCCTGGACCACTAAACGAAAGATTATTTTCAACGGATCGGTGGCCGGGAGCCTGCCCAATCACCATCATGCGGTTCTCCACCTGCCCATGAACCAGGGGCTGAGCGCGGGGGATATAGCCGTGGATTTCACAGAGGCGGCAAGCTCTAATCTGCTGCTGGAGATCCTCTAGGGACGCCTGCCGTGCCTCTAAAGATGGATTATTCGACATGACTGGCGGTTGGCTCTGGCTCGCTTAAAGAATTGGATATGCTTGGGCGCTCGTAATTGAGGGCCAGACGCCGATAATTGCCCCTGAAGTAAGCCAGTGGCTCCACTTCCATCTTCTCAGCATGCTCAAGATCTGGAGCCTCCTCAGCGCGCCCATCGGCATACAGCATGTGGTTCTGAGTGCCCAGGGCCTCCACCTTCCCTAAAAAGATTACGTGATCGCCCCCTGGATATTCCGCGACAATTCGAGCATCAATAAAAGCCAGGACATCATCGAGGATGGGCGCGCCCGTCGCCACTGGATGGGAAGAGGCGTGGCAAAAATTGAGGTAGCGTTCATCGGAAGGGATCGCGAAACAGCGCGAAAGCGCCTCCTGCTCCGTTGTTAGAATATTAACTGCGAAAGTGCCGCTCTGGCGCAGAACGGGCAGTGTCTGGCTGTTAAGATCCACGCAGACCAGAATCAGTGGCGGCTCCAAAGAGACCGAACAAAACGAATTTACTGTAAGACCAGCACGAACCTGATTAAATTCTGTCGTAACAATCGTTACCCCGGTCGCAAACTGACCCAACACCTGTCGAAAGAAATCTTTCTCGATTGTCATTACATTTTACCTAGCCTTGACTTGACGAAACCGATAATGCCTTAAGAGAGCCTCTGCTAGAAGTCGACTGCCAACATCTCGCAGCCCTCTCGCGAAAATTCTATCTATACTAGTAGTATCGGACTCATCCGATGCTATTGTCAACTGTACAAAGGGCCAGCCTGCTTTCATCGTGGCTTGATCTGATCATTGTAAGCGTTTGACATCGAAAGGATCAGGTGACTATACTACCGCAACGTGTCGCACTTTTCTTACACGAAAATTCTTATAGTCATTCTAACGAACGGAACGATTTGTGAAATCAGGGATACCGGGGATAGGACAGGTAGAGACGCCTGGTTCCATCATGAAAGTAGGAAGGCAACGCGCGAGAGGTAGACGGATCTCGCCGTTCCTGCTATTGCTACTGATGGGGGTACTGTTAGTTGTGGCGATCTTACTAGGGGTCAGCTTTGGTTCGACCGCGATCCCCCTGACAACAATCGTGGAGATCCTCTTGAATGGCACTGGCCTTTTCCATTTTGCTCGAAGTTGGGACCCGGCCTCAGAACTAATCATCTGGCAGGTGCGATTGCCTGTAGTCGTTGGAGCGGCCCTGGTCGGCATGGCCCTTTCGATGGCGGGCGTCTTGTTTCAAGGTATTTTGCGCAATCCTCTGGCTGACCCCTATCTTATAGGAACCTCCTCCGGCGCGGCTCTTGGAGCGGCGATCGCCTTTGTGCTTCCCCTTGATACACTCTACGGCTCCTTTTTCTCATTAACTCCAGTCCTGGCCTTTACCGGGGCAATTGCTACTGTTTTGTTTGTGTACAGCATCGCGCGGGTTGGTGGGCGCACACCAGTTGTGACCCTGTTGCTGGCTGGTGTTGTGGTAAACGCAGTGATCACTGCGGCCCAGACACTCCTCCTGACCTTAAGTCCACATGCCCAGTTTAGCGTTCAATCCTTATTCAACTGGCTCTCAGGTGGCATCGCTGTTAATAGTTGGCCGCCAGTGCTCATCGTCGGCCTCATGATTCTGGTTGGTGGGATCGCGGCCTGGTTTTCGGCTCCGGTCCTGGATGCCTTTGCTCTGGGAGAGGAAGGTGCGCTGCATCTGGGAATTCACGTGGAGCGACGGAAATTTCTGATTGTAATTATTGGCTCATTGTTGACGGGTGCCGCAGTCTCAATCAGCGGGTTAGTGGGCTTTGTAGGGCTGGTCACTCCTCACGTGATGCGTCTCTTAATTGGTCCGCGCCATTACCTGTTGTTGCCAGCCTCGGCCCTCGGTGGAGCGATTTTTTTAACCCTGGCTGATCTACTTGCCCGAGTGGTGTTAGCCCCTACAACCCTGCCAGTCGGAGTCTTTACTGCTTTGGTGGGAGCCCCCTTCTTTCTATTTTTACTGAGGAGAAGAAAGAGCGAATACCAATGGTAGAGCAGGGATCATCATTGCTGGCCGCCGAAAAAGTGATCTTTGGCTATACAAAAGAGCCATTATTGTACGATCTATCCCTCCAGGTGCAGGCTGATGAGATGGTGGGATTGCTTGGACCTAATGGATCGGGAAAAACAACCCTGATGCGTTTATTGAGTGGAGCGCTTCAGCCAAGATCGGGTCAGATCCTGTTGGAAGGTCGGAAGCTGAGACAGTGGCGTCGACGTGAGATCGCGCGGAGAGTAGCGGTTGTACCTCAAGAGTTGCACGTGCCCTTTGCCTTTAGCACAGAGCAGATGGTGATGTTCGGGCGCACACCTTACCAGCGGTTCTTCCAATCGCCAGGAGAACGGGATCGGCAGATAGTACAGGAAGCGATGGAAGCTGCGGGAGTAGCCTCGCTCGCCGAGGCCGTTTTCAATGAACTGAGTGGTGGAGAGCGGCAACGGGTCACGATCGCCATGGCTCTGGCTCAGCAACCACGAGTGCTCCTGCTTGATGAGCCAACATCTCACCTGGACATCAAATATCAGATAGAGACACTGGAGCTGGTGCGTCGTCTGAACCGTGAGAGAGACTTAACGGTAATTGCTGCTATGCACGATCTCAATCTGGCCGCCCGTTATTTTTCTAGGCTGCTGCTTTTTCAACGAGGCATTGTCGCCGATGGGCCGCCCACTGAAGTATTGGAGCCGGGCCTGTTGCGCCGTGTATATGGCATAAACGTTCAGGTCGGAATTATGCGTGGTTCTGAGCACATCAGCGTACTGCCACCCAATCAACAGGCCAGTCAAGAAGAAAGTAGTATGGGAGATCATCCTCGGGTGCATGTGCTGGCTGGTGGAGGATCAGGAGAGATGACAATGCGAGCCTTAGCCGACGCGCATCTCGCCTTTACATCTGGCGTTTTAAACATCGGTGATAGTGATCTTACGCTCGCGCTCCGACTGGCCAGCGAAGTCATCACCGAACAACCATATGCTCCAATTTCGCGGGCAGCTTGTGAGCGCCTTCATATTCTGTTAGAGAGAAGCGCCATCATCTTGCTCTGTCCAATGCCGATTGGACCTGGTAACTTGGTATTGCTCCAGGAAGCCTTAGTAGCGGCTCAGCGAGGAAAGCAAGTGATTCTGCTAACCGATATCTCATCTCAGACGATCTGTGGACATGAAGAAGAGGCAATTTTTGACCAGAACGATGGATGGCAGACGGGAATGGCCGCGCGCGACTACACCGGAGGGGAAGGGATAAAGCTTTGTGCTCAGCTTCTGAATCAGGGAGCGCTGGTTGCTCAGTCTGTGGGAGAGGCTATAGAAATCTTAAAACCATATGCTATACTTTCAGAGTAGTCTATGTTTGTAGAATACAAACGGAACCACAACCGCTCTTTAAAAGCCTATCATAGGTAAACGTGTTGCTTTATGAGAGAGAATACAAAAGTATATCTCTAGAAATGGTACAGAGGTAGGATGGGGATGACTGGCGAAGAACAGGCAACCGTAACATTAAGATTGCCGTCGACACTCAGCGCGTATAGTGGTGGTAAGAGTCAGATCCGTCTGCATGCCGAAACTATTACAGAGCTATTGCAAGAACTAAAAAAGCAGCATCCTCTTGTCTGGCAACAGCTCTGTAACGACCAGGGATACATTCGTGAACATGTGAAAATGTTTGTCAACAACGAAATGATCACTGGGCCTCATGGTTTAAACATGGCTCTCAAGCCTGGTCAAGAGATTATTGTGCTCCCGGCCACCTCTAACACCTAGCTTACACTGGCCGAGACCATGGTCCGGTATAGTATATATGTAAGCTTTTCGCAAGAAAAAGCCCTGTATAGGGGCGTTGCTGTGATATAATTCTAAAATAATTTTGCATATAGATCGCACGAACGTATTGGTTTTAGCAGCCTTAGCAAGAGCTGATAGCGGTTTCCAGAAAAGAGCACACAATGTCTTCTCATATTCTTGTAATTGATGACGATATATCAATACTAGAACTATTTAAACTCGCATTTGAGATGGAAGGCTATAAGGTTAGTCTCTCGCAGACCGGCTTTGAGCATCCTTCTGAGGTGGAGAGGATCGCCCCTGATCTGATCATGTTAGATATGCACCTGGGCCAAAGGGATAGTGGCATCAGTTTAATCCAGCAGCTTAAAGACTATATCCCCACCGAACCTATCCAGATCATTCTCTGTACCGCAGCCCAGGACATTAAGAAAGAGCAGATCAAGCGATTAGAGGAGCAGCAAGTGCCGATCCTCTACAAACCATTTGATATTGATGATCTGCTGCGATTAGTGGAGCAGTCGTTGCACTACAATACTGTCTAGTCCTTCCGTAGAACTTTTAGGAAATCTTTGATCGTCGGATAGCCCGTAAAAAGCTATCCGACGATTTTTTATACGATGGGTGCATAGAGGCTAATGAACCAGCCATTGTAGGAGCCAGAGGCAGGCCATACCAGAGGTGATTGTCAGCAGGGTATTGCGTGTTTTCCAGGCCACAAGAATCGCGACAATCCCTGCCAGTAGCCTGAAGTTGAGAAATGAAATAGTGAACGTACCATTACGAAGAAAGAGTTCGGGGAAGATAATCGCCGAAAGTACCGCCACAGGTACAAAGCTCAGAGCTTGTTGCAGAGATACAGGCATCGTGAGCTTATCGAGGAGTAGCACAAAAGAGAGGCGAGTTGCATATGTTAAAAGGCCGATACAGAGTAGAGCAAGCCAGATCTGCATAGAGAGGACCCTCCCGGACAGGAAATCAGACAAACGATTAATGGACGTGGCGTTGCTGAAGCCAGAGGCCAGCAGCGATCCCCAGGAATGTTGCGACAATCAATCCCAACTTATATGGAAGATAAAAAGCGAGCAGGGCTCCAATCCCTCCGATCAAGGCCGCACCTGTACTGGCTCGATCTTTCAAAGCAGGAACCACAAGCGCGATAAACGTCAGTGGAAGCGCGAAATCCAGAGACCAGGAAGCGGGTATCGCACCGCCTAGAAAGACCCCGATCGCCGTGCTAATCTGCCAGTTCAACCAGAGAGTAGCACCCGCGCCGAGAAAAAACCAGTGGCGGTAGTCGGGGCCAGCCTGTAGTGTCTGTTCCTGTCGTTGATAGTGAGTAATTGTGACCGCGTAGACCTCATCCGTCAAAAAATAGGGAAGCAGCCATCTCCAGGCGGGCCTGAGCCGTTGCAAAAAAGGGGCGAGAGAGGCGCTATACAGGGCGTGGCGCAGATTCACAATGAAGGCAGTCACAACAATTACAACCCAGGGTATACCAGCAGCAATTAACTGGACCGAGATAAATTGAGCAGATCCGGCAAACACCAGAAAAGACATCGATTGTGCCGCGCTGGCTGGGATCAAAGCGCTGCGTGTGGATACGCCATAGATCATACCAAAAGGGAACGCGCCTAACACAATAGGAATTTCCGCGCGAAAACCCGAAAGAAATTCTACACGTCTGGTTGTCATAAACCTGCTTTCATTCTAGCATTCATCCATGCTAATTCCAAGCATATGTAGGGGATGGCCCTCATCGCTGAAAACAACTTGTCCATGATGAATTTTTTTAATAATCGAACCATCAGGCAGTAAAAAGCGGAATGTAATCGTATACTCTTCCCCCTCTACAAGGGCCTGATCGATAGCATACTTAAAGCGAGCCCGGTCCTCAGGATGGATCAATTGAAGAAACTCCTCAAAGGAGCACTCCTCAATCAAAGGTTGTACCTGCTGGTCGAACCTGGCATCACTTGAACAGTGGATAATGTCACGAGTAATATCCCAATCCCATGTGGAGAGGCGGGCCGTATTGAGAGCCATCTGAAGCTTAAGCTCTTTATCCTTAAATAACTCCTCCGCTTTCTTGCGTTCTGTGATATCGCGCATAACGGAAAGCATCGCGGTACGGATACCCTGTTGCGTAATGAAATTGTAATGTGTCTCGATAATTACCCTCTCGCCATCGGCCCGGCGTGCCTCCGTCTCGTAGGATTGGCCGGCCACCGGGCTAGAGAACATGTATTGATAGATGCGTTCGGCCCAGTCACGCTGCTCATTAGGGTAAACCACCGTAAAGGGTTTACCCAGGATATCCCTGGCCGAGTAGCCATAAAGATGAAAGTAAGCGGGATTAGCTGCGAAGACAATCCCATCGGGCGTTGAGAGTGCCATCGCGTCTGTCGCAGCTTGAAAGGCTGCCTGAAAATAGTGATTAGTATCTTTATCGACCAGCTTCTCAAACTTTTGCCTGGTCGTGTTTTGATAATGGACAAGAAGGCCTTCCCGAGAAGGGTAGATATGCACCTGATACCAGGCCTCGAAGTGAGAGAGAAATGACTCAAAATGGATTGGCTGACCGGATTGTAGGGCCTCATGAAAGTAGGTATCGCATTCTGTACCAATCAAAGTGGGGAAGTTCTCCCAGACATTCTGACCTAGAACCCGTCGTCGGTCTATTTTCAGTAAAGCCTCCATCTGCTTATTCACATACGTGAGATGCCATTTAGTATCGACAGCGAAGAACCCATCGCTAATATTTTCTAGCATATCTGGGCCTTGCCAAATAATGCTTGTCTTCATCTTTTTGCGGACATTTCGTCGATGAGGTGTGGTCTGCCTTCTCGTCTCATGTGCCTTCATAACGTAAGTATTCCCCTCGGCGAGTGAACGTGGTTTTGGTCGTGGTAAATGCAGGATTTAGTAATAAGTATACAATATATCCGAGTATAAATCATAC
>CAXTTV010000153.1:0-11625 GCA_964247295.1 uncultured Ktedonobacteraceae bacterium | reverse complement strand
CCTTATTATGTTATTTGCTTTTGTCATTAATACCTTTTTATATTGGAGATTTTGCATGCGAGTATCTTACAATTTTTTTCTTTGTTTTACTTTTTGCTGTCTATCATTAATACTGATGTCCTGCGGCGATACCTCTACTTCCGGAACAACTACTGTAACTTCCAATGCTACTTCGGCATCCTCTCAAAATCTAGCGACTCAACATATAAAGGCGACTCCAAGATCTTCCGCCTCTGCCCGTTCAACTTCAACTGTCGCACCATCCCCAACCTCTCCTTCCTCGGTAGCATTCTCAAAATATCAGGGCGATGGCTATACGCTTCAGATACCAACCTTGTGGAAAAAGGTTGTGAGCGATGGAGGCATGAGCCTTTCCGATCCTCAAGACAATAATAATAGTTTCGCGGTCCAATCCATGGATCAGCAGGGGATTTCAGCCGATAGCGCGCTCTCCAGTGCTCTGGCCGGCATTAAAGGAACCCTGGAAAATTCTCAGGGCGTTGAGTCGGCTCCTACCGATCAAGTGGATGGGGCGGATTGGAATCAGGCGGCTTTAACTGGAGAAAGCAAAAATCCACAAACTGGCCAGATGGTAAATGTGAAAATGGTGCTATTAATGACCCTGCATCGGGCCGATGGCCGAGTTTATGGGATCTACCGGGCCGCGACTCAGGTTTCCTTTGATACAACTGAGAAGAATTATTTTCAACCGATGCTACAATCGTTTAAATTCATACAGTAACTATTACTGTATATGAAGGAAATTCAAATACTCTGACAATAATCGTGGTTTTTAATCTTATAGGGAAAAACGCTCGCCCCTGGAAGATGATAGATGTTCTATCAGAAGCCTCTCCAGGTTGCGAGCTGGCCGTCCAGTAATCTCTTCAATATTCCCACTGATCTCCGAGGCATATCCACGTTCTCCAGATCTCTGATGCTCCTCATAGAGCCCAACAAGGGCGTTTACCAACCAGCGGTTCATGCCAAAGCACTCAAATGTCTCGCGAGTAGCCTGTAGTGAGATATCTATGTGTGAAATCTCTCGGTTCAACGCAAAGCGAAGCTTATGGGCAACATCCCCGGCGGAGAGGGCCTCCGGTCCAGTTAGATTATAGATCTTTCCAAGATATTGATCAGGGTGATCAACCAGTATACGGAAAGCTACTTCGGAAACGTCACGGGTATCTACCATACTCATTCTGGCGGGACCCGATGACCAGTAGAAGCGTCCACTACTGTCGATGCCTGGTAAAATGCTCTCAATCACGTTCTGCTGAAAGTAGTTGGGCCTTAAAATTGTGTAGGGCACACCCGAAGTCTCCAGGAGATCATCAATCTCTCCATGATGCTGCATAATTGGGCTGGCTGAGACACTGTTAGCCCCCAGAATCGAACTGCGGACAAGATGTCGAATGCCAGACTCTAGCGCGAGATCGATGGCGTTCTGGTGCCAGAAAACATCGTTCGCAGCCGGTGAGGTCAGGAGAAAGATGCTGTCTACTCCCTCCAGAGCGGGCCGAACGGTTTCTGGCAAGGCCAGATCTCCTATGAATACTTCATATCCTCTGGATCTCACTGCTGCCACAACGCTTTCCTGACGCACCACCACCCTCACCCGCTCCCCTCTCTCTAATAACAATCTACCCAGTTCAGATCCAATCTTGCTATTCACGCCGATCAGCAGGTGCATACGCTTCGGTCCTTCCTGTTGCCTCTACCCTTTCTTGTCTGGTTTGATCTGTGATTTCTCTGCGGGGATGGGCTTCGCATCGTTTTTCTTCGCAGGCGCTGGCTTATAATTAAAATCGCTCAGCAACTGCTTCAAACTAACAATTTTATAATGGTGTTCCTCAAGCCAGGTAATAACAATAGGGAGGGCTTCCGCTGTCTGCGTGCGATCTCCCCCGCCATCGTGCATTAAGA
The DNA here is from genome assembly GCA_964247295.1 of uncultured Ktedonobacteraceae bacterium. Lineage (GTDB taxonomy): Bacteria > Chloroflexota > Ktedonobacteria > Ktedonobacterales > Ktedonobacteraceae > CAXTTV01. Next base: position 9,699 of record CAXTTV010000153.1, on the reverse strand, counting down.
TGATGCCGCCATTATCAACCTGATCCTTAACGGCATTTACGATAGCAGACGTGCCAGGACGCGACCAGTCCTGTGTATCTACACTCCAGAGGAACGTGGTAACATTCGCACTTCGAGCATGTGCCAGAACGTTGGCATTATAAGCTCCATATGGTGGCCGGAACATTGTAGGACGAATTCCAAGGGCCTTCTGAATTGAGTTAGAGGTGCTATTGAACTGGTAGTTTAATTGATTATCGGTCAACTTTGTCAGATCTGAATGATCCCAGCTATGGTTGCCTACGGCATTCCCTTGATCAAGCTCCTGCTTCACAAGAGACGGCCATTCATCCACCTGCTGGCCAATACAAAAAAAGGTTGCATGGACACCATATTTTTTTAGGATTGAGAGGATCTTCGGAGTTGAGTTTGGTAATGGACCATCGTCAAAGGTAAGCGCAACTTCTTTTAGATAAGAATTGCCACGATATACCAGGGGCACGGTGATGGGCGGAGCCTCTATACCTCTGACCTCAACTTTCCGCTGCTCCATCCACTTTTTCAGGTATTGGCGCGTAAGCGTTCCGTTCAGGACCTTCATATCGGTTTCCTGGATCGCTCTGGTTGTCTGCTGGCTCTTGCCCGTCGTTTTCAATGAGCTAGCAATACTTTGATGGAACATGCCCGGCGAAGCCACATTGAGATTTCCCCATGGAAGTTGATTTCCCCATCTCTCCTGTATAGTCCAGAGGATACTAGCGATCAGCACCAGAAAAAGTAGCCAGGAAACACCCAGAATAAGTATTCTTTGTCGGCTACTTATATGTGTAGACGAAGATTTCTCTTCATGAAGATCTGCTGTATTCATAAATAGATCGGTCCTTCCCATTTTTCTTCTGCTTTATTTTATAGAAGCGTGATCCAAAGGTAATGTCTATTCTTTTCTCTTTATCGACAAAATTTCGATCAAAAGCACATTTTATTATTTTATGCGTATATGTCTATGTTAAAATCATTACGCCATAACACATGTTCAATCACACTATCCTCTAAACAGACTTTCTTTGCTATCCTAATTTATCCCCCTCCCACTTAAAAAGATAACGCACTTTGCTCGTAAATAATCTTCATCCGAATTTTAAAAATTTCTATACTTCGATATATTGATCATCCTAACTAGCCTCTTTACCTACTATGGTCTCTACGACTCTTATAACCAAAGAGTTTGGCATCTTTTCACATTGCGTTTATAAATGTATCGTAGCTTATTAAATTTTAACACTCGTATAGCACTTAAAATTGCTTTTTACAAGAAGAACGTTGGACCACTACCTTTTTTTTTCTATGACATTTTACGATAGCCCAAAAATAAAAAAGCGGGGGAGGTTTTCACCTCCCCCGCTTTCGCCTGGTTAATCTTAATTCGACTAGCGGTTAAGATCCTTGTTGCGGCGACGGCGCTCTTCATCAGTCAGAGTGTCATCGGCCAGATTATCATTTGTGCGAACCCGAGCATTACCTTCGCGATCCAGGTAGGCCTCTTCATGTTTAACGGTATCAGTTACTCTCTGGTTCTCCTGGACGGAACGCTTGCCGATTGAGACCTCACCAGTTGTGACGGTCTGCTTGGTGACATTTACCTGCTCCTCAGAGACGGGAACGCGGATAGTCTCGTCCTGACCAATCGGGGTATCCGAAGGGCGGGGGTTAGTGTAAGCATGCTTCTCAACAATAACCTCTTCATGAGTCAGAGGCACATCGATGCTCTGTTGCTGCTCAACAACTTCCTTACGCAGGCGGGCCTCGCCGGACTGAACACGCTGCTTCTCAGCAATCAACTGCTCTTCGCGCAGCTTCAACGAGCGCTGCTGATCAGCGTCCAAAGTAGCATCGGCAGTTGTTCTAGCCGTATTGGTATACGCGGTACCTGTGGTCGCGGTACCCGTCGTAGCACGCCCAGTAGTATTGGTGCGTGAGCTATAATCGTAACCACTGTTTGTGCGGAGAATCGTCAAGGCGTCCTGCTCACGGCCCTGAGCGCTGACAGCAACGATTGAGCGTCCATTCTCATATTCCTGAGCATAGTAGCTAGACTCATCACGAGAGAGACCCATATGTGTCAGGTCATTAGCGACGGCACTAGAATTGCGAGACGCATCGTCCCCAGAGAAAAGGTTCTTGAGGCTCGCTACAAAACCTGTACCTGTATTCCCACCGCTACCAGAAAAACGAATCTGATCTCCCTGGAACCCAGCATTGTACAGCGCCTCAATGGCTCTCTCAGCCGCGCTACGCTCGTCGAAAACACCTACTACGGTTGATCTTCCGGTTGTCATGTGTGTTCTCCTCTCTAATACCTTTGTAATCCATCTGATTAAAGAAGGCTTCCAGGCTCCATCCGAAGTCTTTCTGCTCCACTCTTATCAATTTCTATCGTTTAAATTTCTACGTTGAAGGTTATCAGCCTCTTCTCTTGAAGGTTCGTACTGCATAAACCTTGCACGCTTCTTCCACGAATTCACACACCAAAAAGGATACAAATTTATAATTTCCAGACGCAATTGATACGATTATCAGGTGATAAGCACGAGTGTTGTTTAATCAAAATTCTCGCATACATAGTTCATTCTTTTTAGCCTGCGATGGACCTGATCGGACCTGGGAGCAGGGCTCATCGAGTTTCTGATAATTGGTAATACTTCTGCTTATAGAGAATATTTCACAGTAACCCGCGTCTTTTTGTTATTTTTTTTGCCTGGGTACTTCTGCATAGTTATCTACAATTTCAGAAATATATTTTGTGTATTTCTCTCGACGGGATAAAGTTACGGATTCTATTACACAAGTATTTCCGAATTGGTTGTAAACTTAAAATTAGCTTAGTAATAGATTAGTTTATCGTTAGTATGTTATTGTTGACTTGATTTATAGTATGAAAACGATTTATTGTATTAAAGTGCAATTATCATTAAGTGATGCACCGATTCATAAAAAAAAGGGCTACAATATAAGCTCTTGTCCGGTCTTATGAAATTCAAAGGAGTTTACGATGGTTCGCGATTGGGGTACAGCTATTGTGACACAATTCCAGGACGTGCTGGGATTCATTATTGGGTTTCTCCCACGCTTGCTTGGGTTCCTGGTAATTCTGATTATCGGCTTGATTGTAGCTAATCTGCTGGCTAAAGCTACAACGGCTCTGCTACGCCGCCTTGGTTTTGATCGTCTGGCCGATCGTATTGGCTTGACACGACTTGAGCAAAATATGGGCGTTAAGATGGATGCGGCCTCTCTGCTGGGACGAGTTGTGTACTGGTTTATTTTGCTGATTTTCCTGGTGCCAGCGACCGACTCGCTCGGTCTGGCGGCGGTCAGCAATACAATCAATACGCTTGTCGCCTATATCCCCAACGTTTTTGCCGCTATTCTGATCCTGTTTCTAGCGAGCCTTGCGGCCAACATCCTTGCGGATATTGTTCGTGGTGCCGCTGCCAGCGCCCGGCTGGGCAATCCTTCGCTTTTCGCGAATATCACACGCTGGTCGATCATTGGCTTTGGTGGGCTGATCGCACTGGAGCAGTTGAATATCGCCCCAGCTCTGTTAAATGTGCTGTTCACGGCGATTGTTGGTGGCCTGGCTCTGGCCTTTGGTCTTTCCTTTGGTCTGGGTGGTCAGGATGCGGCTCGTCGCTTGCTGAACCGTAGTGAGAATGCTATATCTACTGGCGCTCAGAATTTGAATGCGAACCAGACACAGGGTTCTATTGAGACGCGCATTCAGGGGCAGAACGTTCCCCCACGTGCGTATCCCGGCAGCGGAACGTCCAATGCCTACACGAGCGTCGAGAATCCTCAGCAGCCTCCCCGCTTCTAAGGCTGCTTGACTACGAAAAAGCCCCGTCCATGAAGTACTTCGTGGACGGGGCTTTTTCCTGTGAATATTACCAGGTCAGGCTGCCTGTCTGATACTCGGTGACGCGCATCTCAAAAAAGTTTTTCTCTTTTCGGAGATCAATAACTTCACTCATCCACGGAAAGGGGTTTTTGGCATCGTAGACCGGCTCCAAGTTGATGCTTTTCAGGCGACGGTCGGCGATATATTCAATGTACGTACGCACAATATTCGCGTTCAGCCCCATAATTCCTCTGGGTAAACAATCATTCGCGTAGGCACACTCTAGTTCAACGGCGTGCTGGATGTTCTGGGCAATTGTTGCCTTGAATTCTTCAGTCCAGATGGCGGAATTCTCTTGAACAATGGCGTTGATCAGGTCGGTACCAAAGGACAGATGCACCGATTCGTCTCTAAGAATAAACTGGAATTGCTCCCCTACCCCAACCATTTTATTGCGCCTCAGCAGCGACAACATCATAGCGAAACCGGCGTAAAAGAAGATACCCTCCATGATCAGGTAGAAGCCGACAAGATCATGGACGAAACGCTGCATATCTTCGATGGTTCTGGTCTCAAATGTTGGGTCCATTAGCGAACTGGTCATTTTGACGACAAACTCGTCTTTGCTTTTGATGCTAGGGATCTCAGTGTACATGTTAAACACTACCTCGGGGTCTAACCCGAGGCTATCACAACAGTAGATGAAGGTATCGGTATGCACGGCCTCTTCAAAGGCCTGCCTTAGCAGGTACTGCCGGCATTCGGGATTGGTGATATGCCGATAGATGGTCAGGACCAGATTGTTGGCGGTCAGGCTCTCGGCGGTCGAGAAAAAGCCCATGTTGTGCAATACAACCCGACGCTCATCCTCATTCAAGGCCCGAGGATTTTTCCACATCTCGACATCTTTCTGCATCGAGACTTCCTCTGGAACCCAGGTATTGGCAACTCCGGTTTTATAATGCTGACGTGCCCAATGATATTTGATCGGCAGGATCTTGTTTGGATCAGTTGTGTTGCAGTTAAGGATCTGTTTTTCCACGTGACTATTCTTTCTACTGGCAGGCTTCACAGTTTGGATCGTCGATGAGGCAGGCTTTGATTTCGGTCTCGTCGACAACCGGCACAATAACTGGCTCTGATTGACGCTTTTTGGTGACATCAAGCGTGCTTTTCTCGATGGCCGAAGCACCTAGCGTTCTCAGGTAGTAGGTAGTCTTGAGTCCACGCCTCCAGGCATCCTGGTAGACTTCGGAGATAAATTTGCCAGAAGTTGTCTTAAGGAAAATGTTTAGTGACTGGCTCTGGTCGATCCATTTTCCACGGGCGGCTGCATGCTTTAAGCACCATTCGGGATGAATGTCAAAGGTCTCTTTATACTTCCGTTTCAGATCATCGGGGATCGCGTCGATCTGCTCGATGTTGCCATCAAAGTATTTCAGTAGCTCAACCATCTGACTATCCCACAAGTTCCGCCGCTTCAAATCCTCTACAAGCGAGGCGTTGATAATTGTGAACTCGCCGCTCTGGTTGGATTTCACATACAGATTTTTATAGATCGGCTCGACCGAGGGGCAGCTTCCAGCGATGTTTGAGATGGTCGCGGTGGGGGCGATCGCCATACAGTTCGAGTTACGCATGCCGTACTTTTTCACGGCCTCACGAACTGGCGTCCAGTCCAGCCAGCTTTCGCGCCCAACCTCGATCCACTCGCCACGCTCCTGTTCAAGCAGCTCTATCGTATCCAGTGGGAAGATACCGCGATCCCATTTGGAGCCTTTGAAGCTCTGGTACGCGCCCTTCTCCCGCGCTAGCTCAGTGGAGGCTTGGATCGCGTGGAATGAGATGAACTCCATGATCTGATCGGAGAACTCTACGGCCTCGTCGCTATCAAAGGCCAAATCAAGCTGGTATAACGCATCCTGAAGCCCCATGATCCCCAGACCAACCGGACGGTGCCGAAAATTTGATTGTTGTGACTCAGTGGTCGGATAAAAGTTAATATCAATCACGTTATCAAGCATGCGCATCGCGACTTTGATGGTCTCGGCCAGTAGCTCTTTATCAAGCTCTCCCTGACGAATGTAACGTGCCAGGTTTAACGAGCCTAGATTACAGACGGCGGTCTCGCTGCTAGAAGTGTTCAGGGTGATCTCGGTACAGAGATTTGAGCTATGGACGACCCCAACGTGATCCTGCGGAGAACGCACGTTACAGGGATCTTTGAAGGTGATCCAGGGATGACCGGTCTCAAAAAGCATAGTGATCATCTTGCGCCAGAGGTCCGCAGCCCGGACACGTTTATAAACCTGGATCTCGCCCTGGCTGGCCCGGCGCTCGTACTCGGCATAACGCTCCTCAAAGGCTCGCCCATACAGATGGTGAAGATCGGGCGTCTCGTCCGAAGAGAAAAGCGTCCAATCCTCATCAGCAATCACCCGTTTCATAAACAGATCGGGAATCCAGTTGGCGGTATTCATTTCGTGGGTGCGTCGGCGATCATCACCAGTATTCTTGCGCAACTCCAGGAAATCTTCAATATCGTAGTGCCAAGTCTCCAGATAGGCACAGGTCGCGCCCCGACGGCGTCCACTACGGTTGATCGCGGCTGTGGTAGCGTCAGCGATCTTCAGAAAGGGAATGACGCCCTGGCTGGGAACATTCGTCCCCCGTACCATCGCTCCGGTGCCTCGAATATTTGTCCAGTCGTTGCCAAGGCCGCCCGACCATTTAGACAACTGGGCGTTATCACCAATACTCTTGAAAATATGCTCAAGATCATCCTCAATGGTGGTGAGATAGCAGGAGCTTAGTTGCGGGTGTGTGCTCCCAGAGTGAAATAAAGTAGGTGTAGATGGCACATACAGCAGCGTAGAGACACTCTGGTAAAATTCGATCGCCCATTCCTCTGGCTTTTGCTCGTTCATGGCAATCCCCATTGCCACGCGCATCCAGAAGTATTGTGGCAGTTCCAGCAGGCGAGTGTTCCCTTTCTCTTTCAGGAAGTAGCGATCATGCAGCGTCTCGATCCCCAGATATTTTAGTTGGCAGTCCCGCTCCGGCTTCAAATGGTTGGAAAGCTCCTTAAGATCGAATTTTAGCAAGCGCTCGTCAAGTAAGCCCTCTTCAACCCCTTTGCGGACCTTCTCGGGAAAGGCGGCCCGATACGCCTCAACAAAGCCGGGATCAAATTCGTCCAGGTCAAGCACATCCCGATACAACCCGTTTAAGAAGAGCCGCGCCGTTAGATCAGAGTAAACAGGATCACGCTCAATGCGCGCGCGCATCACCAGGATCGCCGTCCGCTGGATCTCCTCCGGGGTAATGCCATCAAACAAGCTGAGCCGGCACTCTTCGATAATCTCAGCTACCACCCCCTGGCTTTCTAGCTCCTGTTCATAACCACGAAATACATTGCTGACCGCCCGCTCCAAACGGCTAAATACCGTTCCAGAGAATGAAGCCGGCGACATCACTTCTACACTCTGCTCCCGCTGTAAGGTCATCTACGTTGTCCTTCCCATCACTTCTATTTTATTAATCAGTTTAAGCCCATAAAGATATAAGGTAATCGGTAATTTTGGATGATTCCTTCAGGTGAAACCAAGGGTAAGTATACCGGCTCTTCAGGCAGATTACAAGCCCCTGGGTACTAAATGTTGATTTTCTAATGTGACTCAGCACAATATATTGATTATGTCAAGCCATTATTATCTATATAGAAGGAATAGGAGGGCTGCGCTGCGACTCTGTTGGGAAATGGAAGGAACGGCCTTCACAAAAGGTGGTCCAATGAGGGAGATCGTGCGATCGCGAAAGGATGCGCATGTTCAAAAACAGCGCTCCTACCCGCGCCCAATATTTTCATTTTCCAACAGAGTCGCTCTGAGCCCTCATGAAAACATTTCCTCGAAAAAGGGAGGACGAGGTCAATCAAGGTAGGTCAGACTCGTAGGTCGGGCCCCATCCCCATGGACGCACACTGCATGGCCCGATCTACTTTACACAAAGGTGGCTCCTGTGACAACAGAAAGCGATTTTATCGATCTAAAAGTATACTCACAGGTATTTGCGGACAATATAGAGGGGGCGGGAGCGCACCTCGTCGTAGATTCGGCCCAGATATTCACCGATGATCCCTAGAAAGATGAGTTGAACGCCTCCGAGGAATAGGACCAGTACCAGCGTGGTGGTCTGGCCGGTGATCGCTCCGGTCATAAGGCGCACAACGGACGCGACCACGATTCCAATCAGGCTAAGAACGGCCAGAAAAAAGCCCAGACTGGTCGCCATCTGCAAAGGAACATAGCTAAAGCTTGTAATTGCATCAAACGAAAACTTCAGCATTTTCTTGAAGGGATATTTTGTGGTGCCAGCGAAGCGCTCATGCCGCTCATATGGCACTGCCTCCTGACGAAAACCGACCCAGACCGACAGACCACGCATAAAGCGATGCTGCTCTCGCATCTGAATCAGGCTATCCACCACCTGACGATCCAGCAGACGGAAGTCACCAGTGTCCTTAGGAATATTCACCGAGGTAATCTTTCCGATCAGGCGGTAGAAGATAGCCGCAGTCCAGAGCTTAAAAGCTGTCTCACCCTGCCGGCTCTTGCGCTGCGCGTAAACAACCTCTACTCCATCGTTCCAACGCGCGACCAGCTCAGGAATAACCTCCGGTGGATCTTGGAGATCGGAGTCAATGATAATTACGGCTTTTCCTCGGGCATAGTCCAAACCAGCAGAGATTGCCATCTGGTGCCCAAAGTTACGTGAGAAATCCACGACCCGTACGCGAGGATCTTGTTCGTGCAACTGAGCCATAATCGCATATGATCCATCACGGCTCCCATCATTAACAAGGACAAGCTCGAAAGTCTCACCCAGAGGTTCCATCACCTCGATAACCTTGCGATAAAAATGTGGAACAGTCTCTTCCTCATTAAAGACTGGAGCCACAACTGAGAACATAATCTCTTCTGCCTTCTCCAGTTCTACAGCCTGGTCTGACCGTACACCGACACGGGCTGGCCTCTCCATCATATCTGAACCTCCTCCATCTCCATAATGCTTTCTTCAGTCTCTAACGGCAAGACACCCTCCGCACCATGCTTGAAAACTAACTTATTCATACTCATGAAATTAATAAAGGATGCACAGACAATTCCCAGTACAGAGGCAATCAACGTCGGTACAAAGAGATGCGCAATAGTGAAAATAAGCATGTTCAGAATAGCCGTGCCAGCGATAGTGCTGTGAAAGGTGAGCCAACGCCTGAACCAGACGTTAAAGCTTGCATGTGCCCTGCGATCACCCCAGGTGAAAAGGGAATTAAATAAGAAGTTTACCTGTGCCGAGACTAAAAACGCAATTGCATTCGCGAGAATAGGATTCCAGCCATATGCCGTCATGATTTTTAATAAGATTAATTGTACTACAGCGCCGAGTCCACCAGTACAGGCGAACCGGAACCAGCGTGCTGAGTCAGAAAACATCCAATTCACAGAACGATTAAAAACATGATTTTGGGCTACAGACATATTTTTTCGCATATTGCTTCTATCTTTACTCCTATTTATTAACTAATATAGATAATATCTAATTTTTTTGAGATAGCAGACGTTTTCCCAAGATTCAATACTTATTACTCATGAATCACACTGGCTCACACCTTTATTTATTAAGAATACTGGTACTATTCTTGAAATCCAGTATCTGCGACCGCTTTATTCTCAGGTTTAATTACAACTATAGCCTCAAGTTGTAAAAAACACATCAAGCTTTCCTCAGAAGAAAGTAAGAATTCTATGAAGTTAGCCCCTTAT
>CAXTTV010000152.1:0-11688 GCA_964247295.1 uncultured Ktedonobacteraceae bacterium | reverse complement strand
CGCTATAATCATGTGATCCTGCATGTTGTGCTTCGGAGCGACACTCAAGAGGTTCGGCGCGAGGATGGTGCTCTTGTCCCACAATGCTCCCTGTATGATCTTCCGGGCCACTCACCCCTTGAGAAACTCAGTGCACCCTGGCCCTGCCAATCCCTTATACCAGAAATGGATGATAAGCAAAGACAACGGCTATTTCAACGGGCCGGCCTGCTCCGTTTCGAGCAGCAGCAAGATCACTATGTCGAGCAAATTCATCGGGCCGCTCCCCACCCTACCCTGAGCAGCTTTGATTGTGTTCTATTAATCGCCCTGGCCGAGAGTCTAGGATATGGGCGCGATCGCGAGCTTTTCCGCGCCACTGGCCTGTATCTCCTCGGTCTTGCCGATGCAATACCTGAGCCTCAAGGACGGGCGCAACAGCCAGCCCCTCTGGATAGCCGCCGACTTCGCGCTCTCAGACATCTTATCCAAACCTATCAACCTCCAAATATCGGTTTATTGAAGACTATAAGAAAAACATTGCAATCAAAAAAGCCGCTTCAAGCGCTTCAGGCTCTGCTCAAGGAGATTGGTCGGGCACGGGCCAGCATTGTGATCTGCAATGTTTTGCTGCCTTTCGCGGCGGCCACCGCCCTTGTAGAGCATGATATGATACTGCATGAACAGATCCAGACACTATATCTTTCTCAGCCAGGACTCCCCTCAAATCAGATCACGCGGGCCATGGCACGCCAGTTATTGCTGGTCGAGGAACCGCGAGGAGCCTGTCAGCAACAGGGTCTGCACTACATCTATCAGACAGCCTGCTCCAGAAAGCAATGCGAGCACTGTATTGTCGGGAAGAGAAACATCTAGATGCAACACGAAGGAGAGCGCCTATCCCGCTTCCTGGCCCATGCGGGGATCGCCTCGCGCCGCCATGCCGAAGAATTGATTGCCGCTGGCCGGGTTCAGGTAAATGGCAAGACAATTGCTACTCAAGGCTATAAGATCAATCCAGATCGAGATGAGATCCTCGTTGATGGTCGCCCCGTCCGAGAAACCTCGAAAAAAGCTTACCTGTTATTGAATAAGCCAACCGGATACCTGACCACGGTCTCAGATCCCCAGGGACGCCCAACCGTCATCGATCTGCTACCCCAGGAGATCCGTCGGCTTCGGGTCTATCCCGTTGGGCGGCTGGACCTGGATAGCAGTGGATTGCTGATCCTTACCAATGATGGCGATTTCGCGCAGAAAATGCTGCATCCCAGCAACGAGATTGACAAGCGATATCACGTGGTAACCGATGCGAACATTCCTCATGCCGCCATCCAACGACTGCGATATGGCGTCTCAATCACCGAGGATGATGGCCGCCGCTATAAAGTTGGGCCGGTCCAGCTCCGGGTCATCAAACGCGATATAGATGGTAGCCATCTGGAGATCGTAATCCACGAAGGGCGCAAACGCCAGATCCGGAGAATGCTTCAGGAGGTGGGCTTCCGGGTTGACAGTCTGACGCGAATCGGATTTGGATCGCTGACGCTTGGAAATCTTAAGGCAGGAGAGTGGCGAAACCTGACCTCACGAGAAATCACTGGGCTTATCGCGCAAGCAACAATAAGCTCCGAAACCAGGCAAGCAAACAACAAAAGGAGGGTTGTAAGCAAGAATTTGTAGGGAAGCGACCTACGATGTTGTTGGGGAAAGAAGAAGCTGTTCCTGTGCAGGGAGCGACTCGAATGGGGTAGGTCGGGTCACGCGTGGACCCGCAGAGAGGGAACCCACCACCCTTCGTCGGAAGCCAAAACATCCAGGGATTCGCTGGTCCGCCCATGTGTGTGGCGATGGGGACGGGAACGATACCCTTTCCCACGGGTCCACGCGTGACCCGATCTACCAGCCATGGCAAGGGTGGTGGGAATTCCCTAACAGAGTCGCTTGCGACTCCCTTACTTGCTTTTCAGCAACTGTGAGATCTGATGGAGGTCCTTCGCGGCCTGATTCAGATCCTCGTGGGCCTTTTTCTCGGACTGCTTAAAAGACTCAAAATTCTTTTTATAATCAGCTTTGTTGCCGTTAAAGTTGGCAGCCGTCAAATCAGAGACCTTGCCCTGGGCCTGATTGATCTGCTCCTGCGCCTCATCCACCTTCGCTTTCAGATCATTGAATAGCTCTTTCAGCTTTGGCCCATTAGCCTTTGCCGTGCCGATCTCCCCCTGGACTTTGGGCTCATCAGCCTTTAAGCGGCTATCCAGATTCTTCTCCACATCCAGATGCAGAACACGCGCATCCCGAGAAACCACAACCACATGGACTCTCAGTTGGCGGACCCCTTTTACATCCTCCTGAGCATCCTTAACCGTCGTCTCTTTATCCAACTTTGTCTTAAGGACCGCCAGCTTTTGCAAGTGATCATTCACATCCTTCTGGATAGTATTGAACTCACCGTCCGTAATGTGGTGATTGCCCTGATACTTTTTCGCGCTCTCCAGCACCTTGTTCAAAGCATTCTGGCTGGCAATAATCTCCTTATCACCCTTGCCAATCACGCACTGGACATCTGTGGCGGAACACTTCTGGACATCGGGATTTGTCGCAGCCAACGCGCTGGAAGGAATCACAAAGGACAGGGCCAGGGTGCTTAAAACACCGGCAATACTCATACGAGTTGCAAACTTTTTCATCTTATTATTCATCTCTTTCTCTTTGATATAGCAATCTTAAATGTAACTTTAGTGATGAGAAGTCGGAAGAAAGCCCCTTCAGGCGCGAGACAGTTTACCCGTCGTAGGAAAGCACGTTCACGTGCGTCTTGGATTGGTCCCCTTGCATCCCCACTTTTAGGGACGGGTGGCCTCTTCTTCTGTAGCGGGCGTCCCGCTCGCATTCGCGTCTTTATTAGATTTGTCCAGCGACTGCATTACATCCTGAGCCTGCTTATCCGCATCCTGAACAGATGTCGGGGTACTATCGTCCTGAGAAGTCGTTACATTCGAGGACTCGCTGGTACCTGTCGCGGTCGCGGAAGAACCGCAGGCCCCCAGAACCAACGTCAGGGTCAACAACAGGAGCGCCAGGAGAAGCAGCCCTTGCCGCCGGACACGTATCATTCTTTTGTACATCAAAATTCCCTCTCCAGACATTATTCAAAGGATCGAACCCCTCTGGTTCGCATCCGGGGATCTGTATCTCGTCTACACCTCTAACTTTACTCCCGCGAATTCAAGAAATCCTCAAGGAACCCTCTATAATCCTTCAATGTTTTCTTGAGAATCATTCAAAGCAAGCAGTCAGTTCAACGTATCAAAAAGAAAGGATCAGAAAGGGGCCTTAGAGCGTCAACTTATGATATACTCTTCTCTGAATATCAGACCAAGAAGATCCACGGAGGAAGCATGCAACGTCCAGGGCGTATTGCCATCGACGGGCCAGCAGGTTCTGGCAAAAGTACCGTAGGTGAAGAATTAGCACGACAGTGGGATTATATTTATATAGATACGGGAGCCATGTACCGGGCAGTGGCCTGGCTTGCCCTGGAGACCGGCACCGGCCTGACCGATAAAGATGCCCTGACTCATCTGGCGGAGACAGCAGAGATTAAGATCACTCGGCCTGAGCTTCAAGATGGCCGGCAGTACACTGTGATGGTGAATGGCAAAGATATCACCTGGGAGATCCGCAATACTGCGGTTACACGGTCAGTCGGGCCGGTCGCGGTAAATGCGCGCGTCCGGGCAATCCTGATCGAGCGTCAGCGAGAGATGGCCCGTAACCATCAAGTGGTCATGGTCGGGCGCGATATTGGCGCGGTTGTGCTTCCGGACGCCGAACTCAAAATTTATTTAACCGCGAGTTTAGAGGAGCGAGCTCGCCGGCGGTACTCAGAGATTGCCGAGCGCAATGGGGCCGATCATCTCTCCGCGAATCTCGACGAGATCCGACAGGATATTAAAAAGCGCGATGAGAATGATCGCGCGAACATGCGGCCCGCATCCGACGCGATCGTCATCAACACCGACGATCTAAGCGTTCCTCAGGTACTCAAAGCCATAAATAGAATTGTGGAGGAAAAACATGCGTCAGGAACAACAGGACACCAACAACACTACGTCAACACCATCGGCCAGCACACAGCCAGCAACATCTGAGAAAGTGCGCAAACGCGAAGTCAATTTATACGAGCCCTATAAAACACCCGGACCGATCTGGGTCACGCTTCGCACCGCTATTAAGATTGTGCTGTTACTGCTCGCGAACATTCGACTTAAAGGCAGATATAAGTTACCACGCAAAGGGCCATATATTATCGTTTCTAATCATCTTTCCTGGTTAGATGTACCGCTGGTACCAGCGTATATGTCACCTCAAGTGGTCTACATGGCCAAAGAGGAGCTTTTCCATAGCAAAATCGGTTGGCTGGTACGTCTTCTGGGAGCCTTTCCGGTCAAGCGCGGCGAGGGAGATCGGCAGGCGATCCGCGCGGCTGGCGAGCAGCTTAAAGCCGGAAACGTCTTCATTATTTTCCCCGAGGGGACGCGCAGCAAAACGCACACACTGGGTAAGGGACATCCTGGAATGGCTCTGATCGCCCTCCGAAGTGGTGTTCCGGTAATCCCTGTCGCCGTCAATGGGAGCGAGAAGATTCTTAAGCAATGGCGGCCAACAGTTACCGTCAATTATGGAGATCCCATCTACCTGAAGCCAGCAGGGAAGAAAATCAGTCGGGAAGATATCGAAGAAGCCAGTGAGACCATTATGTTGAAGATCGCCGAGATGCTCCCATCGGAGTATCGGGGTGAGTATGAAGCGAAGCTTTCTCAGAACATCAACTCCCTGAAGTAGGGGAGCAGCAATTCTGTTGGGAAATGCAGAAAGAGACCCGAAGAGCAAGCAGGCAGCGTAGGGGAGTCGGTGCTCTCCGAGACGCTGGGATGTTCTCCCAATTTCCCAGCAGAATCACAAACGGCTCCCCTACTCGTCATCGGGACGCAACACATAAAGCTGATCGAAGCCTTCATCCAAGGTGGGCCTCTGGAAGCGTTTGAGGGTAGCGAAGATGCCGATCTCTGGTACCCTCGCCTCCCCTCCCCTCCCCCGGTTCCGCTCCAGGCTCTCTTTCACACTTACTTCAAAAAAATAGCCAATGATGGTTGCCCCGTACCCTTTTCCCAACCCGATCAACTCTGCACGCTCGGCCTTTGTGGGATTAGTGTTGTCTACAGCAACTGATTTCCCGGCCCCAAGCGCCTCTTCAATTAATTGACGCTGCTTGAGGGCTTTGGATCGACTGTTCCGCAAAAGATCTTTGCTGACCAACTGATGCGTTTCAACAAAATGGTCCCGATAAAAAGTGCTTTTACCAGCGGCCTGTAAACCGATGAGAATAATGAGTTCCATACTACACCGGACAAATTAGGAAGAAGGGACAATTGGGACAGCTATTCTCACTTTCGGGTCTGGCCGGATACTGGTGCCCCTCGATCCCTTCAATGGCCTGGATCACGTTGCGCTCCAGAGTTTTCTCTTTTTTTGATCCAATTTTGATTGAGGAAAGCTCGTTGGTGCTGAGGTTGTGGTTTAAGAGCTTTGGCTCCTGATCTGGATATTGCTGCTCATATGCCCGCTGATACAACCATTCACGCTCTTCTGGCGCGGGTACGTTCTTTGTTTTGCCCAGCCTCGTCCTCACAAAAGTGACGGTTTCCCCAGGATCTTTAGCCTTGAGGACCCGATCCACGTCTACCTGGACGGTCCTCCCTTCGATCTGGATTGGGATGCTATGGTGCATGCTCCACTCGTACCCTTTGACTTCATGCATACTTCTCCAGATATGCCCGGTTACTTGCTCTCCATGCTTCTCGTACATGCCGGCGAATGGGTGCTCCTGTCCTCCCAGATCCTGCCAGTGCGCCAAAAACTGCTCCTGAATCTGCTCATGCGTGATCTCGTTGACCCGGCTCTGTTCCGTCTGGATCTTCTCCATGGTTTTGTCGGCGGCCTGCCAGAACCGCTGATACTGGCCCTCTTCCCGTTTGAAACGGTAAATGTTGTTGTAGGCAAAGCGCCGAGGACAAATCAGGTAGGTGCCAATGGCAGCATTATTGAGCCAACCATGCGTCATCGCGTCGATAAACCCTTCGTTCGGTTGGGTTAGTTCGACGCTCTCGTCTTCCGCCTGTTTCAAAGCTTGCAAGGCCAGACTCTCGCTATCTTCAGGCCAGGATATCCGCTGCACACGATCCTCGGGCAGACCTGAGGTCAGGGCCTCAAGATAGGTAGAAGCTTTATAGTTGAGTTTACCATAACGACTGCTATAGCTGACAATCAGTCGATCTTTGGCGCGAGTGATCCCTACGTAAAACAGGTTGGCTTCGTTGCTTTCGTGCAGGTCCTTGCCCTGGCTCTCTTCGGACAGCATCCCAGCCGGGGCCTGAATGTCGCGCCCCCCCCGGTAAACAGAGGGGAAGCGGTTCTGAGCGATCCCCGGCAGGTAGACCACAGGGAATTCCAGACCCTTGCTGGCGTGAACGGTCATCACCCGAATAATATTGGGGATCTCTTCGCTCTCTGCCTGCTCTACGGCCTGCTGCCGATTGGTGGTGTCCTGACGCAGCGAGATCACCACGTTGAGATAGTCCAGAAAGCCTCGAACCTGCTCGATTATCTTTGGCGGTTGCGGGACCTCTTCCCCTCGCTCCTCGGCCTCGTTCTGCTCCTGCCAGAGGATCGCCGCCTGCCGCTGATCATACAGCCGGGCAAGATCCAGGAAGACGGCGTAGTCTCCCAGCATGGTGTTGCTCTGCGCCGCCTCAATTGGATCTTCTGAACTCCGTCTCAACAAAAGCCTTCTAACGGTTTCAGTCTCGATGAGCAGATAAGAAGCCAGCAACATCCAGACGTTATTGGCGCGGCCCTCAAGCCCTCGGAAAATGTTGACAATTCGTCGCAAGGAGTATCTCCCCTGCTCGCTCATCTGGGATGAATAGTCACCACTCCTCATCAGCTCCAGTAGAGGTACCTCTTTCTGGTGTGAGCCTTTGAGCAAGGCTTCGATATCCTCCTGCGTTAAGGGATGCTCAGGAAAATGCGCGGCTCGCAATATCCCCATCCCGCTGGTCTCACAGAAGAGCAGCAAGATCGAGATCAGATCCAAGATATACTCCTGTTCAAGCATATCGCCTCGCTCAACCAGGGGAAGACCAGCTAATGAGAGCGTTCGCGAGATTTTTCGGGCCTGACTGCGCGTCCGACAAAGGACCACAAGGTCTCGATAGTTGTACCCCTGCTTCAAGCGTTCACGCATATCTTTGACAATCCACGAAAACTCACTATTCTCGCTCTCAGCGGTTGCCAGCGTGATATATGGCAGATCTGCGTTTGACCGCGCCGCCTGATTCAGTTGACGTTGATCCTCTGGAACCTCCAGCTCTAACTTAGAGTAACGGAAGGCATCAGCCAACCCGACAATATCCGGTCGGGAGCGATAGTTGCGGCTCAGCGGTAAAACAGCCGCGCCAGGATAATCCAGGTGAAAATTGGCGATGTTCGCTGGCGAGGCCCCTCGGAACCCATAGATCGCCTGATTCGCATCCCCAACCACCCAGACTCGCCGCTCCTCGCCCACCAGATAGCGCAGCAGAACGCCGCTGGCCCGGTTGATATCCTGAAACTCATCGACCAGCACCTGTCGATACTGCTGACGAACCTCAGCAAGGATCTCTGGGTGGCCCTCAAAAAGGTGAATAGTGCGCATCAACAGGCCGCCAAAGTCGATATCTCTCTGCTTTAACAGGGCCTCCTCATATCGCGCATAGACATCGGCCACCTCACGAGCCTTCTGGGCCTCCTGGCGATCGGCATCATTCTCGGCCTGCTTCAGCATCTCATCAGCCAGGCGGCGATACTCTTCAGGCGTTACCAGTTCATCTTTAGCGCGAGAGATCGCCTTGAGCAGCATGGGGAAATAGTAGGGGGGAAATTTCAGATTGTGATAGTGATCCAGTAGCATCTCATTATAGACGCGGCGCAACAGGAAGTAGCCCTCGGTATCGTCCACCAGCCGGAACTCTTCGTAGAGATGAGCCTCTTCAGGATAGCGCCGCAGCAGATCGGCGCAGTAGGCGTGGAAGGTGCTGACCACTGGCAGGGGCCTCTGGCTACCCAGGGCCAGTTGCAGGCGCTCTCGCATCTCTTCCGCAGCCTTGCGAGAGAAAGTCAGAGCCAGAATGCGACTGGCGGGGGTCTTTTGCTCCTCAATCAAGAACAGAGCGCGCCCGATCAGGGTGCTGGTCTTGCCACTGCCGGGCCCCGCGACGATTAACGCCGGGGTGGGAGCCTCGATCGCGGCCTGCTGAAATTGGTCGTAAGGCTTGCGCTCAACCTTCGTCGGGGGTTGAACCTCTATAGTCAGCGTATGGCTCTTCAAAGGAGGATTGAGCATCTCCGTTAAACGATTGAGGAGTGCAGCCTGAGAGACTTGAAAACGATGGCCGGCGATCTGAACAGGCGACTCATCCTCCTCAAGATAGAGGGTACGCAGTCGCTCCATCGGCATCAGTAGCTCGGCGGCGAAAATGTTCGCCTGAAGCTCGCGCTCGCTGCGTGGATCATACATCTGCCCAGAGCCTAAAATCTCCTGAAGCCGATCCTGATCGCTAAAGTTCGGGACATTCTCCTGAACATCTTTATCCCTGCAAGGATCTTCCTCAGCGATCTGCGGCAGAGACTGAAGCGTGAGTGTGCGAGAGATGCGCACAGCCAGCCGCTGTAAGGGCTCAGAGGAACCGGAGCTGGGAGTCCGATGCAACAGGGCATGACCAAGTTCGTGGGCCAGAGTAAAGCGTCTGAACGTCTCAGGCAGATCACGCCGAACCCAGATCAGATCCTCCCCCGGCTCTAACCAGCCAAAGGTTCCCTCGGGATAATCGTCCCGATGAAAGGTTTGTACCGTAAAGCCCAGCCAGGCCGTCATCTCATCGACTGGGGCAATATCCGTTGTCCAATCGGGGTACATCTCGCGAAAGAAAGCGATCAACTGGCGCGCAGTTGCCTCCGCCACGGCTTGCAAACGAACATCCATGAGAGCCCTCACTTGCTGCGGATTTTTTCTGATCTTTCATTGTACCACTTGCCCTTCTCTATACCTATTCTTCGGAGCTATTTCATTCTGGAAAGAAAGGAGGTCCAGGGGTGCGGAACGTCCCCAATTATCTTCTCCCCTTCTTTATCACCATCGAATATAGCTATAAGAAGAGATTTAAATAGCCCTGCCTATTCTTTTTGATGGGCGCAGAAGTGGCTTTTGCTATATAATGTGAAGAGCATTAACCCAAATTTGGTACCTCTGAGCACAGGACGTTATTCGCATATGGAGACAATTACATCTATGGAAGTAGTCGAGATACTTGAGCAGGCACGACAAACTGAGCCGCCTCGGGGCTGGATCGTCTTTCCCTTGCTGCGACAAAAGGTGCAGTTGGGCATCGTCGGCTGGATCTTTGGCTTGATCATCGGCTTTGGCCTGTTCATCCCGATAGCCCTGGCAGTGATACCTGGTAACTATCAGCATGGGGTAGGTGCGGCAATCATCACGACGATTCTATTGGCGATTCCTTTATTTGTGGGAGTAGGCAGTCTGTGGTCCTTAATTACTGATATCCGTCGCTTGATGCAGTCGCAGAAACACCTGATTGTAATTACTCCTGAGAATTTTGTAAAGCAAGAGGGAGACAAGATTATCCAGGTGCCGCTGGAACATGTCCTGCACGTCACTGCTCGTGGTAAGCCCCTACCAGAAGCCAGCACGGGTGGAAACGCAATAGAGGAGATCCCCAGTGCTGGCGAAAATACCTCTGGCTTTATTCTTGGACGGGGGCTGGTACCCTCAGGCATGAAGATCCGCAAGCGGCGTATGCGTACCCCTACATCTCTGGCCTTTATCGACGGGAGAACCGATGAAGAGGTTTTAGTAGTCAGCGACGAGGCGTATGGAGATCCAAATGCTATCGCCAATCTCCTTAAAGAGTATGCCAGGCACCATTAGCGTTTTTCATGACTAAAAAATGATACGATCAGAAATCTGTAGGATCTGGAGCATTGTATGTTACTTGCCATAGATGTAAGCAATACTAATATTAAGTTTGGCCTTTATAACGATACCGCGATGCAGAAGCATTGGACCGTCTCCACGGCGCGACAGCGAACTACAGATGAGTATGCGATGGTCCTGTGCGATCTGCTGCTGCATGCAGGCTATCGCTTCTCAGATATTGACGATATCATTCTGTCGAGTGTAGTTCCGCCCTTAACGCCTATTTTCCAACAGCTTGCCAGCGCGTATTGCCAGAAAGAAGCCCTGATCATCGACTATACAAGTGATCTTGGAATTAAATTGCTGGTCGAAAATCCCTGGGAGGTCGGGCCGGATCGTATTGTCACCAGCCTGGCGGCCCATCATCATTATGGAGGGCCGGCAATCATCATTGCCTTCAGCACCGCCACAACCTTTGATGTAATTTCTGCTGAGGGAGATTTTCTAGGTGGAGCGATCGCCCCCGGACTTATGATCTCCGCTGAAGCCCTTAGTTCGGCGGCCTCACGCCTGTTCCGCATTGATCTAACCCCACCGAAATCAGCTCTAGGTAAAAATACTATTGAGAACATGCAATCGGGGATTCTCTATGGGCACGTAGGGCTGGTCGAGGGATTAATCCTGCGGCTACGGCGGGAGATCCCCGGAGGGGAAAAGCAGCAAGTGAAAGTGATCGCGCATGGCGGGCTCGCCGGCCTGATGGCCCCGCTAATTCCAGATATAGAACATATCAATCAATTTCTACCGCTGGAGGGTTTGCGTCTGGCCTATCTTAAAATCAAAAACGAGAATTGAGCGGGTCCAGGATCGCGCTTCACGAGCATCATGGAGTGAGGCGCTAAGAGCCATAAAAAAACCCGCCTATATAGGCGGGTAGAGTAGCGATTTCCTATTTTCCCATGAACCTGCGCCCATAGTATCATCGGGGCTAAAAGGCTTAACTACCGTGTTCGGGATGGGAACGGGTGTTTCCCTTTCGCAATGATCACTACCCTACCTGCATATACAGGTGGGCTAAAGCGGGAGACGGGATTCGAACCCGCGACATCTTCCTTGGCAAGGAAGTGCTCTACCACTGAGCCACTCCCGCAGAGTGTTTTTGCTTACCTGCTTATACAGGCAGGTAGAGTGGCAATTTCCTATTTTCCCATGGACCTGCGCCCATAGTATCATCGGGGCTAAAAGGCTTAACTACCGTGTTCGAGATGGGAACGGGTGTTTCCCTTTCGCAATGATTACCACCCTACCCGCATGTACAAACCCACGAGCAGGATTCCTGATGGAGACGAGGGGATTCGAACCCCTGACCTCCGCCGTGCAAGGGCGGCGCTCTACCAACTAAGCTACATCCCCGAAGGAACAAGTGGGCCATCCTGGACTCGAACCAGGGACCTCAGTCTTATCAGGACTGCGCTCTAACCACCTGAGCTAATAGCCCGCATTTGCATCTGAGACATCGAGTCATCCTTGAACAACTCAAGAGTGGTAAGGCAACTACCGTAACCGCAAAACCTCAACCAGTTACAGACTATATCAGGTAACCTGACTAATGTCAAGTATCGACCTGGGATAGTCCCTTGTGAGGACAAACTCCCTAGAAAGGAGGTGATCCA
>CAXTTV010000151.1:7429-11711 GCA_964247295.1 uncultured Ktedonobacteraceae bacterium | reverse complement strand
GATCTCGTACTACGCGTTGGTAGAGTATAAAGTGTACTTTTTCTGGATTTCTTGCCAGACTGTGATAAGCTTCTTTCTAGAGGGGGGGGGCGCGGTGGTCGCCGGTGATCCTATTGGACCCGAGGACGAGATCCAGAGCGCAATGCAGGAGTTTATGGCCTTCTGTTATCAGCAGGACTGGACGGTGGTCTTCTGGCAGGTGCGCGATGAGCTGGCCGAGATCTATCGCTCCTTTGGTCTGCGCCTTTTGAAGATCGGCGAGGATGCGATCGTGGATGTCCAGAACTTTACTCTTCGTGGTAATGCGATGTCAAATGTCCGCTCCAGTGCTAAGCGCGCGGAGAAAGAAGGGCTGGAGGTTGTATTTCAGCATAGCCGGATGTTTAATCTCAGTCATATTCAACAGATGACGGAGATCTCTAAGCACTGGCTGGCCGAAAAAGGTGGCTCGGAGATGGGCTTCAGTATGGGCCACTTTAATCCATATATCAAACAAGATATTCTCTACGCGCTAGCTGTAGATAAAGAGGATAAAGTCCATGCCTTTGTGACTTTTATTCCAATCTATGGACGCAAAGGCTGGGGTCTGGATCTGATGCGCCGCGCTGAGCAGACAGCTCCCGGCACAATGGAATTGCTACTGGCACGCTCGATCGAGGATCTCAAAACTCAGGGCTATGAGGTTGCTAGTCTGGGTCTGGCACCTCTAAGCAATGCCAATAACGAGAATGAGTCCGCGCTAGATAATAGCATCGAGTTCCTGACACAACGCTTCGGCAATCCCAGCAAAAATCAATCCCTTTTCAACTTTAAGAAAAAATTTCAGCCCCACTGGGAGAGCCGTTATCTGGTCTACTCCAATACTCTGACGCTACCAAAGATTGGCTGGTCTCTCTATAAGGCTCATCAG
The DNA here is from genome assembly GCA_964247295.1 of uncultured Ktedonobacteraceae bacterium. Taxonomy (GTDB): domain Bacteria; phylum Chloroflexota; class Ktedonobacteria; order Ktedonobacterales; family Ktedonobacteraceae; genus CAXTTV01. The sequence goes on along the minus strand of CAXTTV010000151.1, from coordinate 10,801 downwards.
GATGAAGCGACGTTCCTGGATATCACTCGCGAGGGCATCCGCGATTGGCGCAGACAGGCGGCTGACCGTCGAGCCACCGCAAAAAACGCGGCAGAGCACAAACAGGTACCGATAACCCATCAGTAATAAGCAAAACAGGTAAAAGAGCGGCCCCTGAGGGAGCCGCTCTTTTTGTGACGAACACATTGTCATCGCTGCCCTACTGTCCTATAATAGAAAAAACATTTTTATCTAATCTGGCTCAGGAGGCTCTTTTTATGAATGGTTATCTGATCGCATCCATCTTTGGCTTTCTGCTCGCGCTTCCCATAGTTCTGTTTCTGGCTTTCTGGATAAGCGCGGTCCGCAATAAAGGTGCGGTTGTGACAGGCGCACTGATCGGTGATATTATCGGCTTCATTCTGGTCGATAGCTGGGTGGGCACGCTTATTTACGATACTCCCCTGCCTAACGCTGATCCCGGCGCTACCTTTTTCGGCGCTCTGTTTATCTGCTCTATCCTGGGGCTGGTAGCAGCGATTATTACTGATCTGCTCGTCGCTAGCCGCAATCGTCAGGACTATCGCCGCCCTAACCCTTTACATGAGTAATCAAGGGATCGTCTGAAACCGCATGTTTTATCTTCTGCATGGCAATGACGAATTTACTGGCCACGAGCAGTTAAAAAAGCTGCGTCAGGCTGGAAATTTTGAATATAATCAGGAAAGGTATAGCGGTGGTGAGGTGGATCTGGCGACGCTCACCGCTACCTGCGATACCTTTCCGTTTTTAACGGACCAACGGCTGGTGATACTCGATGGCCTGCCGAAAAAAAAGCGAGGTGAGGAGAGTATAGCCCCCTCAACCACAGAACCAGGGGGAAAGGGGAAAAAGGGGAAAAAAGGAGGGAAAAGCGCGAACTCACGCGCCGCCTTTGAACAGGGATTGGCCCAATACCTTCCAGATCTTCCCGACTTTACAACCCTGATTCTTATTTTAGATGAGGAACTTGAGGCCAGTAACCCCCTACTAAAAGCGGCTCAGGCCTATGGAAAAGTAATTAATAGTACGCTTCCTAAAGGGGGAGCCCTGGAAAACTGGATTACTCGCCGCGCGAAAAATATTGGGGTAAATATTACGCCCGAGGCCACCCATCTCCTGGCGGACTTTATCGGCAATCAACTCCGACTCCTCGCTAATGAGCTGGATAAACTCGCGACCTATGTTGGACCCGACGGGACGATCCGCCCCCAGGAGATTGAGCTACTCACAGCGAGTGTGCAGGAGGCGCGGATCTTTGATCTAACAGATGCTCTGGCCCAACGAAATCGTGTCAAGGCCCTCAATCTTTTACATGAACTGCTCAAGGATGGAGAACCACCATTGAAGTTGATCAGCACGATCACCAGTCAGGTCCGATCGCTGTTGCTGGTTAAAGAGCTTTCTCAAAAAGGGATGCGCGCTCCACAGATCGCCTCAACGGCCAAGATTGCTCCCTTTGTGGTTGACAAGGCTCTACGTCAGGTGGGAAAGTTTGGACCGGGCCAGTTGGAAAGTGCGTATCATCAGTTGCTCGCTACCGATGCCGCCCTGAAACGCAGCCGACTGACGCCAGAGATGGCCCTGGATCTGCTGATCACAACTTTTGGTCAGGAAGCCAATCTAATTTAGTCTGTGTGTTGTATCCTTAAGGGTCAATCTCCACTAATCTGGCTTACCATTACTCTCCAGGAGGAATCAGGGCATGTATCATAGCGTCAAGACGCGGGTCATCATGGCCCAACGTAAGGAACAACTCCGTCGGCGTCGAATGCTTCTCAATGTAGGGATAGTGCTACTTCTGGGTGTTTTGTTCTCGGTAAGCTATTCGCGGGTGATCGAGTATGAACAGGGCGTCAGGCGAACAAGTCTTCAGGTGCCCGGCTCGATCCCTGTTCCGCTTCTAAAATTCAGCCCTCAGCAAGGGGATAGCAATGTGGTGGCGATTATCGGGCATGGTTTCTCGGCCAGTAAGGAGCTGATGAATGGCTTTGGTATTGAGCTGGCACGCGCGGGTATCACCAGTTATCTTCTGGATTTTCCCGGCCACGGTGAGTCGACGGTCTCGATCCCTACAAATGGTGAGAATTCGCAATTGAATGTTCAAGCGATCTCTGAAGTTGTAGAGTACGTTCGTGCCACAAATGGGAGTCCTCAGCCTCGTCTGGTCTTGATCGGCCATTCGATGGGTTCGGCGGCGGTTGGGGACTACTCTATGGCTCATGCGGATAACGATCTGGCTGCGACTATTTTAATCTCTCCTGTCGGCCAGGAACATCCAGATCTCACGCACCCACGTAACTTGCTGATGCTCGTGGGCCAGAGCGATCTTGCTGTCTCGATCGCGGATAGCCAGCGCCTGTTCCAGGAGGGCTGTGGACAACAGTCTGTACTGCATCAAACCGGATCAGTGACTCAATGCGGTGATCCCCACTACGGTACGACACGGCAGCAAGCGGTATTGGCGAACCTGAATCATATTACGATCCTCAATGCCGAGGAAAGCTTTCGGCTTACATTGGGCTGGGTTCAGACAACCGTTCAACCCTCCCTTCCTCTGGACAAAATACAGGCCAACAGCCGACTGATCTGGCTAGTGACGGGGGCTCTGGCAGCCCTCCTGGCAATCTTCCCTCTGGGAGAGTTGTTACTGGGATTGCTACAAGTCAACGGGAATGCACGAGCCTATCGACTGGCGGATGTCTTTTTCTTTGGCCTGTGCTTGCTTGGAGGCATTGCGATCGCGCTACTGGTTCAGTACTTCTGGCGGCCCTTTGCTCTGCTCCATCAGACTCTCGCGGATTATATGGCGGGTTATTTTTTGCTGACCGCTTTAGGAACGGCACTGCTGATCTACCCTTTCCGTCGCCAATTGCCGTTACTGGAGACCCGTCAGGGCTTGAAACAAATCCTCGTGGCTGTCATTCTAGCCGTGACACTCTATCTGACCCTTGGAAGCTTGCTCACCTTCACCTGGCAGCGCTTCCTGCTCCCACCCGAGCGGCTCTGGCGACTGGGGCTGGTGTTTCTGCTTTTACTGCCAATCAATCTGTTGGATGAAGGCATCAACCGGGGCTACCAGGAGAAGGGCTTATGGCGAGCATGGTTCAGCAGCTTGCTTTTCAAGCTACTCCAACTGATCGGACTGTTTGTCGCGGTCGCGACAACTACAGGACTGGGCTTTCTCAACATTGTCCTGCCAATCCTGGTACTGATCTTCTTACTGCTCACTTCCTGGGGAACGTATTTTTATGCGAATGCGAAACGAGCGACGATAACGATAGCGATCCTGAGCTCATTTATGATAGCATGGTCGATTACGGCCCTGTTCCCAATCACACAGTAGAAACGATT
>CAXTTV010000151.1:864-7395 GCA_964247295.1 uncultured Ktedonobacteraceae bacterium | reverse complement strand
AGCGAAAAATCTACAACACATCATTGTTGAACGGATCGAGCGCGAGGGCCCGATCCAGTTCGCTCAATTTATGCGGATGGCTCTTTATGAACCAGATTATGGCTATTATGTAACGGGAGCGATGAAGATGGGCTGGGAGGGAGACTACTATACTAGTACGGATGTCTCCGAGCTTTTCGCCCATTGTCTTGGTCGCCAACTAAAGCAACTCTGGCTGAAGCTGGGACGCTCTCAGCCCTTTCGGGTCCTGGAGCAGGGTGGGCTCAGGCTGAGGAACCGGTCTTGTATCAGGCGTTGGAATATCAGACCGAGGATCTGCATTTCGGTCAAGATGTTCAGCAGCCAGTGGCAAACGAAAAATTCCAGATCATCCTCTCCAATGAGCTGGTGGATGCTTTCCCTGTACATCTTGTGGAGAAGCGCGATCACCAGCTTTATGAGGTATATGTCGAACACCAGAACGGTCGTCTCAACGAGGTATTGGGAGAGCCTTCCAGCCCTGAGGTCGCTGGCTATCTGGATAGCTTTTCAATCCCCTGGCAAAAATATATCGAGGGCTGGCGAGCCGAGATTAATCTGGATATTGCCAACTGGCTGGAACAAACCAGCCACCGCCTTCAGAACGGTTATCTGCTCATTATCGACTATGGAGAGAAGGCACGACAGCTCTATACCCCCTACCGCCGCAATGGAACTTTGACCAGCTATTTTAAGCATCAGATCACCGAGCGGCCTTTAATTCGTCCCGGGGAGCAGGATCTGACGGCTCATGTAAATTTTAGCAGCCTGATCAAAGAGGGTCGCGCTCTCGGGCTACGTCTGAGCAACTATGTGACACAACGAGACTGGTTAGAAAAAATGGGGATCTATGAGGAGCTGACGCGCCTGCATGATCAATACGCTGTAGCCGATAAAGACCGGGCCTCGGATCAGGGGCAGGTCGCGCTGCTCAGATGGTATAACCTTCGCCACCGAGTCGCGACCTTAACCGACGCCTCTGGGATGGGCAATTTCAAGGTTCTCCTGATGCGTCAGCCCGGTTAGATTTTAGCGATAATGAGAGGCTGGCTGGTAACCCTCAACTGGACGCGAATGGGGATCAACGCCGGTATCTGGGAAAGTTGTAAGCCCCTGCGGGTCCGCCAATGTAGTATTATTCGCGGAACTACTTACGCGAGTTAGGAGATCCTGGTTCACCTGAACCTGTCCACAGGCAACGCTTGTTCCATCGGGCTGGCGAACATCTAACCATAAAGGGTGCTGGTTAGCCCCCTGAAGATTATCTATGGGAAATGTTTGAACCACAGAACCATCACTCCCAGTTGTCAGGTGTCCTACCCGGCTGGTAACGTTACCATTACACTGGTCCTGGTCCAGCGTGACCTGATAGTCAGTGCTGGCCGGCAGGCCATCTAAATGTACCTGAAGATCAGAGCCCTGACCCTGACCCTGAGGGACGATCTCCGCCAGTCCATGGGCCGAAGCATCCTGAGAAGAGAGCAGGGCATTGCCTGCTGCCCCGGTCAGACTGGAACTAAGCAAAAGATAGATAGCTAAGATAACTACTGCCACAACTGCAACCCGAATAGCTGTCTGCAAGATACCCCCCACATAGTTTTGCTGGATGACTGATCACCGCTTCTACCCCTTTAGTATAAATGAAGGCTTATGCATGTGCAAGTACAAATCTGACAGGTTTTCCTGTTTTTTATCCGCATTTTGGGACGTCTTACTCATTTTCGTCCATGAGCAATAGTTTACCAACCCATAGTGCCGGGGCCTCCCTTAAAGGGTCCCACAATATTTTTGGTGATCCAGCCTCCATAAAAGTCTCCAGGCTGGGCCTGAACCTTCTCCTCGTTCACAAAGCAAGCGTCCATTTTTCCGGGATAGAAGGCGACGTAGTTCGCCATACGTTCATATCCTTTGCTGGGCTGCCGATAATACCATGCCCCATCTGGAAGGCTCTTGCCGTTCACGCTAATTGTGTAATAGCTAGCATTGCCTTTAAATTCGCAGTACGTCTTTCGTGAGGTAGGCGTGAAATACTCCATCGCGATATCTTCAGGCGGGATGTAGTAGACCGGCGGGTGGCTGGTTTCCAGCGCACGCATCGCGCGATGGGTATCAACGAGGGTCACGCCATTAAAGACAATTTGAATGTGGTTATCACTTTCCTCTAACCTGGGAGGGCGTGGATAATCCCAGACAGATTCCTGTCCGGGTCCTGGTTCGAGTCTTTTTTGCCTGTTCATGATTTGGGAAGCCTTTCATTAGATGGATGAACATGCCCATTATTTTCTACCTGCGCGGCAGTAGGAACATGTGAGATCGAGGCAACAGTCTTCCCACTGTATGTCCGACCCCGCCAGTCCACACCAACTCCGCTCAACACGCGCCAGAACGATTGACCTAGAATACCGGTGAAAAGTCCCCCCGCTAATGGATGCGTTAGAGCGTAGATAGCGGGAACTTCTAATAGACGGTTCAGCCAGATCCGATAGGTCAATAAGGGAATTAATCCGGTAGCGGCAATCCCCAAACGCTCGATTCTTCCCAGGCGGCGGTCTAACAGCGTGAGAAAAGGAACCAGAAAGGGAACAATAGTGACCATTGGTAGCCCAAGGATCTGGAGAAGGAAAAAGGGAATTCCCCCACGGTTACCCAGGAAGACGTTTTTGCGCCAGCCGCGCCAGATCTCTCCCAGGTTCCTATACATGTGAACGTGAACCAGCCCCAGGCTATCCACGAAGCGCAGACGATAGCCGCTCCGCTTCACAAGCTCCGCTAGGTCCCGATCGTCTACAACCGTACTACGCAACTCAGGTCGGGCGTAGCCTCCCAGTGTATTGTAGACGCTCCGCCTGATGAGGATATATTGCCCATTGGCGATGGCGACTTTGCGGCGAGGATTATTTACCTCTTTCGGCGGATAGAGCATGCTCATACCAAGATAGGCCATTGGCATCATCACTCTATCCCAGAAGCCAGGCAGTTCCTGAGCAGCGCCTATAGAGAACAGGTCGGCCTGCTCTTCCGTGGCCTGAACAACTGCCGATCTCAAGGAATTTGGGGCGTGCCAGGTATCGGCATCAGTAAAGAGCAGCCACTCGCCCCGCGCCTCCTGCGCTCCCATATGGATGGCATGCGGTTTCCCAGCCCAGCCCTCAGGTAGATCCCCTCGCAGGCGCAGGACATAAGCGCGATCACCCTGGGGGTTGGTTTCGAGAATTTGATCAAGGATCTCGGCCGTCCGATCGGTTGAACCATCATCCACGACGATAACTTCGTAATTCCCATAGTCTTGCAATAACAAGGACTCTACACAACGGCGAATGTTCTGCTCCTCATTGCGGGCGGGTAAGATGATTGAGACAAGAGGGTGCTCATTCTTACGCTCCAACTGAGCGAGCGGAGGCAGAGCGCGAACCTGCTCATTCTTACTGGAGAGGGATCGTTGCCAGATAAACAGATAGAAACCGGCCACGCTAAGAGCATTTGCCCAAAAAAACAGGCGCGACCAGGACTGTAACCAGAAACTTTTCTTCATAAAACTATTCTCTTTTTTCTTTATCAACGAACGTTCATTATGAATGACCATAAAATGTGTTTTATCTACAAGATGTCAGACTATCCCATTTGGGACTATCTCTACTCCATCTTATGGGTGTTCACCGTACTTTTTTATGCCCTTTTTTAATTATAAGCCGAACCCTCAGGTAAAGCATTCTTTCTCGACTTTCATCCTCTGATCCGGTTGCCAGTGAAATGATGACTGCGGTACAATTTGAAACAAGAGTATGCGTATGGATACGTGTGGCTTTACCCCGAGGAGAAAAATGCGACAGAGACGAGCGGCTGGCAGAATTTTATTTCTGCTGGGAACCTTTTTATTTTTTTGCTTCTCTCCCTGGCCGACCAGCCAGATACCAGTGGCCTCAGCCCATAGCTTTGTGATTGGTTCGGAGCCGGTAGATGGCTCGACCATCGCAGCCGCTCCCCGCAGCATTCGCATTTTTTTCAATACCGCAATCAGTCCCGCCAGTAGAGCTCAAGTTTTTGATGCTCAGGATCGACGCGTCGATCTCGGCCCTAATCTAATCCCCCCTGGTCAACCAACTGAGCTAGATACCCCTTTGAAGGAGAGATTGGATCAGGGAGGCTATGTGGTCCGTTGGTCCGCTCTGGCTCAACAGGATGGTCACGCGACACATGGGATTATTGGCTTCAATATAGGACACTCCAGTACGGGACTACAAGGAGACCCGGTTCTGGGACCAACCACCAGCAATACAAAACTGGAATTGGATGCTCTTGGGTTGCTCTCAATTATCTGGGAGTGGCTCATTCAACTCGCTCTCATTTTTTGGATCGGTAGCCTGACGGTTGAGGGATTTCTGCTGCTTCCAGGTGGCGACACAATAAATCTCCTCAATCAACTGTGGAAGCGGAGTCTACCACTTCAATGGCTGAGCCTGTACGCGCTTCTGGTAGGTGAAGGGATCAGCTTCTTTTTGAGATCTGTAACACTCTCGCATATACGCAATCAAGAGAGCCTGAATTTGACGGCTCTAGAGCAGCTTCTTAGCCAGACCAACTACGGCTTAATCTGGCTTGCCCGGATCGCTTTGCTACTTCTGGCTCTTTTTATGCTCTGGCGCACTCAGGACCCAGACCAGCAACGGGAACGCCCGCGCCTGAGTGGACATAAACGCACGTATGTAGGGCATACGTGGAGACAGAACAATGAGATGCAGCTTGAAGAGATCCAACCACAACCGGAAACGCTTGTACCTCGCGTTCGCCAGGGCAACTTTGTTTTGTTCTGGCTGTTACCAACGGCTCTTCTACTCCTCACCTATGCTTTGACTGGCCAGACCGCACAATTGGGGCAGCAACATCTGGGACTGCTGACGATGAGTTGGCTATTTCAGACCTCTCTAGGAATCTGGATTGGAGAACTCTCCTTCCTTGGCTATGTTCTGCTCCCACATCTTCCGTCGATTGAGCCTGATCACCACGCGGATGTCCTGGTCAGCTTATTAAAACGCCTGACACCTCTGGTGATCGGCGCGATAATTGTACTTCTAATCACTGGTCTGCTACTAGCAGAGACAGCTTTAACCGGCGTGGATCAACTCATCGCTGAACCATTTGGTCGCGGCCTGTTGATTAATCTGGTTCTACTTCTGGCTCTCATAGGGCTTAGCGGTTTCGCGTTGCTGTTCCTGCGCCCAAGGCTGAATACGCAAACGGCTTTGCTCCCGGTAGTGGACGCGGAGATGCCAGTGCGACGTTCTCGTAGAAACGCCATTGGACAAAGTGAACGCAGCTTGAGAAGAAGCTTTGTAGGGATCTCGTGGCTTGGAGCAGCTCTGCTTCTCTGTCTGGCGGTAATGAATTTCTTTGCTCCGCCTATTGTTTTTCCACGCACAAATTATATAACACCCCAACAGAACAGCGCACCCACGAGCCAGGAGCAGAAGATTGGAGACCTGAGCGCGGATCTTCAGGTTTTGCCCGGTAAAATCAACGCGGCCAATACGCTGGTGGTAACGCTCCGCGATACTAATGGAAATCCCGTTACGGATGCTCAGGTGCAACTAGGTGCGAATATGTCAATAATGGATATGGGGACGACACGTGGTCGTATGCAGGAAAGCAACGGTGTGTATACTCTGGTGCTTCAACGAGGCGAGGGCTTCAATATGGATGGTCTCTGGCATATAGAGATAAAGGTGAATCGAGGTGGGAAAGAGGTTGGTCAGGGAAGCTTTACCGTTCAGATTGAACGTTAGGGAATTTATAATAGGGGAGCCGCCCACGACTCCGTTGGGAAAAGGGAACAGCCCTGCCCACGTGTGTGGCGATGGCAACGTGAGCGATGCCCGTTCCCACGGGTCCACGCGTGACCCGATCTACCGGCCATAGCAAGGGGCGTGGGATTTTCCCAACAGACTCGCGGGCAGCTCCCCTACTTGGGGTCGGGCTCCCAACGCTGAGCGTCGCGCTGACGATACTTCTTCATGACCTGATCAAAGGCGCTATCTAGGTCGATATCGAGAGAGTTCGCCATTGAAGCTAAAATATAGAGGATATCACCCATCTCACCGGCAATATCCGAGGGCTTCTCAGTCGATTTTTTGGTTTTCTCCCCATAATGATGATTGATCTCTCGGGCCAGCTCTCCTACCTCTTCGGTCAGGCGCGCCAGACTGGATAGAGGCTGCCAGTAATGATTCTGCCATTCTACTCGGATCAGATGATCCACATCTTGCTGGACATCACGCAGGGTACGCATAGATTCTCTTCCCTTCTATCCAAATAAAGATTTAGACACCTACTACCGGCTCCTTGAGTTCCTCGTTCATATATCCGAAGGCAAGGTTAGGCGTGTTATACGCATAGCCGATCTTCCCTTGATGATCTACAACGATCAACCCTCCAGTTCCTGTGGCTTTTGATTCCAGGATACCGATCACGGTACTGGCGGCGTGGCGGGCGGTCGGTCCACGGCCCACCCCAGACGAC
>CAXTTV010000151.1:0-854 GCA_964247295.1 uncultured Ktedonobacteraceae bacterium | reverse complement strand
TCCGCTACCCGCCTGGCGATCAGCAGACGAGTGAAATCCTCACCGTGGCCGGTACAGGAGATTGCGGCATACTCATCGGCGTAAAAACCAGCTCCTACTAGAGGCGAGTCCCCTACCCGACCAGGAATCTTGTTCAAGATGCCACCAGTCGAGGTCGCGGCAGCCAGCCCCCCCTGACTGTCCAGCGCGACCGCCCCAACGGTCCCATGCTTCTCTTCGGGTCGAGCGGAGCGTACAGCAACCTCACGTCGATGAAACGGTTCTTGCTCCTGAAGGTCTTCCCAGATCTTTAACTGCCGCTCAGTAATTAAGTCCTCAAGATTGCATTGAGGAACCCCCTGCTCTAAAGCAAACTGCTGCGCTCCAGTTCCGACCAGCAGTACATGTGGGCTCTCCAAAACTTTGTGGGCAACTAGAATCGGGTTTTGAATACATTCGACTCCGGCAATTGCCCCAACCCGAAGCGTCTGGCCGTCCATAATCCCGGCGTCCAGCTCGATCCTACCATCAGAGGTTAAACATGCTCCCCGTCCGGCGTTATATTCTGGATTGTTCTCCAATGCCTGCGTCGTCGCTTTAATCGCCTCAAGGGCCGACCCCCCTTTCGTGAGGATTTCCCAGCCGATCAGCGTGGCCTCCCGGCAACCATCTTTCAACGCTGATACACGTTCAGAGGTTACCGTTCCAGCTCCGCCATGAACTATGAGTGCAATTGGCATACTACCTTAATTCCCTTTCTAAGATACTATTGACATTGTATCACCAATAGAGCTTTGCTGATTTTGAGCGTGTGAAGGCGCAGGGCTATTTCATTCTCTTTTTAGCCGCCTTCGGCGGCGGGAAAGAGAGGAAGG
>CAXTTV010000150.1:0-11779 GCA_964247295.1 uncultured Ktedonobacteraceae bacterium | reverse complement strand
CTCGCGTCCAATGGGACGGGCGAACCTGAGAGGATTGCACTTCTACTTGATGCCGCCCTTAAACAAGAGTCAATTGCCGGGCGTCCGGATTATGTATATCTGCGCTCTCATCATTTGGTGTATACACAACCAGCGTTGCACGATCTATCACCTGAACCCACAGCCATACATATCACACGGCTCCCAGATTTGGAACGACCTCGGATCTGCTATATCTGCAAAAACAAATACACGCGGCTGCACTTTTTTTATGAGCAGCTCTGCTCCCAATGTGGAGATTTCAACTATCAGAAGCGGAACTATTCAGTAGACCTTTTAAAGAGGATCGCGCTGGTAACCGGTGGCCGTGTGAAGATTGGCTATGCCACGGCGCTCCGCCTTCTGCGATCGGGCGCGACCGTTATCACCACCACCCGTTTTCCGTATGATGCTGCACGCCGATACAGTCAGGAAGCCGATTTTGATATCTGGCGCGATCGTTTGAAAATCTATGGTCTGGATTTTCGCTATCTACCCGCAGTAGAAAGCTTTATCAGACATCTGCACACAAACTATCCCGCCCCGGATATATTGATCAATAACGCGGCTCAGACGATTCGGCGACCACCCACCTACTACGCCCATCTGTTGTCAGGAGAACGCTCTCCTCAGGATCTACTTTCGTCCACCGCTCAGAGTCTGATTGTCCAACCAAATCTTTCGCTAGCCTCCGATCCTACGCCCCTGCTCCCTGGAACCACATCGGTCGTAATACCCTCTCACGAGATGCAAGAAGCCGCCTTTTTTCCACCGAACCACTATGACGAGGATGGGCAGCAGATCGATCTCCGTCCAGAGCAGAGCTGGACCAGACGCGTTGATGAGATTGATCTGACGGAACTACTGGAGGTACAGATAATCAATGTGACCACGCCTTATCTACTGGTGAGCGGGCTCCGTTCTTTGATGCGCCAGAGCCAGTTTGAGCAACGCTTTATTGTGAATGTTTCGGCCATCGAAGGACAATTCGCGCAAATAAAACCAGGGACGCATCCGCATACCAATATGGCAAAGGCCGCCCTGAATATGCTGACCCATACCACCGCCGTTGATCTGGTTCAAGATAATATCTTTATTAATAGCGTTGATCCCGGTTGGTTCTCCCAACAGAGCCCGATCAGCAATCACCCAGACTCGCAGGTACTGCTACCACTGGACATGCTTGATGCGGCCTCCCGCGTCTGCGATCCCATCTTTACAGGAATAACTACAGATAAGCTGGCCTTCGGCAAATTCTACAAAGATTATCAGATCACAGCCTGGTAAGAATTCCTTGCGTCCATTGCTCGAAGCATCCAGGCAGTAGAGGAGATTGCTTGCGTCTCTATCGTATTTTATCTATACCGGACGTTGACATAAGCCGGACTTTCCTTTATATTTTTTGGACAGGGCCTACCTACGCCCGATAAAGAGATGGAGTAGTTCCCACCTAGCCAGAAAGAGATATTATGCCGTTTGAGACTCCTCTCACCCCTCAAGAGATCGAGGCAGGCAATCCCGAAACAACATTAAAGCGTTTGCAAGAACTGAGTACAGATCCCCATCTGACTCCTCTGATCGCAGCCAACCCTTCCGCTCCATCCGATCTTCTGGAGCGTCTGGCGAAAAGCGAGCAGGAGGAGGTCCGTCGAGCGGTTACTGGTAATCCGAATACACCGCTCCACCAAAAGGAGATTATGGGGCTGGCAGTTGAGTTTCCAGAAGAGTTTTTGGCAAATCCGATTGTGCCACTCCTGAAGCTTTCGCATCCGGAGTTTTATAAGAAGTTACCTTCAGATGCCTGGTATCAGATCTTGCGCTGTGAGGGTGGTGCTTCGCTCTGGCCGAAGTTGATGAGCACGAAAGTAGCTACACCACCACGAAATCTTACGCGGCTAGAAACGATGATTAATATGCATATCTCGGTAGCTGGTGAGGCCGGTCCAGGCTGGCGCGCAGAGATTGAGCCAATGATTCAGGAGTATCAGGCAGGCGAGTTTCGTGTCCCTACGGATGTCCTGGTGAGTCTGCTGGCAACCCGGCCAGATCTTACAAAGTTCTGGCGCAACCGGCTGCATCTGATTCCTGTGGACCAGCGGCCAGCAATCGCTGGCTTTTTCCCAGAAGATGAGGGGGAGGCAATTTCGGACGCCGGAATGGTGCGTTTAGAGAAAGAGCGGGCACAACACGCCTTGCATGTACGTCTGGAAAAAGAAAAGACTCTACACATTCAGCGGGATCTGGCTCTATATCCAGAGTTAGAGCAGATGTCCAGCGAAGAGCTAGAGGACTTTGCTTATAACTGTGATCCTGGATTGCAAGAGCTCATCGCCCGATTGCCTCAGGCTTCGCCTGAACTGCTGACGCGGCTCGCCAGAATTAAAAATGTGAGTACCAGTCAGGCGGTGGCGGCCAATGTCAGTACACCCATCTCGATTCTCTATGAGTTATTTAACAGCTCTCATCGAGAAAAATATTATCAGGCGCTGATAGCTAATCCAAATACGCCACTGGAGATTTTCGAGCAGATGCTGGCGGTACGCCTCACAACCCGTTCGTATGGTGAAGCGATCAACTTGATGAATCGGCTCAAGGATCACCCGGCGGTCCTGCGCGACCGTCGCAGAGTAATCCTTAACTATGCTCTCAATCTGCTAAAGCGGCAGGTAATGACGCCTTTAACTATTGGCTCCCGCTATCTCTTGTTAGAGAATCCAGAGTTGCCCCTACCGATTCTAGAGATTTTCGCGCGCTCTAGCATGTGGGAGGAACGCTATCTGGTGACACAGCACCCTCAATCGCCCAAGGAAGTGATCGAGAAGCTTTCTCACGATGGGAACCGCTATGTGCGTGCAGGAGCTCAGGAGAGTTTGAAAGATCACTAGAGGCTTTTTTAGAGATTATAGAAATTTTCAAACTCAGACTCAGGCATTGACAGAGACGGATCTGTTCCGTATAGTAGGCAAGTTGGACATGTTCCGACTGATACAGGGACGTAGTGCAGTGTCAGCATGCTACTATCCAAACGTGGAGACACCAGGTTGGACTCCTGGTCGCTCTGTATCGTCCCGTGGGGGCGTGGTGCAGTGTTAGCACGGTCGTGTGGCAACGCGATCGACATCAGGTTGGACTCCTGATCGCCTCCACCCTTGCTTTTAGCCTTTTACTGCGTAATAGGAGAGTTTTTTATGGCGGACTCACCTCACCCTCTCGCCCAGGAAGCTTCTAATCCTGATACCCCTGCGCAACGCTTAGAGGAACTGAGCACTGATCCTCACCTGAACCTGATGGTTGCCTCTAATCCGGGAGCACCTGAATCTCTGCTTGAAAGACTCTCCAGACATCAATCGGGTGAGATCCGCCGGGCCGTGGCTCTCAACCCCAATACACCGTCTGAGACTCTTTTGCAACTGCTACCAGAGTTTCCGGCCCAGTTTCTCGGAAACCCGGCATTACCGCTCGTGTTGCTCGCCAGACCCGACTTTATTCGTCAACTCTCTTCACCTGCCTGGAGTCAGCTTTTGCGCCTGGAACAGATTCCTTCCCTCTGGCTGCAAGAGCTTCAGCAAGTGGTCGAACACAAAAACTTTCAATATGCTCTCAGGATAAAAGATCTGCTCTACAATCACGTTGCGATTGTGGGAGAGGTCCGGCCAGGATGGAGGCAAGATGTTAAAAAAGCCCTCGATACCTATGCAACCCGACCATTTCGACCAGATATGGTACTACTCAATGCCTTATTAAGCAGTCAAACGCATCTTCTGTTGAACTTGCGTGAAAGCATCACAGACACAAATCAGCAACATATACTTTATTTTTTGCCGAGCAGACCAGCCTTTGCCCAATTACGAACCGAGTTCGTTAAAAAGTTTCTTAACCGAAACTATCCAGTTCCGGATATGATCAATCAGCCAGAAACTCCTCAGGAAATCTTACGCACTATGGCCTCTAGCAAAAATGAAGATTTTCGGATTAAAACCGCGAGAAATCCCAAATTGACGCCCGATCTTTTACATCAACTGGCTTCTGACTCTGTAATTGGGGTTCGTCGGGCCGTGGCTCTTCACCAACACACCGCCCTTGCAGATCTAGAGAAGCTCGCCTCTGATCCCGAAATTCCGGTTCGCGTGGCTCTGGGCCATCGTCAAAGGATACCAGAAGCATTGTGCCGGAAACTGGTAAAAGATCCTGAGGTAACTGTTCGCCAATCTCTGGCTCGTAACCCTCAATTGCCTGAAGAGATTTTTGGATACCTTCTCTATGATCCTCAAGTAAGCGTGCTGGCTGCACTCGCTCGCAATCCAGGGCTTCCTCGCGAGGCTTTCTATACGCTTTTCCAGGAACCAGAGGTCATCATCCAACAGAATCTGGCACGCAATCCACAATTGCCCCATGACCTTATGCAACAACTTTTGCAAAATAAATCTTTGCCTATCCAACGTAATCTCGCGAAAAATAAACGCCTACCAATCGCTCTATTAAAGATCTTATACGGTAAACATACAGACATTGAAGTTCTGGCTGCTCTTGCTCGCAATCCTCAAACCACGGCGGAGATTCTGGAAGACCTCTATCTGCTCGATATTCCAGAGATTGACGAGAACCTGGCCGCTAACAAGCATACACCGGAAGATATTTTGGAGGTATTAATCTATAAAGATACCACGCAACGTTTCCAGCACAACCTGGTCTCCAACCCCCATACCCCACTAAAATACTTTGAAGAGGTCTTTTTTAATCGAATTAGTCCCGTATACTCTCAGAACGAATTTCTATTGAGAGCACGCACTCACCCGGCGATACTACGCGATCATAGAAAAATCCTCTTTGAATATACGTTAAAGCTCTTAAGAAAGGAAGTAATCACCCTTTCAAACACGGGATCGCACATATCACTCTTGACCGATCCCGGTCTACCAGAAGCAATGCTGCGGATCTTCACGGACTCCTCTTTATGGGAGGAGCGTTATCTGGTCACGCAGCACCCTCGCGCACCTCAAACTCTGATAGAGGAGCTTACGCATGATGGGAACCGCTATGTACGGGCGGCGGCCCGCGAACGCCTGGAAGTAATCTTAAAATAAATTCATAGATCACGAATAGCCCTGCTCTTTAAGCTCAAAAGTTGACAGTAATCCATACTTCTCGTATAGTATGGGAGCTGGATTTGTTCCAGCCGATATGGGGACGTGGTGCAACGTTAGAACGATTGTGCAAACACGATTGACATCAGGTTGGACTTCTGATCGCCTCCACCCTTGCTTTCTTGTAGAATGTAGCTCGTAAGAGGTTAGAGCAATGATCTCTGCTTTGATGAGTAAAGTGTTGATCCCCCCAGGGCGAAACGAGACTGTACCACGCGAGCATCTTTTGCGACAGCTCAATCGAGTTGAGCATTATCGCTGCCTTCTGCTCTCTACACCGGCTGGCTTTGGTAAAACAACACTTCTAACACAGTGGGTTCAACAGTATCAAGGTAAGGTTGCATGGCTCTCTCTCAGTTCAGATGATAGTGATCCCAACCGCTTCTGGTTCTATGTGATCAACGCCCTGGAAGGGGTAATCCCCGGCTGTACAGAAGAGCTCATTCCAATGCTCCACTCACTCCAGGCCCCACCACTCCAGACGATTTTACTCAAGTTTCTTAATAAGATCCGCGCTACGCCTTCCCAGATTGTGCTTATTCTGGACGACTATCATTTTATTGATTCACCGCAAATAGACCAGAGCCTGACATTTTTTCTGGAACATCTTTCACCCAATCTGCATCTGATTCTCTCCAGTCGCTGCGATCCGGCCCTCCCATTAGCTCGGATGCGCGCTCAAGGCTATCTTTATGAGATGCGTAGCCAGGATCTCCGTTTTTCAAAGGAAGAGATTGAAGCCTTTTGCGAAGAGGTTGTACATATGCCTCTATCAGAGAAAGATCTGGCTTTATTGGAAGCAAAAACCGAGGGCTGGATCGCTGGTATCCAGCTCACAACTCTTTCCTTGCGGGGGCAGGAACAGATCTCACTATTTCTCACGACCCTTTCGGGCAAACATCGCTTTATTCAAGATTACCTTTTTGAGGAGGTTTTCGCTCACCAATCCTCTGAAGTGCAACACTTTCTGCTCTCTACCTGCATTCTGGATAATCTGAGTGCTTCCCTCTGCGATGCGCTATTGGAACGGAACGATAGCCGCCAGATGCTTCAACAACTGGAACAGGCAAATCTCTTCCTTGTACCATTGGACAATGAACGCCTCTGGTACCGCTATCACCATCTTTTCGTTGACGCCCTCCGCTCCCAACCGGCTGAGATCACCCAGATCCCCAGGCAGACACTTCATCGACGAGCTGCCCAATGGTATCAACAACAGGGAAGAACTGAGGAGGCGATCCAGCACGCTTTAAGCGCCCAGGACTTTGAGAAGGCCTCACTCTTAATTGAGCAGGTGATGCTGATGGTTTTTGAACGAAATGAACGCCTGCTCCCTCTAAAGTGGCTTGAGGCGTTTCCAGAAGAAATGCTTCAGAAATTTCCACTCCTCGATCTTTTCTACACCGTGTTGCTCCATTTCAATGGAAGAATAGCGGAGACTTCCGCCCGTATCCATGACAAAGGAGTAAAGGTACTTGCTAATGATCAATGGGAGCGTCCCCTCTGGGCCAGGATGGCGATTTTACAGGCTCTGCTCTATTTGAATACAGACCGGTCTCTGGCAATCCGGCTTTTAGAGCAGGCTCTCATCGATCTACCATCCAGCTATTTTCGGTGGCGCGGATTAGCTATGCATACCCTGGGCATCGTATATCAGATTAGCGGTCAAAGTGAAAAGGCCCTGACACTCCTTCAGGAAACGCTTGATACAAATCAATCACCAGAGCAAAAGAACCTGGTGATCTCTACTCTCTATATGCATGCGATCCTTCTGCAAAATCAAGGCACACTTCATAAGGCCTTGAGCGTCTTTCAAGAGGTTATAGATCGGGCTGGTGCTGCTGCAAACCCACACATGACGTTTATCATTGGGGGAGCCTATATCCTGATTGGCTCACTTTATTATGAATTCAATCAATTAGATCAGGCTGAAAAATCCATCATGCAAGGGACAAAATATTGTAGCGAAGATGAGGAGTCAGGATCATATCTCTATATAGCCTATTTTCAGATGATGAAACTCAAAATGGCGCAGAAGAAAAAAGATGAGGCGGAAAGCTTTTATTACAAAGCAAAAAGTCTGGCAACAAAGTACGATCTATTATCTAAGACCCAGAATAGCGAGAAGTTAGAAGCCATTCATGCAGAGATATGGCTGGTATATGGGGATAACCA
Source organism: uncultured Ktedonobacteraceae bacterium (assembly GCA_964247295.1). Classification (GTDB taxonomy): domain Bacteria; phylum Chloroflexota; class Ktedonobacteria; order Ktedonobacterales; family Ktedonobacteraceae; genus CAXTTV01. The sequence goes on along the minus strand of CAXTTV010000150.1, from coordinate 4,442 downwards.
ACCCGCACAGTATTGGGAAAAACACTATCGGCACCTTACGCTTAAAGATGATGAAATTGATCGGAACAGCTCGAATTCTACTAGTTTGATGCAGACAAAATTAGTACAATTACGGGTACTGAATTACTTGTTAATCGTTCAAAATAAGCCTGTCGAGGCGTTAGAGCGACTACCATCTCTAGAAATATGGCTTCAGGCAGGTATGGGAGATGGTGTGCTTATTGAGGTATTCGCCCTACAAGCTCTTGCCTACTACGCTCAAGGAGACCTGTTACAGGCCATTGAAAGCTTGAAGAGGGCCATAGAACAGGCCGAACCAGAAGGCTACATTCGGACCTTTGTTGATCTGGGTACACCTATGAAAAACCTGCTTTCGGCTGCTCTCACGTTTGCGGAAAAACAACCAGAAATAAAGATTTCCACAATCTATTTGAAAACACTGCTAAAGGCTTTTCCACAAACTTCTTCCGAGCCTTTCACTACGGCTTTAAGCGCTCGCGAGATGGAAGTTTTGCATCTGCTTGAGGCGGGTCTCTCCAATCAAGAGATTGCGAAACATCTAATTGTTTCCCTCAGTACCATTAAAACTCATCTGCAACGGATCTATACAAAACTGGACGCTACAAATCGCACTCAGGCCCTTAAAAAAGCCCGAGCTTTTCACCTGCTGTAATCTCTCTCCCAAACCTCAGAAATTCATCCTTTTGGCTGACAGTCCTTCCCCGATGTTTCTGCTATGCTTGCTTTACATCCTCACCCTGTTTTTTTCACTATATATAAAGAGGAAAGGCATAGTATGGATACAACATCTTCTTCCAGGATTGAATATAAGGATCAGAATCCTGACCGAGATCCGCTTTTTCAGGTACGCGATCTCGCGAAAACGTATGGCCGCCCTCCTGGAGAATTTCAGGCGCTGCGCGGGGTCTCCCTGAAAATCAATGCGGGGGAGCGGCTAGCTATCCTGGGCAAGTCTGGCTCAGGGAAATCCACGCTAATGCACCTGATGTCGACGCTAGACCGTCCAACCTCCGGGGAGATCTGGTATGCCGGCCAGAATGTTGCTGATTTTTCCGCGAGCAAACTCGCGAAACTGCGGAGCGAGACCTTCGGGTTTATTTTTCAGCAATTTTTCTTGCTCCCCCAACTCACCGTGATGGAGAACGTTGTCCTCCCCCTAAAGATTCAGGGGCTCTCAAGCCAGCAGTCTGATAAGGATGGCCGCGATGCGCTCGAACTGGTTGGCCTGGGAGAGAAGGCACGCAATAAGGCCACCGATCTCTCGGGGGGGCAGAAGCAACGCGTCGCGATTGCCCGCGCAATGGTCGCGAAACCACGTGTGTTATTCGCCGATGAGCCGACCGGTAGCCTGGATTCAAAAACGGGCCATCAGATCCTCGATTTTCTGTTTAAACTGAGCCAGGACTCAGGCGTGACTCTGATTACCGTGACGCATGATCTGGATCTGGCCCGGCTCTTTGAACGTCATATTCTGATTGTCGATGGTCAGATCGCTCAGAGTTAGAAATTTGGGAGCGTGACTCTATGAAAACTATTGAAGTGGTTTCAACAGCCAACCGCAACCTGCGGCAATCTTTTTTGCGCTCACTCTTGACGGTCCTGGCGATCGTGATCGGCGCGTTTACCCTGACCGTAACGCTGGCGATCGGTGAGGGGCTCAAAGGCTATATTAACGATCAGACCGCGCTAATGCACGTGAAAGATACATTGATCGCGAACAAGGGAGCAAGCAGTGGCCTCACCGGGCTGGGATCAAAGCCTACACCTTATGATCCGACAAAAAACGATTTTGGCGGCCAGTTTCTGGATGCTCAGGATCTGGATGCGATCCGCCTGACTCCCAATGTGGAGCGTGTCGAGCCCTCTCTGAATATCTCAACCGAATATGTGATGGTTGATAACGCCCATAAATTTAAGACCCGCACCAATGAATTTCTTCCAACGATGCAACTCGGAACGGCGGCTGGCAATATCAGCGATGTGGGGAAGACATCGGATGGGCTGGCGCTGGGATATGGCTTCGTCGAGGCCTTTGGCTTCAAGTCACCTCAGGATGCTCTCGGAAAAACCGTGACATTTGCTTTCAAAAACCAGTTGAAAGAGGTGCAATCACACCAGTTTGTTGTCAAGGCTGTTCTTGCAAATTCCTTGATTATGAATACTCAGACGATTATCAATCGTTCACAACTGAAATCTATCAGCGAGTGGCAGGCCAGTGGCGCGGAAGAGCTCCTTTACCGCTATGTGACTGCGAATATCTATTTAAAGCCTGGATTAACTGCTGATCAGGTAACCGCTGTTCAAAAGAGTCTGAGCAACAAACAGATCAATGCTGGTACCTATGAATCAGCGATCGATCAAGCCACTTCATGGGTTGGATCACTGCAACTAGGACTGGGAGTGTTTAGCGCGATCGCGATCCTGGCCGCCACCTTCGGAATCGTCAATACCCTCTATATGGCGGTGACTGAGCGGACCCGCGAGGTGGGACTTCTGAAGGCTCTGGGAATGCGCAGTGGCGAGATCTTCAGTCTATTCGCGACTGAGGCGGCTCTGATAGGTCTTTGGGGCAGCTTGATCGGGTTTCTGCTCGCTCTCCTGGTGGGATTCGGCTCTAGAGGGGCGCTTGGCGATGCCTTTGGGAGCGTCTTTCCCGGTTTCACCGGCCTGGCCTTTCCACCAGCTCTAATTATCGGGGTGATCCTCGGCATTATGGCGCTGGCCCTTGCCGCTGGTACTCTCCCGGCTCTCAAAGCAATGCGTCAGGACCCGATTACCGCGCTCCGCTACGAATAGTCGATCGGGCCTGAAAGGAAAAAGGATCGCAGACAGCTATGAAGAAACGAAGAAAATCTTTCGCCATGCTGCTACTGGTTGCCGTCACATTACAACTATTAACGGGCTGGGATGCTATGGGAAAAGATTCAAAGGTAGCGCTGGCCGCTTCACAGAAGGAGGCGGCCACTGATCCCCGCGTCGAGTGGTTACGCAGTCAGGTAGTCCCGCTGAAATCGCAAGATATAGGTAGCGGCTTCACAGATTTTGAGAAGTTCGGCAGCAACTTTGATACAGCACGTGTAGTCGGCCTTGGTGAGGCTACCCATGGGACACAAGATTTTGTAAAGTTGCGCAACCGTCTGGTCGAGTACCTGGTCAGCCAGAAGGGATACCGCTTCATTGCCCTCGAAACGGATATTGGAGATACAACCGCAGTTGATCAGTACATCACTCAGGGAGTGGGTAGCCCGGCAGAGGCTGTACTACCTCTTTTCATCTACTTCCAGGTAGAGGACTATATCACGTTACTAAAATGGTTGAGAGCGTGGAATCTACAACATCCCAATGATATGGTGCATTTCTACGGAACTGATAATCAGAACTGGAAGGGGGATGTTACTGAACTGGGGAAGGCCCTCCCTGATGATGCCAAAGCGCCTCTACAAGATGTCCGAAGCGCAGCCGAGCAGCTATCAAACCTACAGACCAGTGACAAAAATTACTATACCCAGAATCATCTGGATGAAGCCAAGATCTCGGCAATCGAAACGACTCAAAAGGCAAAGTTTCGCAAGGCGGTTCAGCAACTCACCCCAATGCTTCCTCAAGAAAATAATCGGGAAGCGGACTTTACAAGACTTCTGCATAAAAACCTGTCAGGACACGCAGATAGTGTGCATTTGCTAGTCAATTATTATGCGGCGACCCAGCAGTGGGTAAAGTTGAGCAAATCCTTTCAAACTATCACATACTCTGATAAAGGGGACCCGCGCGAAAGAGCTCTGGCAAGCAATGTGCTGGCACTCACCAATCTAGGAGGGACATCTACAAAAGGTATTTATTGGGCGCACGATGCGCATGTTGGCCGAGGATATTCCTTTGGTGGAACAGCCAGCAGCGGCGCAATGATTACCAAAGAGCTGGGATCAACCTACTTCTCAATCGCCACAGATTTCTACTCAGGGCAATTTCTCGCTGCGGACTTTGATCACAGTTTCGAGCTGAAAAACTTCACTGTACCAGGAATCGACCGGGCCAGCCTGACAGGAAAGCTAAAGGACCTGGGCTATAATCAGCTCTGGTTCACCTTACGCGGTCGGGATGTCAACAATCCGAATGAGGTCTGGCTGTTCGATCCTTTACAACATTATTATATCGGTGGCTCCTACAGCAACAATGAACTGGTTGTAGAGCAGCTAGGGATCAGCAAAAAGACGATGGTCTATCCAAAGGATTTTGATGCCATCTTATTCGTGAATTCGACAACCGCCGCGAAGATTGATCCAAGCGTCCTTGCCCTTCGAGAAAAGTTAATCAAAGAAGGCAAATTAAAATAGATTTGCCCGGAAACTTCTATTCTGGCAAAGAAAAAACATGAGTCATCCCGAATTTTGATACCGTTGGCGAACCCTTGAAGGGGCTAG
>CAXTTV010000149.1:11538-11821 GCA_964247295.1 uncultured Ktedonobacteraceae bacterium | reverse complement strand
ACCTACAACCACTCGTCAACGACAACTGGGATCTGCTTCCCCAGTTCGCCCATCAGGTCAAACAGGTTATGCCCGAATATGTGGATGTCTGGCAGCGCGATGGGCAGACGGTTTACTCCATTGTGAATCTGAAGTATAAGCTGCTGGGGGTTCGCTTCTTTCTCAAAGGAGCCCTTTGCTTCGAGACTGACGTAGACTTTGGCATCATGTAACCCTTTTTGAGGCAAGATGCAAGATCCATCAGCCTTATTGCAAATTGCTCTAGATCTGGCACGTGAAGCGC
>CAXTTV010000149.1:0-11528 GCA_964247295.1 uncultured Ktedonobacteraceae bacterium | reverse complement strand
ATGACTTATTGAAATTTCATAACTATCTGCCCGGTCAGCCCCACCAAACCGTGCCACCCTACCACACCTATTTTGCTGTGTGCCCGACTGCCACCCGACATCAACCGAATAGTTCCGTGGACATACTCAAATTTCCGCTCTGTTTCTGTCTCGATAAGAGCCTGGTATTGGTCTATAGTGTAGTCGTGGATTGCTTCGCACATTTTTCTTCCTCGACCCTTTAGATATATTGTTGTATATATTATGATACATTATACTGATATATTGAAATGGTGGGCAGGCGGTGAAACATTCCTTTGGGAAGAGACGGAGGCCGCCGATTGTTACCTACAATAGTTATACTGTAAAAAAGGATGGATAAAAAGATGTCTAAACGCTCTTCTATTGCGCCCCATATTGGAGATCGCGTCACGCTGATCCTATGGATTGTAGCTCTAGCCTCGCACGCGATACTGCTTCCAAAGTTTATTCAGGAATTTCGCTCGAAGTAATCAAAAAGCTCCCCAATGGTTTGAAACCACATGGGGAGCCTTTTTCATTAGCCGGTATTGCGCAGGCCAGCGGCGATCCCATTAATGGTAAGGAGCACTGCGTAGGTAATATCGGCTCGCTCGCGCGCCTCCATACTGGCATTCTCCCGCTCGGCCTCGTCCAGAACCAGGGGCCCACCCAGGTTTCGCAGCCGACGCAGCAGCATCACCTGGAAGTAGCTCAGGGGATCAACATACGGGTTGCGCCGGCGGATCGAAAGCTGAAGCACCGGGGAGTTGTCCAGGAGATCCCGTTCATTGAGGATCTGCTTAACTATCTGCTCGGTCCGACTAAACTCCTCTTCAATGTGCAGGGAGATCCGTTCCCGTAGCTCCGGCTCTTGCACCAGCATGGCGTACTGCCGGGCGATCAGTTTATCGGCCTTGGAGAGCGTCATCTGGAGATTGTCCAGAAAGGCCCGCAGATATGGCCAGGTACGATACATCTGCTGAAGCTTTTCTAGCCTGCTTTCATCTCCTTGAAGATATTCTTCCAGCGCCGATCCCACGCCGTACCAGCTTGGTAACACGTAGCGGCTCTGCATCCACGAGAAGACCCAGGGAATGGCCCGCAACTCCTCGATACTGCGACTGCTCCCGCGTCTGGCGGGTCGGGAGCCAATATTGAGCCAGCCCAATTCTAAAATTGGAGTTGCCTGTTCAAAGTAGCTTATAAACTCGGGATCTTTGTAGATCAACTGTCGATAGTTGCGATAGGCTTTCGCGGAGAGCTCTTGCATAATCTCTTGCCACTGGCCCTGCTCTTCTGGCTCTATGATCGCTTCGGGTGGTAGGCTGGACTCGGCCACGCCTGAAACGACCAGTTCCATATTGTGGATCGCGATCGAGCGCAGACCATACTTAAATGCCAGCATCTCACCCTGCTCGGTGATCCGAATTCGACCATTAACACTTCCGGCTGGCTGACCGAGGATCGCCTGATAGATCGGTCCACCACCGCGCCCAATGCTACCGCCGCGTCCATGGAAAAGCGTAATCCCAATCCCTGATTGTTGTGCTAATAGAGCAATTCTCTGTTGCGCCTGATACAGCTCCCAACTTGAGGTCAGGATACCACCATCCTTGCTGCTATCTGAGTAGCCAAGCATTACCTGTTGCCTGTTCCCATTTTGTTCTAGATACTTACGGTAACCGGGCTGCTCAAAAGCTTGTCGCAGAATCTCAGTGCTGGCGCGTAAATCGTCGATTGTCTCGAAAAGCGGCACAATTGGAAGTTCCGTCAGTCCAGCCTCCTTACAGAAAAACTGTACTTCAAGGAGATCGCTCACAGCCCGGCTCATACTGATAATGTAGCAAGTGATCGCCTGTTTCCCAAACTCTTTGCGTGCGACGCGAATCGCATCAAATGTTTGAAGCACATGGCGCGTCTCGGGCGAAAGATCATGATGTTGGTGAGGCAGGATACGGGGATCTGCCAGTAGTTCCTGCAACAACCTGACCCTCTCTGGTTCATCAAGCTGGCGGTAATTCTCTTTGAGCAGGCCCGAGGTAGAAAGCAGTTCAGCGATCGCCGCTTCGTGGCGAGCACTATGCTGACGAACATCCAGGGTCGCGAAATGAAAGCCGAAGACCTGTACTTGACGAATCAACTGTTTGAGCTTGCCATTGGCGATCGCCTCTTCCCCATCGGCCAGCATACTCGTGTGTATCAGCTCTAGATCGTCTAATAGTTCCTGTGGTTTTACGTACAGAAATGGTTCATTGGCGAGAACTGCTCCCAGGCGTCTCCAGATAAATGATAGCTTCCGTCGATATGGTTCCAGAGCTGTTTGATGCCCCAACTCCTGATCGTACTCGGGCATAGCTTCCGCGTTCCGTTCCAGCGACTCCAACAGTTCTGACGAGACGCGGCAGTGCTTGATCGACTGCGAACAGTCCTGGGCCAGCGACTCAATCTTTTCTCTATAATGTTCTAGAATATGGGAGCGATGGAGCTTCAAAGCCTCAACCATTGTTTGAGGTTTGACCGAGGGATTGCCGTCCTGATCGCCACCGATCCACGAGCCAATTTTTAAGAACGAGGGGACCTGGATCTCTGTCTTATAAGCTTCTTTAAGCTCCGTTTCTAGTTGATCATAAAGGTCTGGTAGAGCCTGGAAAAGCACTTCGTCCAGATAGTAAATCCCCATTTTCACCTCGTCCATCAACTCTGGACGCACATGGCGGATCGCATCGGTGCGCCAGATCAGCGAGATTGTGCTATTCAAATCGCGTTGCCATTGCTGACGCTGAAAAGGTGTCAGTGGTAACGTATCACGTTGTTCCAGCAGAATAGCGATCTGTCGCGACTTGGCGATCAAGCTGCGGCGGGTGGCTTCGGTCGGGTGGGCCGTAAAGACCAGATCAATTGAGAGGCGATTAAGGAGCTCCTGAACCTGCTGGCTCTCCAATCCCTTTGTCTGAAGTGTCTTGATCAGACCGGGCAATGATCCAGGTTGGATCACCGGAGGATCGGCGATCTCATGGGCGTGGCTGCGACGAATACGATGGTGCTGCTCCGCCGTATTCACCAGATGAAAATAGACCGTAAAGGCACGGATCACGTCCATCGCCGTATCTAGATCACATTCCTCGATCACCCCATTAATCTCACGACTCAGCTTCTCGATCTCATCCGAGAGGAGTTCAGCCTCAGCCCCGGAAGCGTGAGAGAGCGCCAGATCGCAATCTCGAAGACGGCGGCAGCGCAGGCGCAAATATTCGACCAGATCGTAGACCTGCTCACCCTCATGTTGCCGGATCGCCCGCCCCAGGGCGTCCCCAAGTGTATGAATATCTTGGCGGAGAGGGGCATCTTTCTCGCCGCGCAGTTCCTGTACTGTCATTCATTTCACCTTGCTCTTTTTCTATAACGCACATTTTCCCAGAGTGTATCATAATTTTCGGTTGTGTAAATACTCTTCAATATGGAGGCAAGTAAGAAACAAGCCCTCAATTCAATGTATCCCTACAATAGATAGTGACATCAAGATCATGAAAATCATATAGATAATATGCACAATGAATTTGTATTTTGTATGAGTGTAATTTATATAATCGGGGTGTCGGGTAAAATTATGCTTTTGGATTGACGTGGACTCATCTTGTTGTTGTGCATAGTGCCCTAATAAGCTAGAGGCTCTTTTGACAGTTTGACCGTATAATTGCGGGGTTCAGCTTCTTATAATTTGTATAACAAGGGGAAAAGAGAGGTTGCAGCGTCCGCGCTTCTCCCCCTGAGATTACGAATAGCATTGTTGCTATGGGTGTGGTAGTGTCGCCACAGGAGTTTTGACAGAAGGAGACTCGACTATGGCTACTCAGGCACGAAGCACCACCACAGGAATGAAGCCAACTCTTGGCCTGACCGGCGTCACCATTAATGCCATGGCCCTGATTGCTCCAGGAGCCTTTCTCTGGACCACATATCAACTTCAGGCTGGTCCAGGAGCCTTAAACATGTGGCCCTCCGTTGTAATTGCTACGTTTATCGCCCTTTTGACAGCGACCGCGTACGCCACGCTCGCGAAGCGCTATCCTCAGGCGGGGGCTGGTAGCTCTTATTACTTCGCTGAAGCCTCAGTTCTCAAGCAGGAAGAACATCGGCATTTTAAGTATGCGCGACTGAGTAAGTTTATCGTAGGTTGGGCCTCGCATCTGTATTACTGGATCTATCCGGGCGTGATGGTCGCCTTTATGGGCATCCTGATCACGTATATTATCCAGACCTTTAATCCTGATTTTGGGACGCCCATCCAGCAGGTAGTCGTCTGTGTCGTTTTCGCCGCAATCGTTGGAATGATTGCCTATGTAGGTGTTACCGGGTCTACCTTCGCGAACATCGTTATCAACGCCATCCAGATCATCGCTCTTATTGCTTTTTCTGTGTTAGCGATCGCCTTTCGACTTCAGCATCCTGAGGTCCATTATGTGCATCCGACAGCGCTTAGCGTAATAATGCCTCATCAGCTTAATGGTCTTATCTTCCAATCGACGATTGCGATCCTGCTCGTCGTTGGTTTTGAGTCGGCGACCGCCCTAGCTGCCGAGGCGAAAAATCCTGGTCGCGATATCCCGCGCGGCGTGTTGCTCTCGCTGGTTATTCAGGCCGTTCTTTTCTACTTTCTGGAGTATTTCGCCTCAAACTTCTTTGTTAGCGATCTCTACACCAGCAAGGCTGGCAAAGGCCTGGACGCGGCAGCCGCATCTGGTGCTCCGATCGGAGATATGGCGAAGATGCTGGGTGATAAAATGCTTGGTGGTAATGGCACCCTATTGGCGATTGTCCTGGCTGGAACCGTCCTGATTGCTCTGGTAGGGACCGCCCTCTCCTGTTTGAACACAGGTGTGCGTGTGACTTATGCCATGGGAAAAGATACTGAGTTGCCTTTAGTCTTTGGGTTCTTACATGGTCGTTTCCGCACTCCTCACGTTGGCGTGATCGTGCTGGCCGCGATATCCGCGATTGTTGGTTCATATGGTGTCTTGAATGCTGACCATCTACTACAGATCACCCTGGTTTCCAATATTGGAACCTTCTTACTGTATGGTATGACTTGCATCATCTGTGTGGTTGCCTTTATTGGTGAGAAGGGGCGCTCGATCTTTAGTACCTTGATCGCGCCGGTGTTGGGAGCTTTATTGAACTTTGCGATGTTAGTTGGTGTGCTCTACTTCTCGGTCTTTGGAGCGCCGGACGGCTCAGTCTCTGCCTCTAGTCAGATTGATACAATCCTGGCATTAGTTTTCAGTCTGGCCTGGTTAGTAATCGGTTTCGGTTATCTCTATATTCGCAAGTTGCGAACAGGTGAACCGATCCTATACTCACATGAGCACAAAGAGAAGATCCTCAGTGATCAGCTAGAAGACTCGGACGAGGTTTTAGACTCAGTTGAGCCCGGCCTCTCGGTGAGCTAACTGATGTAGTAGAGAGATGAACTTCAGATTTAATCTTTTCTCTCTCTCTCTCCTCCTTTTGCGAGGCAACCCCTACAGGATTTCTTGTAGGGGTTGCCTTTTGTACTTTTGTGCTTCCAGGCCCAATTGCTCAGGATGGACGAGAATGCTATACTATGTGGGTATCGGGCGTTTTTTGCTCATATGAGCGAAGGGAAAAGTAGGACGCATGCCAACCACGTATCAGCAGGGTCAGGTGATTGACCATTACGAGATTAAGTGGATGCTGGGTCATGGCGGAATGAACCATGTCTATCTGGCGCGTGATGTTCAGAACGGGCAGGAAGTTGTTCTGAAATTTCCGAATGATGACCTATTGGGAAATGTCGCGATCTTTGAGCGTTATAGACGCGAGGCCGAGATCGGCAGCCGGTTAAATCATCCCCGCATTCAACAACTATTGAATCCTGAGGAAGCTCGTTGTGAGCAGTATCTGGTGATGGAGTACATTGAGGGGCAGACACTACGCACAATCATAGAGGAATATGCCCCTAAACTTCTTCCTCAAGAACGGGTAATCATGATTATTCGTCAGGTTTGTGAAGCCCTGGCCTATGCTCATGATCATGGTATTTACCACCGCGATATTAAGCCCGAGAATGTGATGCTGCTGGATAATGGTGAGGTCAAGCTGATTGATTTTGGTGTGGCTTTGCTGGAAGGTGCCCGGCGTGTGACGTGGCGCGGCCTGACTGAGACGGTTGGAACTCCCGATTATATGTCGCCAGAGCAGTTGCGCGGAGAACGTGGGACCGCCGGTTCCGATATTTATGCCGTGGGAGCAATGTTCTATGAGCTGCTCTGTGGGCGACCACCTTTTGATGGTGAGAATGTGTTCGCGGTCCTCAATCAGCATATTAATGAAGATCCCCCCTCGATCCTCAAGTTTAAATCAACGCTCTCACCGGCCCTGGCAACGGTAGTGATGCGCGCGATCCGCCGAGATCCCCATAAGCGCTATAGCACAATTCAGGAGATGCTTACAGCCCTTAACCAGTTAGATAAGGTGAAGCCGGTTGAGTATGAGCCAGAGGTTCCAAAGGATCAGAACCTGCGCAAAGCGATCCTGGCAACGCTTATCGTCATCGCCATCTTTGTTGGGCTGATCGCCTTTGGCATTCTCGCTCAAATGGCTCAGCACCTCGCCCATTAATCCTTTGCTCATGGCCTCGCGCATCCGATGTGGTTATATGCCTCTGTATGTGTATAAAGCTGTACTTTTCTTGCCCTCCTTATGTACAAAATGTCCTTGTATTGAGAAAATTGTGTATGGTATACTTACCCTTAATCGAATATTGAACCGTTCGATTGCTTGTGAGCTATGCTGCTCTCCCCGATTCAAGGATGTTTCCAGTTCTGCCTGATCCTCATTCGCCTGTTAATCGACGAGCACCGCTGGTCGTCGGTTTCGCGTTTGGCCCCATGCCCGGTGCCTTCTCTTTCTTTTGCCTTTCTTTGCCATTTTTGTGAAAGGGCGAACTATGCACAGATTGCGGACGCGACAGAAGGATCATATCGATCCCAAGTACCCTCTGTATGACGCCAGCCTGGAACATGATGCCTGTGGGACAGGCTTTCTGGCTCAGATTTCTGGTGAGGCCAGCCACGAGATTATTGAGATGGCCTTACAAGCTCTGTGCTCCCTGACCCATCGCGGCGCTCAAGATGCTGATGCGCAGACTAATGACGGCGCCGGTTTACTGACCGGGCTTCCCCGTCTATTGCTGACGGATGAACTTCAACTCTCTGATCCCTCGACTCTGGCTGTGGGAATGCTTTTTTTGCCCTCGCGTGATCGTTTGCCAGAAGGCTTTGCTTTATCTATTGATCTGATCGAACAGACATTACAAGATCTCCATCTGAACCTGCTCTGCTGGCGTGAGCCACCGATCGATGCCAATATCCTTGGGACCCGCGCTCGCGCGACCGCTCCGACGATCCGCCAGATCCTGCTCCGACGCCCCGATGATTGCGATCAAGAAACATATGAGCGCCAGCTTTACCGTGCGCGCCGCCTGATTGAGAAGTGCCTTCAGGAAGCTAACCTGACGGATTGCTTTGTTGCTTCGCTCTCCTCCGCGACGATTGTGTATAAGGGTTTGTTGTCCCCGACCGAGCTTTCGCGTTTTTATCTTGATCTTGCTGACCCCCGCTATCAGAGTTCTTTCGCGATCTTTCACCAGCGCTACAGCACCAATACTTTTCCGGCATGGCCTCTGGCTCAGCCGATGCATCTGCTGGCCCATAATGGTGAGATTAATACATTAACTGGGAACCGCAACTGGATGCGTGCGCGTGAGGGATCTTTACGTTCGCCTTTATGGAATGAACAGATAGAGGATCTTCTTCCGTTGGCACGTCCGCTCGCCAGCGACTCCGCGCAATTAGATGCAGCTCTTGAGCTGCTTAGGCGCTCCGGGCGTGACCTGCTCCATAGTATGCAAATGTTAATCCCCCCCGCCTGGGAGCAAGACCCAGACCTGGATGGTCGGCAACGGGCATGGTGCGAGTATCACGCGGGCCTGATCGAGCCCTGGGATGGCCCGGCGGCCTTGATCTTTGGTGATGGGCGGTTTGTTGGCGCGGCGTTAGATCGCAATGGTCTGCGCCCGGCCCGTTATACTCTGACGGCCAGTGGTCTGTTGATGGTGGCTTCGGAGGCCGGCGTGCTTTCTTGCGAACCCTCAGAGATCGTTGAGCGGGGTCGCCTCGGCCCTGGTCAGATGCTCGCCGTCGACCTACGCTATGGCACCTTTTTACGCGATAAAGAGATCAAAACATTCCTGGCGCAGCAGCAGCCCTATCAACAGTGGCTGGACCAGCATCTGGTGCGGCTGCACGATCTACCACAGCGCTCTGGAGAGCAGCAAGAGATCAGTAATCATCCTCTTTTAGAGCCCGAAAAGCTTTTCCGGAATCAACAGCTTTTCGGGTTCACCCATGAGGATGTTGAGCTGGTGTTGCGCCCGATCCTGGCTGAGCAGAAAGAGCCGATCTGGAGTATGGGAGACGATACGCCGCTTGCGATGGTTTCGCGTCAGTCGCGCTCGCTCTCCGACTATTTTCATCAGCGCTTTGCCCAGGTCACCAACCCGCCAATCGATCCTTTGCGCGAACGTATTGTAATGTCGCTCGACTCATATCTAGGGCCGCGCCCGAGTATATTAACCGAGACCCCTGAACATGCGCGCCTGATCCATCTGAGATCGCCATTGTTAATGGAGAGTCAGCTAGAAGAGCTTTTACAGATCTCGAAGCCCTTTATGCCCTCCCAGGTATTGCGCACCTGCTTTAAGGCTCATTCCTCTCTGGAGACCGCCCTGGATCAACTTCAGGAGCAGTCTGTGGAGGCGGTGCGGTCTGGGATAAGCCTGTTAATCTTGAATGACCAGCCTGAAGACGAGGAGCAGGCCCCGATCCCTATGCTGCTTGCGGTGAGTGCGGTCAATCAGGCTCTGATCCGTAGCGGCCTGCGCTTCCAGGTCTCGTTGATCTGTGAGAGCAACGCCGTCTGCGATGTTCATCAGATCGCCCTTCTCCTGGGATATGGGGCTGAGGTGATTGTGCCTCGGCTGGCTCTGGCAAGCGTTCGGGCGCTGGCGGGTGAGCGCCGCCTTGAGCATTTAACACCTGAGGATGCGGCCTACCACTATCTTCATGTAGTCGAGGACGGCTTACGAAAAGTCATGGCTCGCATGGGGATCTCAACCATTCGCAATAGCATTGGTGGGGGGCAGTTTGAAATACTTGGACTCTCTCAAGAAGTGATTGACCGCTGTTTTGTGGGATCGGTGTCGTATCCCGGTGTGGTAGGGCTGGAGGATCTCGCAAAGCAGACCCTGGAGCGCTGGCAGCAGGTTCGATCTGAGAAAGCGGAAGAGCAAGAGGCGTCAGTAGAGACGGCCAGAAAACGCCGGCGTGGTCTGAAAGATCTGGGAATTTACCGTTTCCGACGTGAGGCTGAGTATCACGCCTACAATCCTTTCATTGTCCGAACACTGCAAAAGGCCGCCCAGACCGGAGATCGGGAAGACTATCAAAAGTTTACGGATCTCGTTTATCAGCGCCCTCCAACCGCCTTACGGGATCTTCTCACCTTTGTCCCGACCGCTAAGATACCCTTGAACGAAGTGGAGCCGATGGAGGCGATCCGCGCGCGTTTCGTGGTCTCCGCGATGTCGCTGGGAGCTTTGAGCGTCGAGACTCATAAAGCGATCGCCGCCGCAATGAATAGTATCGGTGGGCGCAACAACACCGGCGAGGGAGGCGAGGACCCTGACTGGTATCACGAGACGCTGGAAGGCTACCCAATCGCCAGCAAGATCAAACAGATTGCCTCCGCTCGTTTTGGCGTCACGCCAGAGTATCTGGTGCGCGCCGAAGAACTGGAGATCAAGATGGCTCAGGGAGCCAAGCCTGGTGAGGGTGGTCAGCTACCGCCACACAAGGTTACACCCTTTATCGCGCGATTGCGGCATACCGCGCCTGGCGTCTCCTTGATCTCACCACCGCCTCACCATGATATCTACAGCATTGAGGATCTGGCCCAGTTAATCTACGATCTGCGACAGATCAATCCGACCGCGAAGATTGGCGTTAAACTGGTCTCTAGCATTGGTGTTGGCACCATCGCCGCTGGCGTCGCCAAAGCTCATGCTGACTATGTGCAGATCAGTGGGCACGATGGTGGGACCGGAGCCTCGCCGATGCAATCCATCAAACATGCTGGCATCCCCTGGGAGCGGGGGTTGGCCGAAGCGCAGCAGACTCTGCTCAAGAATGGTTTGAGGGGTCGTATCAAAGTTCGTGTTGATGGCGGCCTGAAGACCGGACGTGATGTCATCATTGGGGCACTGCTGGGTGCTGAGGAGTTTGGTTTTGGAACCGGGGTGCTGGTCGCTTTGGGCTGCGATATGGCTCGTCAGTGTCATCTCAACACCTGTCCGGCAGGGATCGCCACACAGCGGGAAGATCTGCGCGCCAAATTTACCGGTCGCCCTCAGTTTGTTATCAACTATCTTACCCAGGTCGCGGAAGAGGTGCGCCGCCTGATGGCCCAACTTGGCTTCCGCAGGCTTGACGATTTGATTGGTCGCGCGGACCTCCTACAGGGGCCGGAGGAAGAGACCGAGATAGATCTGGCCCCGATGCTCGTCGCCATGCCGGGGATCAAAGTGCGGGAGCAGGTCTCGCCCCCACCTTCAGACATTGCCGAAGCCCTGCTCCAGGAGGCCGAGACCGCCTTTAGCGAGCAGCACAGCATCCTGGTACAGCACAGCATCCACAATTACGATCGGGCGATTGGCGTCAGTCTGGCTGGAGAGATAGCCCGACGCTATGGCAACGTCGGCCTGACGAGGGGAAGCGTCACCGCTGTTTTCCAGGGGGCCGCCGGCCAGAGCTTTGGAGCCTTTACCACGCCAGGGATGCGGCTGATCCTTCAGGGAGAGGCTAACGATTATATAGGTAAAGGCATGGCGGGTGGGCAACTTATCCTGATGCCGCCTGCCGATGTCAACTTCTCAGCCCATCAGAACATTATCCTTGGAAACACCGCTTTGTACGGAGCGACCGGTGGGCAACTTTTCGCGGCTGGCTGTGCCGGTGAACGCTTCGCTGTCCGTAACAGTGGAGCCCTGGCGATTGTAGAGGGGGTAGGTGCACACGCCTGTGAGTATATGACCGGTGGTATGGTCGTAGTGTTAGGAGAGACCGGGCGCAACTTTGGAGCTGGGATGTCGGCTGGAATTGCCTATGTCCTGGATCTAGATGGACGGTTCCGCCTGCACTGCAATTCTGAACTGGTAGACCTGTTACCAGTAGACGAGCCGTTCGAGCTAGAGGCGTTGCGCCGGATCGTCCAGCAGCACCACAAAAAGACTAGGAGCTGGCGCGCCTCACAGATCCTGGCCGAATGGAGTCGGATGAAGCGGGCTTTTCTCCGCGTTACCCCATATGGAGAGCAACATACTGCTGGCGACTATGTAGAGGCCGTTGAGCTGGATGCTTCACTAGCATCAGGTAGTTGATACACTATCTGAT
>CAXTTV010000148.1:0-12106 GCA_964247295.1 uncultured Ktedonobacteraceae bacterium | reverse complement strand
TCTATATAGGAGAAATCGAACGAGGGCAGAAATATCCTTCGGCCAAAGTGCTGGAGAGTATCGCCGATGCCCTGGATCTAGGCATTGCTGATCTACTAGAGTTTACAGCGGAAGAGATCCGTGTGGAGCAGATGCCACAGCCTCAGGGAACCATGGGCTTTATGCTTCCTGTCACCACAGGCACACAACCAAAAATTATTATCAAGCAGCCGGGCAATCGGCCCTCGAATATCCTCAACTTCAGCGATCTACTGGCCCGCCATACTGCCTAAAAATCAAAAAGTGGCTGCAATCCTCGTAGATTACAGCCATGACACATTCTTTACTTGCATGAATAAAGGGGATCGTTTTTTATATCCCTACTTCAGCATAAAGAATGCTCCTAACACAAATTGTGCAATATCAATTGTCGCGTGCAAGACTATTGCAGGCCAGATACTGCGTGAGACGGCTTTACACAAAGTTGAAAGTAACAAACTCACATCCAGGCTGTGATACTGGCAAAAACGCTCAATCTGATACCATAGGAATGTGGGCATGCTTTGCCATTGATCACCGGTAATCAGTTGATAAACTGATGGCATACCTGCTCAAGCTTTTTACGGGCCAGCTCTAAAGCACTTGTTTTGAGGAGCAGATAGTCGGTATCAAAGGTGGAAACGGTGAAGATTGGGATGCCGGCTTCCGCCAGTGGGACAGTCAGGCTCGCCAGGATGCCAGTTAAGGAAAAATCTAAAGGACCAACAACTTTCAAGGCGGCCCAGCCGCGCTCACAGGTGATCCCCTCTGGTATCTGCCCCACAGGACAGACTAGCGAGAGCTCATCCCGCGTATAGGTAACTGAGCAAAATGTGCAATCCAACCAGACCCAATCCGGGACTGGCTGATCAGCATCCAATCGACAAACACCCAATTCCTGTGGCAGTATCTGTAATCGCACACGGCTCTCCTAATCTGGTTAAAGACGAGGATCTACAGGTTCGCTCTCCAGGGCCAGGACACCAAAGCTACATTCATGCACTCTCCGCAATGGCTCATGTTGCACAAAACGTTCCAGCGCTTCAATCCCCAGGGCAAATTCGCGTATCGCCAGTGAGCGCTTAATTCCCAGACTACGCACGCGGAGCCGATCCAGGTTCTCTTGCAGATTATACTCAGGTCCATAGATGATGCGCAGATACTCGGGCCCCCGACTCTTTAGGGCTGGCTGGACCAATCCTCGCCGACCACGCACCACAAAATCATATGGCTTGATTACCATGCCCTCGCTACCTTTTGCGGTAAGCTCTTGCCACCAACGAATGCCCGATGCCTGGCTCTCAAAATCATTCAGATCTACAATTTTATATGGCGTGGCTAGCAATAGTTGCTCATCCGTCTTGCAAAGAGCTGCCAGCGTCTCCATATGCCAGACGTGATTTCTACTGATATGCACCTCGCCTTCTGTCGCGAGCAGATGGAATGGAGCTAGCTTGAGATCCTCTATCGAGGTGACAGGCCAGCAGTAACGCCGATAGGCTTCGACGTACCGCTCGGCTGAGGCCTTCCGATTAATGTAGGTATCCAACAGATCTTGAACCTCACGTCCATAGGAAGCCGCCTGCTTTAAGGCTCCAACGGCCTCTCCCAAAGATGCCCGAGAGGCCGACCCAACGGCGGCGTACTGGAGCTGCAACAACGATTGCGCCTTAACCGACCAAGGCAATAGCTCACAATCCAGACAAACCCAACTGGTGTGGAATAGTTCCCAGAAGTTCACGGTATCCAGGGCGGTTCGCAGCCTGGTTAATAGCTCACGCTCTAAAGTGGCATCCTCGAAGAAACGTCGACCGGTCCGGGTATAACAGACTCCAAAGCCTTCTCCGACTACACCAAAACGCCGACGGGCCTCTTCCTCATCACGGCAGACGATGACGACTGCGCGTGACCCCATGTGTTTCTCTTCACAGACGACACGTGAGATCCCCTCATGCTGATAATAGGCAAAGGCTTCGATCGGATGCTCCAGTAGACCTGGCTCCTTCGAGGTCTCGGAAGGCGACATTGTTGGCGGTAGATAGATCAACCATTTGGGATGAATGGCGAAACGGCTCATCACTTCTAGCGCGGCAGTGGCGTTCTCTTCGCGAATAATTACGTTCTGAAGCAAATGCGTTGAGATTACACGTTTACCCGAGACATCTTCAATGTTTAACACGTCATCGTACTGTTGCTGAGCATTAAGCTCAGGAACCTGAAAAGGCTTTTTTGATGACTGCCAATAGGTGCGGGCCGCCGGAACCGAGATAAATTCTTTTTCGGGATATCGTATGGCGGTCAACTTTCCACCAAAAACGCAGCCGGTATCAATGTTGACGGTCCGGTTCAGCCACTCCGGCTCGCTGATGGTGGTATGCCCATAAACAACTATAGCCTTTCCACGATACTCGGCAGCCCAATTATAGCGGACTGGGAGCCCGGACTCATCGGTCTCACCCGTTGTCTCTCCATAGAGGGCAAAATCTCGAACGGCGCGCGATCCTCGACCCTGCAAAGATTCTTTCATGCCCGCATGCGCGACAACAAGCTTGCCATCATCAAGTACGTAATGACTAACTAACGAGTCTAAAAAGCTGACGACTCGATCGCTAAACCCTGGCGGCTCAACATCAAGCTGCTCCAGAGTTGTGGCAATTCCATGCGTTACTCGTACATCCCGCCCCTTTAACTTACGCAGTAATTTGATATCGTGATTGCCCGGCACAGCATACGCGACTCCCGAGGCTACCATATCCATTGCTAGCCGTAATACTCCGGTCGAGTTCGGACCACGATCCACGAGATCACCCAGGAAAACCACAGTCCGGTTCTGGGGATGACGAACATGGTAGATATCACGGTCGTCCAAATGTATCTCGTAGCCTAACTTCTCCAATAGCTGATACAGCTCATCGTAACACCCATGAATATCACCGATAATATCAAAAGGTCCATGTAAGTGCTTCAGATTGTTCCATAACGTCTGTCGCTCTAGATCAACTGACTCAACTTGTTCCTGTGAGGAGAGCACGAAGGTATACCGAAAACCTTCACGCTGAAGATCACGCAACGATCGACGCAACTGCGAGCACTGCTGACGAATCACGTGAGGACCAAAACTACGATCGGGCCGCCGACGGTTTCTTTCCTGACAGACACGCTCCGGCAGATTTAAGACGATCGCTACCGCCATGCAATGATACTCTCTGGCCAGTGCAAGAAGTGGCTTGCGCGCCTCCGGCTGAACATTGGTCGCGTCAATTACTGTGAGCTTGCCAGCAGCCAGACGCTTGGCCGCGATAAAATGGAGCGCCTCAAATGCTTCTTTGGTGACGGTCTGGTCATTTTCATCATCGGAGATCAGACCGCGAAAGGTGTCCGATGAGAGAATCTCCGTCGGCTTAAAATAGCGCTGGGCAAATGTGGACTTCCCTGAACCAGATGGACCGATCAAAACAACCAGGGAGAGTTCCGGGACAATAATTCTCATTGACATGCTCCATTTTACGTGTGTTATAAGTAAAGAATAATCAAACCTCTCTTATTAAAGTAGTGCCTTGTATAAACTCTTCTATAGAAAAAGAGTAATAATAGATGAGGTAGAGAACAAGGTAGAACGAGCCGAGAGGCCTGTCCCATTCTTGACATAGATTTTACCCATTCCGCTCGCTCAGGTCCGGGTAAATACAGCCATCTGGGAGGGCGCTCCCAGATCGGGATCAGCCGGCCCTATCGGTACAAAGTGGACAGAGTAGCCAAATCGATCGGAGATCTCATGCGACCAGCGCTCAAACTGAGATCGCGTCCACTCAAAACGGTGATCCTTGTGGCGAAATGCACCGGGCGGAAGGTTCTCAAGTCGACTGTTATACTCAGCATTTGGTGTGGTGATTATAACATGAGCAGGACGAGCAAAATCAAATACGACTCGCTCAAATGCCGAGAGACGAGCCGGGTCCAGATGCTCTATCACTTCCACAATGGCAGCCGCATCATACCCTACAAGCCGAACATCCCGATATCCAAGCGAACCATGAAGAACCTTGATACGGGATCGCTGCCGGGGTGGCAACTCGTCCAACTTCAGACGCTTCTGAGCAATCTCCAAAGACCGATAAGAGACATCAAGCCCAACAATCTCTTCAAAGGTGGAGTCCTGTAGCAACAGCCGTAGTAACTTGCCTTCGCCACATCCCAGATCAAGTACCCGACGCGCCCCTAACTGCCGCAATTGCAAAACAACCATCTCTAACCGTTGCTCATGTAAGCTCACACTCCGCTCGATCTGAGCTTCCGATGCGTCTTTTGACGTTTCCTCGTCCTCAATAATGGGCCCATCTCGTAGGATCAAACGCTGAATCGCTCCGCGCGTCAGGCTGCGACGATGGCGCAGATATCGGGCGACAATCTGATCCCTCTCCGGGTGAATTTCTAGCCAGCCCTTACCATGACGCAATAGCTTCTCAACCTCATCATCCCCGATCCAGTAATGCTTCTCATCATCCAAAACCGGGACCAATACATAGAGGTGTGTTAAAAGATCTTGAAGACGACACTCTGCCGTCAAAGTAACCGTAAAGTAGGGGCTGGGCCCCCAATCTGGAAAGTCTTCATCTAATGGGTGAGCTATTGTCGTCACTTCATATCCCAATGGCTCAAATAGACGATGCAGAAATGCCTCGCCACTACGACAAGGAACTACAGAGATTTGAGCCTGTAAAGGCAGATCCACCTGAGGCAGATCTGGACGAGAGGAGGAACGCCCTCCCATTGCAGATCCAAAAATCTGAGCCAGAGCAACACTGAGAAAAGATGAGGCCACATACGGACGATCATTCACGTAATGCTCTAATAAAGCATGGCGCTTTCCACGAACCAACTGAATCGGATTCATGTCAAGAAGCAGGGCTACCGTACAGCGATCGTATCTCGCTTCAGGATAAAATACGTGCGCCTGACCAAAAGGAAGGGGGAAAGATTGCACTCGATCAGGGTTTTTATGAAGCAAAAATCCCAGATCTGTCGCTGGTTGGTACGTGGTCGTAATTGTGAGTAACATCGTGCATCCCACATCCTTTAAAGGTCTGCATCAGGGAAGATGCTCGGAACAAGCCAGACCGGCAACCCTTCCACTTCGCATACATTTTTAGAGGCCTTGCCGCGTCTCAAAAAGGCCAGAAAAAAAGCCAAAAATGGCCATACAGAATACATAGCGGCATAGCTAGAAAAAGATTATTGGCATTGTAGCATTGTGCAAGAAGATTGGCAATACAATTTTTAATAGCAAGCATACAAAAAAGTGGCTGCGGCTGAATAATGAGCCGCAGCTAGGCAAAAAAAGCTTTTGACATTCGGGCTGAAGGTGAAGATCGAGGTTTCTAGACATACTGTCAGACTAGGGACTCCTCGCAGGTGGAATGGAAAGAGCAACAAGATGCGCAATGTGGCATGTCTACATTTTGGTAAGTTCTTGAGAACGGTAGGCATTACTCGTTGAATATTGACTATACCCAGTCATAAGCGGGTTTGCTGAAGAATAACTTGGCTGATAACCTTTGACGGTGTACGCTGGAGGGTAGGCGGGATACACAGGAGTTGTTGGCCCAACAAAAATATAGAGTAGCATTGGCAGTACCGAAAAAACAAGAAGGAATCCAAACCATCCCCACCGACGTAATTGAGCGGTCCGGACTAACGCCCCCAGCCAGGCCACAATGTCCAGAGCAAATCCTACAAAGAAAAACACCAGCGATCCTACAAACAGTGTCAGGTTGCCCGGCGCGTATTGCAGCGTATTGCCAGACTGGGAGGTCACACCTCCCGGTAAGCTGATCATTAACAGGACGGTTGCCAGGGCCAAAGAAAGTAAACCAAGCAAGAAAAGCAAACGGCTCAGAGATTTGGACACAAGCGCCTCCACACAAAAACTGCCACTGCATCCCTGCGTACAAGCAAGAGAGCCATCATAGCCCAGATCTTTCAGGATCAATACCTTTTAGCGGAGCCAGCGGCGATTCACTTCGTTCGCCAGAAAGCTATCGAACAGGAAGAGCCAGAGCCCCTGGACCAGAACACCCCATCCTGTACCTTGTATGGCTGTCTCGGTCGAACGCAAGCCTAGCAAACCACCAGTTACTATATAGCTAATGTCCAGACCAGCATTCACTAGCAAAATCCACCAGAAGTTGCGTCCCTCCTTCTGGATTTCCTGCTGCGAGAGATCGCCTTGGGCCAGACGCAGAGCCTTACGACTCGTACTGAGCCGGCCAATCTGAGCAATCACAGCATCAATCACTCCCCAGAGTAGAGCTTGAAGGCCAAACTGCCGCCAAAAAAGGCGCGGATTTAGTTGCTGAACCAGCCCAAACATTGAACTGACAAGGCCCCATCCTAATAGGAGCGCGAGGCGCTGCCGTTGATACGTGAAAAGATTCTCGATAGAGGACTGCATGCCCGTCTCCTTTATAAATCTATAACCTATAAACTAGTATAGAGAGGCAGAAGAGAAGTAAAGTTTCATATATAGATACTAACAAGCATGGGGCAGAAAGTCCAGAGATCATGATAGGTCAGGGTTATTTCATTCTGGTAAGAAAAGGGGTCCAGGGGCAGAGCCTTACCCCTCTTTCTCGCCGCCGAAGGCGGCTCAGAAGAGCATTACATCACCATAATGATGGGTAGATTTAAAACTCTTGATCCTTTAAAGTATAGAGAGTATTTTCATCATGACATCCGGACATACTGTTACGGATGGTATAAAATCACTCGCGTCTAGCTATAGTACTCACGCAAGGATCTTTTTATGCATATATTTGATCGTAAGCGATGGAACAGGACCACAAATGCGACTCCCAGTTCTCAGCAGGTTGCACTTTCTCCTGACCAATCTTTGGACCAAATAGAGGTAGAAAACAACAATCAATTGAATACCACAAAAAAGGTACGAGTAGACGATGAGCAGGTGTCTATTCAAAATCTGTGGATGAGCACTGCTCGAAACGTTCTACCACTTTTTATTATTTCAAGAGTGGCCTTCGCTCTGCTCACTTTCCTAGCTCCTCTCTTTACCCTCGGAGACTTTTCCCCTACTTTTATCTCAGATCATATCGTTCTTCGTTCCTGGGAACATTGGGATACAGGGCACTTTACTTCGATCGCAGAAAAGGGGTATGACAGAATCTTGGAAACTGCCTTTTTCCCGCTCTATCCTTTTCTGATGAAACTCTTTTCATTCGCAATCAAGCCATACTACTCTGGTCTGCTGATCTCTAATCTAGCGGCCTTCGGTGTGATGGTAGTGCTTTATCGGTTGGTAACCAAAGATTTCGATACGGAGACGGCTGGTCGAGCAGTGATCTATCAGACTCTTTTCCCATCTGCTTTCTTTCTGGCAGCAGCTTACAACGAGTCAACGTTTCTTTTTCTGGCGCTCTGCTGCTTTTACTGCATTCGTCAGGGTCTCTGGTGGCGCGCTGGGCTCTTTGGCCTGCTGGCAAGTTTGACCCGCTCTGCTGGCCTATTTTTGTTTGTTCCCTTTGCCTATGAGTATCTGCGACAACATGATTTCAATTGGAAAAAGTTCCGACCAGATCTGCTAGCCGGGCTCGGTATACCATTGGGAATCGGGCTTTTCGGAACTTATTGCTACGTTACACTCAATGATTTTCTGGCTTTTTCTCACGCTCAGGCAAGATGGCATCGCTCCTTGAAATGGCCCTGGGAAGGGGTTATGACGGCGGCCCACTCAATGCAGACTCATCATCTATTCAGTTTTGATACGCTGCACAATGCTATTGATATAAGCTCAACTTTGTTGATGCTGGGACTGATCGTACTCTGCTTTGTGGGACCCTGGCGATTCTCAAAGGAGAGGCTTTCCTATGCCCTTTACGCCCTCACTGTATATGTGTTTTTGATCCTTGTTCCAGCCGTTGGCAATACAGCGCTACAATCGATGACACGCCTGGTGATGGAGATTTTCCCGGCTCTGATTATGCTGGCACAGGTTGGGAAACGCCCTGACTTTCATCTCGGATATGTTGTTATCTCTACTTGCCTTTTAAGCTTTCTATTGCTCCAATTCTTGTCAGGGCATTGGATGGTCTAACTGTTTATTTTTTCCTTTAATATCCACAAAAAGACCCGAATGGGTTGCTCTGCTCGGGTCTTTTCCTATGAAGATGATGCTACGATTGAACGAGGCGGCGAAGCTCGATCTGCCCATCACGCACCCGCACTCCAAAAACGGGTTGCGCATAGACTGCCGGACTCTCAACGACGGTTCCATCACGCAGATCAAAGCGGGAACCATGCCAGGGACAACTGACGATGCAGTTTTCAACGGTACCTTCATCAAGTGGCCCGGCCAGATGTGAACAGGTGGCCGCGATGGCATAGATGTTTTTCCCCTGTTTGTAGAGAACTGCGGGAATGCCCGAGGCGTCCACTCGTACAAGCTTGTTTTCCGGCAACTCACTCTCTTTAAGCACTGGCCGATAGTCGTCAGAACCCCCCTCCCAGGCGGTGTGATTAACTCCAATGCCTTTAGCGTAGGAGATCTCTCCACCCAGGCTGGCTGAGTAGCCCGCAACCATATACCCAATACCCGAAAGGAGAATCGCGGTCCGTCGCATACCCACGCGCCTCAATAGATAGGAAGTTAGGTTTGAGGCGGTAACACTGGAGTTGAGCAGGGCATGAAAGATACCGGTCCGACGATCAGCTCCATCGATGTCGACCCAGTTGGTGAAACCTGTGGCTGCGGCTCCAACTGAGCCCAACAGGCCGAGCAGCAGGGTAGCATCAGCTCCCACTGCCATCTCATCGCTCTCGGTAAACAGCCAGATGGTATCCAGAACCAGGGTGGCGGTCCAGGAACCTATGGGGATGTCGGTAATGGCGGGATGCACAGGATGCCCCAGCCAGGTACCATTCAAGATGTCTTTGAGTTTTCTTCGCCAACCCTGAGGCGGCCCACTATAAATCTTATGTATCGACTGCTGCATGGAGTCGGCAATCGGCTCAAGCCAGTTCTGGTTGGCAATAAATTCACTACTCCAACGACGAATGGCCGGGCTTAACGGCGGTGTCTCGGTCCAACTCCTCTGGGTATCAGAAGGGACGGTTGTTGTCATCGACATTCTTCCTTTCCAGATATACAATCCTCCCATAAGGCGCTATTCTATTCTACAGTACGCCAACAATAATCTAATGGAGGATTAAAGCCTAATACGGAAAATGGGATCTCAGGCTGGCCGCGCCTCAATAGATAATGTAATACGGCACGGTTACGAGCGTAAAAGCGCCGCACACAACGTACTGCGGCTGGCAACGATTGAAACTGGACTCGCATCTCCTGAGAGGCCGGTAGGGCAACATAGTGAAATCCGTGCTCGGTTAACCACTCCCGATCCTGTGGCCTCGGCCAGATGAGGACAATCTTACCACCCAGCTTGGTGACTCTTGCCATTTCTGTTAAACCAACCTCACCGCCCTGCTCCGGCTCTGCTGTAAAGGCTGAACAGGAGATCGCTATGTCTACACTCCGGTCTTCCAGTGGGATCTCACTAAAGCTACCACGTAATGACTGGATACGATGGTTCAAAGGTTGACCATTTATCTTACTTTCAAGGATTTTTAGCAGTCCTGGCGAGGGCTCAACTGCATACACGATCCGCGCCCCATGACGCAGGCACTCAAATGAGGCCCGACCACTTCCAGCTCCCACATCTAAAACAACTTTACTATCGAGATCCGACTCCAGCCTCTGGAAAATTCCCGGATGGAGACGCTCTCCCTCCGTTAACTCTTCATATAGCTCCGGCGTTTTCCAATAGGTGAGCTCCCAGAATAAAGCGTCAAGAAGATCCTTCCGCGCCCTACTAATCTCTTCTTGACTAAGGTACCGCCGACTCAGACGCCGGAAACTTGCCCTCTGACGCGGCGAGAGGTTGCGTTGAATTCGACGAATAAGTTCGGGGGGTGCTCCACATAGACCAGAGGCTAAATGCTCAACGGTTAATCCAAAACCGTTAGAAGCAAGCATTCGACTTAAGGTGGCGTCATCAAAAATCAGGAGATCCTCAATATGAAACGGA
Source organism: uncultured Ktedonobacteraceae bacterium (assembly GCA_964247295.1). Taxonomy (GTDB): domain Bacteria; phylum Chloroflexota; class Ktedonobacteria; order Ktedonobacterales; family Ktedonobacteraceae; genus CAXTTV01. The sequence goes on along the minus strand of CAXTTV010000148.1, from coordinate 1,991 downwards.
TTGTCAAACAGGGTCTCGTTGACCTCCTGCGATTTTTGGTCTGTTTGATTGGGTGTTGTCTGCTGCGTCATGCTATTTCACTACAGTGGCACCTGCAATACCACTGTACTCCCGCTTCTACTGTAAAGATTGTGTACATATGTTTTCTCGCTTTGAGAGCGTAACCGGGAAGATAGGAAAGTAACAAGTCAACAATAGAAACGCTAATCCAATCTTAAGCTTTTGCGAATTCAAACTGTAAACAAACTTACGAGTTCACCTGAGCTATGATCCATTTCACGGACGATTTGCCGTTTTTATGCTATCTTATAACGTCTTATATAGACATTTTCCTAAACACTAACCCATGCTTGCAATCAACCATTTTGAGACGCTATAGTACAAAAGGAAACATTTTGAACAACGGAATTGAGTAGCCCGACTGTTTCGATAGGCCTATGTAGAGAAAAGCTTTATGTCTAATTTGGATGAACAATTGGATGATATCCTAGAGTTTCTAGAGCAATCGCAGCGGATTGTTGTACTAACCGGGGCTGGCATTAGTACGGAGTCAGGTATTCCAGACTTTCGCAGTCCTGGCTCCTACTGGAAGGAACATCCACCGGTCACCTATCATGCTTTTTTGAGGAGCGCGGAGGCGCGGACTCGTTATTGGGAAACACGCCGGGCTCTATACCCAATGGTGAAAACAGCACGACCAAACGCTGCTCACTATGCCCTGGCAGAAATGGACCTTCGAGGACAATTATTGGCGGTGATAACTCAAAACTTTGATGGTCTGCATCAGGATGCCGGTCTGCCCAATGAGAAAGTGGTGGAGCTCCATGGCACATCCAGACAAGCAGCCTGTACCCAATGTGGGACTAGATCCTCGATTGAGAGAGTTCAGGAAAGGGTAGACCAGGGCGATCCAGATCCCCGTTGCCCTCTATGCAACGGCTATATGAAGGCGGCTACGATTTTATTTGGGCAGCGGCTGTCCGATGAGACGCTGCAACAGGCGAAAGTCTATACCGATCAGGCTGATCTTTTTCTAGTGATTGGCTCTTCTCTTAAGGTGATACCGGCCTCTCATCTTCCACGTCGGGCCTTGCGCAACAATACCCCTCTGATTATTATTAATCTGCAACCTACAGCTCTGGATACACAGGCCGATGTGGTAGTGCATGAGAAAGCTGGGGTGGTTCTGCCACGCCTGTTGCGATGACACTAGAGATTGCAAACATACCTGGGCTAGAATATTTTTTAGCTTGATGTTTTCTTCATATACAGGAGAGCGAGTTTTGATGAATTTTGACGACCAAACGCCGATTACGGTGGCAAGCGATAACTCAGAGGAGTATCAGAAAATCCAGATCCCCTATGGATCTGAGGATGTGCAATTCGGTCGATTGCGCATACCACCAGATCACCCAGGACCCTACCCGGTTGTGATGCTCATTCACGGCGGCTTCTGGCGCACGGCTTACGGTTTTGATCTGATGACTCCTCTGGCCCGTGATCTTACGAAAAAGGGGTTTGCTACCTGGAACATTGAGTATCGACGCGTGGGGGAACCGGGGGGCGGCTGGCCAGGAACGTTGCATGATGTCGCTAACGCGGCTGATGCTCTCCGCTCCCTCGGACCAACCTATGCTTTGAATTTGAACCAGGTGGTAACGTTGGGACATTCCGCTGGCGGCCATCTGGCTCTCTGGTTAGCGGCTCGCCACCGTCTAACGCAACCAGGAATCGGCGGTATGAGTAGCGAAAGTTACAATCCCCTACCTCTCGTGGGAGCGGTCAGCCTGGCTGGTGTGGCGGATCTTAAAATGGCCTGGGAGCTGGATCTCGGAAATAGCGCGGCCAACGAGGTTATGGGTGGGAGCCCCGAACTATTTCCAGAGCGCTATGCCTTCTCGTCTCCTGCCGAACTGCTTCCACTGGGAATTCCTCAGGTCCTGGTTCATGGCGGGGCCGACGATAGCGTACCGCTGGCGATGAGCCAGCGG
>CAXTTV010000147.1:10054-12164 GCA_964247295.1 uncultured Ktedonobacteraceae bacterium | reverse complement strand
GGGTTCCAATCGCTCAAACGCGGGAAGAGCTATCTCAACTTAAGAATTCGATCTGAGAATCTTTTCCATCTTCATTGTTCCAATCGCTCAAACGCGGGAAGAGCTCTCTCAACCCCTCGCGTTTTGGGGCGGCTTGCGAGGACCCGCGAGGCCCCCTTTTGCGAGAGGGTCTTTTTTGTAGAGGTATCTTACCACCGTTTCTGGATCTTTCCTATCACTTTCTCCTTTTTTTGAGCTCAATTCTCCTTGCGAGGGGCTGAGCTCAGGCCTGCCGCACCTGAGCCTCTCGCGTTTCCCTTTTGTTACTCGGCTCTTTCAATCTTTACCCGGACTTGCCCCATTCCCATGGTGGTTTTATACCCGATTCCAGAGTAGTGCGCAAGTCCTGCCAGTGCTCCGATCCACTGGGCGATTTCGCTTTCTTGGATTTGATACCGGCAGCGTCCAATAAAGCCTTTTTGCGGGTATTTGGGATATTGGACGGTGGCGGTTTTCAGGCTATGATCGGTGATGAAGATGGATGTTTTGACGGCTTCCCGAATCCTTTCTTTGTCCATTCGCAAAACTTCTGGCGCGTAGAGGTTCCAGCTTCGTAAGAGGCTGTCCCAGACAAGTATGGGCTCTGGATAGAAGGCGAAGTGCCGATTCCCTAGACTGAAGGCGGTTGGACTGGTAAAGTGTATGGTGAGGGCGCCGATTTGGGGTACGGTCGCGAGGCTTTGCCAGTCGGTGCTGAGCGCCCACCCAGTGGTGTCCGCCTCTGGGGTGGAGATAAGCCTCAGCACTTCAAATGAGGCCCCGCCTAAGACTACTTTCCGCTTCCGGGCCTCTAAAAAACAGCGGCTGAGGCTGCGCCAGATCTCTCCTCCGTCAAGTAGAGTGACTCGAAAAAAACAGGTTTGCCCAACCTTGACGGTGATTTTTTGCCCTTGCTGCTCTATTCCTTTGAGCGAGGAGACGGTGAATGGCCGATAGTTGGGCTCGTCATGCAGTCGTGCCGCGAGATCCAGATCTATCTGCGAAATCAGATTGAGGAAGAGGGCGTGCGTCTGGTTTCCCAACGATGCCGGGAGTATTGCCTCCTCCTGCGCGCAGATTTCTAAGAGCAGCGAATAGAGCTTTGTTAACATAATAGATCCCAGTCAAAGATGTGCTTCCCACGGGCATCGTCCTTTTGTGTGAGATATCCGGCTTTTGCCAGTCTCTGTTCGTAGGATACCAGGAGAGCCGCGCTCCCAATGACCATGAGGTATTCCTGTTCGCCTTCTTCGTCAAAGTTGATGTGCAGGTTGCTGAGAAAGAGGGCGGTTGTTTTGCTGATTGCTTTTAATGTGAGGGCCGCTGGGCCTACAGCGGGTACAGCATAAAAGGTGAGAAAATCTTTTTGGAAAAGCCTGTTGAGTTTGTCTGGAACTGGCCCTTCTTGTGATTTGAGCTGAAATCCATCGGTTGCCGAGAGCTTGTAACAATACCGCTCCTCCCAGGCTCGTTTTAAGAGAGGAATGTCATTCAGTTGAAACAAAAGATGGAGCCGCTGCCTCCGCTCTTTACGGATCGCGCAACAGATCGCGAGTCTGCCTTCCTGACTGATCCCTGCTCGCTCGGCGATCTCGTGATACTCTGGATCTTCGGGCTCAAACCAGTCGGCCTCAAAATTTTGGGCGATATGCAACGCGGAATACAGGGTATACTCGGCTGTCGCGAGCAGACCCTGGGGATCATAGGCGAGGGCGAGGGGCGGCTGATAGGAATCTCTAAAGCTGAAGCGAGCATCCGCGATCATATATTCCTCGATTTCTGCTCGTCGTTTCTTGATCGCGTCGTTTCGCTTTGCCTCAATTTCCGCTACTTGCTTTTCAAACTGAGTAACTTCAGCGTCTGTGATCTTATTAAATTGGGCGGCAAGCTCTTCCACAGATTGATCTGATTGTGTTTGTAGTAAGTGAAGAAGAAGGCTTGCCCTGCCGAATCTGAATGGGCGCGCTTTCGCCTCCTTTATAGCTTTCTGAATCTCATTTTTGAGCCACAGATATCTTTTTATATTGCCTGAAAGGCTCTTGAAACGGTGTTTACTTTGGGGATTGTAAACTGCCTTGATAGCCTCAAAAAG
>CAXTTV010000147.1:0-10044 GCA_964247295.1 uncultured Ktedonobacteraceae bacterium | reverse complement strand
ATGCTCTTTATCTTCGGTTGCTAATGATTTGTAGTAGGTATGCAGTGGGAGAAATGTTTCCGCGATGGCTCCACTACAGAGATAGGCATAGAGGCCGTTTCTTTTTGGAAGCACAGCGACAAGATTTTTGAACTCTGACCTTGTCATGGTTGTTCCGGCTATCGGTTCGAGCGCCGTGGTGAGAGCATCGGGAACAATCGCATAGACCTCGCTATAGTGATCGGTCTGCTCTTTGCCAAGAACGCGTCCGGCGCGGCCTACCCTTTGAATCAGCTCATCGGCATACAGGGCGTCCAAAAAGAGAAAGTCGATGCTCTGGCGTTTTTTCCCTGGCCGAACAAAGTTGTAGCCAATATCCACGGTTGGGGTTGCCATCAAGAGATCGGCCAGTTTGTGGTGTTCGCGCCACTCTCTTTGTTCCGCGCCAGTCAGACGACCGATACGTGAATTCTTTTTGCCGCCATAGCCCGCGTACATCGTATTTACACGCCACAACGCACTACTGATAAATGCTCCATGCTGGCCCGCCTCTAGCCAGTTTTGTACCTGCGGGTACTCTTGCTCAACCAGGCTGACCAATCCTTGTTCAAGGGCTTGAACGCTCCAAAGATGGATGCGTGTAGGGGCCAGAGCCGTTGTAGTGTTTAATCCCTCCGGTTCGTTTGCCGGGTCCAGGTAAGTAATGAGGAGGTCCAGCCGATCAAGATATTTCTTCACGTTCTCATCTGGCGTGGCTGAAAGCAGACAGATTTTGCGTCCCCGATCAAAGTAGCCCCATTCCTTAGAGAGCGTCAGGAAAAACAGAAAGTTCGCGAGCTGTTTACTATTGTAGTAGTGGAACTCGTCAATCACAATATACTGGAATTGCTTGATAAAATCGCGGAACAGAACTTTTTGATCGGTGCGGTTCCCAAGCGTGTAGAGGGCATAATAGAAAATGTCGGGATTGATGACGAGAATGAAAGGGGGGTGCCCCTCGGGGTGGTTGTCATTCTCATCGGTCAAGACGGAACCAGGGTCTTGGAGCATCTGGTGCAGCCGACTTCCCTGACGAAAAAAGTGCTCTGAAAGATGCTGTTGCGCCAGGTCTTTGGTTGTGCTGGCATCCAGGCGCAGCACGAGATGTGGAAGGTTATTTGCTTTTACAAACTCCTGAACATCGGCCTCATGTTGACGCAAAAGTTCATTGGTTGGGGCGATAAACAGCATATTGGCTTCCGCATAGTGATCCCGTCCAAACTCTTCCCCGAGATCTAAGAGGTGTAGGAGTGCGGCTTTGGTTTTACCGGTCCCGGTATTGTAGCTGTTCATCACGATCTGGCTCTGCCCCTGAAGTGTGGTATAGGTGAGCCATTGGTGGTAGAGTGGCGGATGACCCAGGGCCTGGGCTATCGTCTGATAGCCCTCAGCCGAGGGGTCCGCGAGCGCTTCCTGGTAGGGAGCAAGCTCGAATTCAATCATAAGGTATCAACTCCATAGCGCATCGCGATTGGCAAGTATTTCTTTTGGTCCAGTTGCCAGAACGCGCCGCGCATCTCGACATCCCGAAGGACAGGCGCTGGATGAATATTATAGGAAGAGAAAAGCAAGAGCGAGGCAGTGTCTTCGATATCAGCGGCATTAAGCATGCCGTGGACTGCGCTGGCTTCGCTCTCAATCCGCTGTGGCACAATTTTCTCGTGCCAGATGACCCTGGCCTTGCTCATAAATTTGCCCAGGCGGATATAGGGCAAGAGTCGAGGACCCTGGCCTTGCTCAATCAGGTGCTGACTGTCCAGCAGGTAGAAATGGGCCACACTGCCCAGGCCAAGCATCCGAATGCGTCCGCTTTGAGGATAATTGGTTGCCCTGACCTTTTCTTGGAGATTGCGCTGATTTGTCACTGCGTTCTGGGCGAAGCGGGAGTAATAGCTATCAATCTGCCCATTGAAGCGGGTCAGGGTCATACGTAGATAGCTAAAGTGGGCGGGAGTCACATAGAGCCCCCGCTCATTTAAAGGAGTGAGATCCTGTTTGTAGCGCGGCCCCCCATGCACATAGTAGGGGGACTGACAGAGCCCCAGAGCGTAGGTCAGGGCATAATTCCCGATCAACGGCTCCGCCGCGTACAGAGGATCAATCTCCCGGCTCGCGAAAAACACATGCTCTTTCAAATGAAGATCGGCAGGGTAGATATGCATGCTTCTCACCTACTTTTTTTTGTGGGAATAGCTTTGCACCTTCTTAATGTGCTCTTGGGTTAGGTTTTTGAGAGCCTGGACCAGGCCATCCTGCTCATAATAAAGTTGGGCCACGCCCCGGAGCTCCGCCTCTAGCTGCTCCCCAAACAGGAAAACCGGCTTCTGACTAAAAACATTTGTTGAGAGTTGGTCTACAGCCTTCTCAATCGCTGTCTTCACCTGGGAATCATCGAGAGGGAACTCCAGCTCTTTTTTATCTTTTTCCTTGACCAGATCGTAGACCGCCTGTGTCAGCTCCAGATTGCTAAAAAGCTCGCAATCGCTAAACGCGACACCCACAATTGTATTTTTCATTTTGCCAATCCGGCTGGAGATCGCGCCATAACGATCACTACGCAGAATATTGCCAATCACATACTGGAGTTCGGTCAGTGTTACATCCTTGAGGGTCTCAATGTCGATAAACAGCGTCTCCGGACGCACAAACTCATCTTTATTGATGCTCCGGCTAGGGTCTCCCGTAAGTGGATGGCGCATCGTCCCATTATCGTAAGTTGCGTTAAAGGTGCGCTTGCCTGTCACCTGAGCCACCGAGTCCAGCGAATAGGCTTCATCGGTCATCACCCGGCTCTTTTGGGCCCCACCGCCGCCCGCCGCGAAACCATACAAAAAGCAATCAACGCACTGCTCACATGGGGCGTTGGTATTGAGCATACAGAGCTCACCTACCTTATTCTTTTGAAGAAGCTCATAGCGATTCAGGAACTCGCGGCCCTGGCGGCGCTCCACAGCGGTTTGCTTGCGCTTACTGATCACCACCCGGCTCATCGGTGTCTGATTCTGATTCAGCAAACCAGCGTTTACCGTCTCTTTGACCAATTCTTCGCCGCTGCCCTCAGTCCGAAATACGGCCTCAGTCACGGTTTTACGCAACACAATCAGGCTGACATAGTAACCCTTTGGCTGATCGGTATACTGCTCCAGAACGTGTTTTTTGTAGTTTTCAAATGCTGTCATCTGTGTTTCCTTTCCTTTATCGTATGAGTGTTATTCTTCATTGTCCGAATTTTGCTGCTGAGCGTCTTTATCTTGCTCAGTATCGGCCTGAACCTTCTCGTCTGGTGCCAATGCTTTTCGGTAAGAGATGAGGTAAGCGCCCCGGAGCAGTTTTTTATGGCGTAATAAACGGTTCACATCGTTCTCGTACATTTCGACAAGAAGACCCTCAAAAAACAGTTTGATATACGCCTCAATCTGATCCCGCTTTCCCTGTCCCGGTTTGTAATTCGGGCTGGCGACCCTGTCAATATGATTGAAGATCTCATCTTCTGAGGCATCCCGTACCATCTCGCGGAACTCTGGTTTTGGCTCACTTTCCAGGCTATCCATGATAATATCAAATGGTTTTAAGATAGAATTTCTTTTAAATGACTTCCCTTTTAAATGATTTTTTGCCGCGAATGTTGCCATATCTTTTAGAGCTGTCATATTTTTACTCCTTTACAATTTGCTCCAATAAGGGGGCGACGCGTTGGCTGAAAATGGTTGCTCTCATCTCAGGAGAGGCTTTGGGTGTGCTTGTAGTTTGGGCTTTGCCGGAACGTGTCGGAACTTTGCTCTCAGCGGCCCGCGGCGCGCGGATCTGCTTTTCAATTGTCAGGTCCACAACACGATAGATGGAGAATGGCTCATCCGACAGGGCCATTGCCGCTTCGACAAGAAATGACTCGCTATCTTCTGGGCTCAGTTGGAGTTGCTGGGCAATCTGATAGAGGATAGAGAGGCGTCGGAAAATGTTCTCGAACGCCGCCCGACCTTCCTTATCAAGGGGTTCCTGAGCCCAGGAGGTGGCATGAGCCTGAAATTCGGCCCCACCTCCCTTCTCTTTTTTTCGGTAGGTTTCCAGGCTGCGGTACTCATTGACCGGGAGCAGCCAGCGGGTATTGAGCGGTACGCTATCCACAAAAAAGGCGAGCTGATGATCTGTCATATAGTCATTGCTGAGCAATGGGAAAGGCGTACGTGAAAGGGAGACCCGACACCCAAAGAAATCGGCGATCATCAGGGCATGGGTCAGTCCAAACAGAAACTGGTTGGTATAGTTTTCGCCAGGCGCATTCAGCGGAAGTGTCGGGGTATTGCTGACGGCCTCGCTAAAGGGGGGAACGCTAATCCCATTGACAACGGTAGGTTGCTCGGCGCGCTCGGATGATACCTGTTCACTGACCGTCGCGATCTGCCGATCCATTTTCACCTGAAGTTGAGCATCCAGACGGGCATTCCAATCTCGGTAGTAACGATCACGCTTAAGGATAAAGCACGAATGCTCGGTCCCGACCATCTCCTTCAGGGTAGTATAGAGCGCGTTCAGGTAGAGTTTCGGAAAAAAGGAATACGGATAGAGATGCAGGTAAAAGTTGGTGTAGTCGCTGCTATTCTTCTTAAAGGACATCCGAGTGAGCCGTTCCAAAATTAATTGGACGCGGCAGATCGGGCAGACATTCCGTTTGGGCTCGCCGCCGCCGCCATTCATCCGGTTGCTGAACACCTGGACACCAAGATGCTCTGGAACATCGGCATCCATCAATTTTACACTGGGAGAGGTGGAGCTGCACATACAGCACTGCTTGTTGAGATCCTTCTGATAGCGTTGGAGATTTGCCTTGAAATCGCGGGGTATCTGGTTGCCCTGGAACTCCAAATGGGTCGCAAGGTACTCATAGAAATCGCGGCTGTCAATCTCAACTGGCTTGTGCTCACCTACCAGCGTTGCGATATCGGAGAGGCAGAGCTCGAATAATTGATCGAGTGAGAGCGAACAATCCAGAGAGACAAAGTAGTGCCGTCGGTAATGATCAACCTGTTCGTAGAGGACATCTTTTTCAGGTGGGAGACCTAGTAAGCGATAAAGGTATGTCCAGGCATTTTGTTCAGACCGCCGCGTGAGCAGATGCCCTAGATGCTCATGAAGCAGATTGCGATACGCCATAATCAGCTCGCCTCGCTGAAGCAACTCCTGATTCAAAGGCATGATTGGGGATATGGCAAGCAAGGCTTTCGCTGGAGTCGAGATCGTCTCATCGGGAAGGGCAGCGGCGGTCGTGAGATCGCTCGTCAGCTTCTGATTATAGGTATCCAGCCAGATCTGCGTATATTTTTTGCGATCCACGCGTGAGCGGATCGCATAGAGCAGATCGCGATGGCTGGCCCCGCCCTCAATAGCGGCTCGTGAAACCCGAATGCCAAGCTGAGTCGCGTTAATAAACTGGTTCAGGTTCAGATTCTGTTTTTCCACCAGAGCTTGAGCCAGGGCCTGCGAAACGTTAAGAGCATCCTCGTCGGTCCAGTCCCACCGCTCATTTTGCGGAAGGAGATACGCCACCCCATCGGGATAATAGAGAAGATCGACCAGAACCGTCTTGCCGTCTTGCTGGTGCCGCTTCTTCAGATAAGTGACTACCGTATTATGGGCAATATTGGTAAACACCCCTCGATTCTCACCCAGCCGGTGGATGATCCAGCGCCAGCGGCGGCCAGAAAGAGAATTGATTTTTTCGAGGAAAATCTGGAGGTGATTATTCACTGAAAGATCGTGTGAAAGGTCCAGATTATCAACGGAATATAGCAGAATTGTCCCCAGATCCTCCAGTCGCCGATAGCGCAGTTTGTAGTTATGGTGATTGAGATTCAGATCCTCAAGCGGAGCCCCCTGATACTGATGGAACAGCATCAGCAGGCGGATATCCTCAAGATAGTCCTCATACTCCTCAAAAAAGCGCTTGAAACGTAAGCGTTTGAGTTCAGCCTGAATATTCTCGCGGGTCGCGACATCCACATAGCTTTTTTTGCTGTCGCGACCGCCACTATACCAGGGGAGCTTATTGATATCGTGAATAGTATAGGCCGCGAAAACAAGTTTCTCCTCTAAATCATCCAATGTGAGAACACCAGAGGTGCGAAGCGTATGGATCGTCGAGACACCATCCAAAACGTGGGCAAAGTAGCTCTGGCCCCCTTTACCGCCGCTCTGGCGAATCAAGCGGTAGTCAGCCATCGGCCCATTCAAAACTGTTTTGAAGTATGCCTGAAACAGATCATTCTCTGCTTGCAGACCATCTCCAAACTCATTAAGTAACATCTCTAGCATATGACGGTGCATCCTTTTGGTTAGTATAGAAACGTTTGCATTCGCAGTATACCGGAGGGATATAAGCTCAATTGAGCTTATATCCATTTGTTAAGATAAACCTGAGCAAAGTGAGTCGCCGCAATTTGCATTTTTTCAACCAACGCGGGCGGCTCCTCAACAATACAGTGTTCAGCGTAGCGCATAAAAATCTGTTGAGCCTTGAAGAGATCACGGGTCTGAGCTGTTACAGTAGCAGATCCATCTTTATGCATCTCTACCTGTTGATTCTCAAAGTGAGGGCTGACACCGTTTCGTGCAAGAGTGGGAGTAAGGTGATAGCGCAAAGTATGAAGCGGGGGACGAGGTGTCGCTTTCTGATTTGTTGTGGGAAGCATTTTAGCAGTCTCAGGAAGAATATAATCTACACGAAAGTGAAGGTCTGAACCGGTCTCGATACTCCATCCATGGAGATATAAATGTTCATTCTCGAATTTTGAGTCTTGAGGCTCAATTACATGGTGCCTTTCTTTTCCTGTTTTAGAGGCATAAATGAACTCTAATTGCTGGCGATTCCGAATTGCTCTCTTGATCGCAGCACGATTAGTGGGATCGATCTTACTAAAGTCAGTTTTTTCTTTGATCTCAATGGTTAAAGAGTGGCGTTGTCCCGTTGCTGTTTTTTGCTGTTCTGGCGAGAGTTTCTGAATCAGAAAGAGGCATAAGTTGTAGATGTCCTGGGCTTCTGGTAGAGTTTTATTTTCAAATGTGTGAAGAAGTAGAGATAATGTAGCTAGTTGCTCTTTGTCGAGTGAAAGGCCAAAAGGAGATGTAGTGAGATAATAGAGATCCTTTTTTCTATCGCATTTTATATCAAAAATGTGGCGTAGGGCTTGAAGATCCTTATGGAACTGGAAAAATTGCTTTTTTGAAAGCATCTCAGAATTCTCATCAGAACTTTTTTCTAGATGCTCTTCCTTCTCCAAAGCTAAAAGGATATCTTTATAGGGCAAGGCTTCCTGGTGGAGTAGCGTGAGAATTTTGATGCGGCGTCGAAAGGCACGCTCAGTCGTGGAATCACGGCGCATAGTATCTCCTTTATGTCCTAATCCGAACAGTAAAGCGGACCTGATTATAGTAGGGATAATCAAACGAGATGTCAAGGAAAAGCGCATAAAAATTTCATTAGGAATAACAAGGAAAAGAGAGGCGATCGCGAGATTCTATGATGATTCCTTTATCGTATCTAAATGCCTATGCTTATTGTCGGCGGCGTTTTTATTATGAGTTTGTGTTGGGCGAGATGGTTGTGAATGAGCATGTTTTAGAAGGTCAGCAGCTCCATGAGCGTGTGGATCGGCCAGGGTATGGTACGCGAGGCGAAAAGACGCAGCTTCGACACCTATATCTTTGCGCTCCTAAGACCGGTTTACTGGGATATTGTGATCTGGTCGAGGTTGTAGGAGAGAGCGGAGAGAGTCTGGCGGAACTGGCGAGAGATCATAAGGTCTCTCCTGTGGAGTATAAAAAAGGCAAGATGGGAAAATGGTTGTCTGATCATACGCAGATCTGTGCGCAGGCGCTTGCCCTTGAGGAAGTGCTTGAGATTCCAGAGGAGAGTATCACGCATGGCTGTGTGTTTTATGCGGGTTCGGAGCGTCGCGAGGAGATCGCTATAGATGCCGATTTAAGGAGGCAGACATTGGAGCTTCTGAGCGGAGCGCGTCAGACCGCGCAAATGCAGAGTCCGCCAGAGCCCATTTCTAACTGGCGTAAGTGTCGGGATTGCTCGTTAGAGCCAATCTGTTTACCACGAGAAGTAATGCACATGGGATTGATGGAAGGAGAGGAAGAGCATGGCAGTTCTGTATCTGACTGAAGAGCGGGGATGGATCACACGGGAGGGCGAGTGTCTGATTGTACGCATTCCAGAGGAGTTGGATGGCCCCAATGCCAGAGGGAAGCGCGAGCGAAAATTAACGGTTCCTCTCATAAAAGTTGAAGAAGTGATGGTGATAGGAGACGCAACCATCTCCACTCCGGCGATCAGCAGTCTTCTCAAGGAACACATCCCAATCACCTATCTGACGCGGCACGGGAGATATCTTGGAACAACGTTCCCAGTCCATACAAAAAATAGTTTATTGCGGATCGCCCAACATCAAGCCCATCACAATCTGGGCAAGCGGCATAAGATCGCCCGGCAGTGTGTCACCGGAAAACTCCGAAATATGCGAACAATCTTGATGCGCTATCACAGAGCACATCCTGATCCCGTCCTGGAAATGCACATTGAGCGCCTCAAAAAGAGTTTTCAGGCGGCAGAGGAGACTGAGCCGACAGATATCATGCAGGAAATCAGCGAGATAGAGCCGCAGATGGAAATGGACGTGGAAGAGAGAGAGCTTGGGCGCATGAACGGACTCGGAACGTTGCTCGGATGTGAGGGAGCAGGCAGCGCCGCCTATTTCCAGGTTTTCGAGAGGCTCATCAAATGTCATTGGTCGCATGGATTCGTCAAGCGGACGAGAAGGCCGCCCACAGATCCCGTCAACGCCATGTTAAGTTATGGATATGCAATCCTCACCTCGCAAGTAGCCAGCGCCGTCGCCTCCGTTGGCCTTGATCCATACATCGGGTATCTACACGCCTCCAGGCATGGAAAGCCAGCGCTAGCATTAGATCTGATGGAAGAATTTCGCCCAATCATCGTCGATTCCGTTGTCTTACACCTACTCAACAACCATCAACTAGAGGGCAAGCACTTCACCACCGAGCTCAATGCCTGTACCATGAACGACATCAGCAAAAAGCTCTTCCTTCAAAGGTTTGAGGAACGGATGCAAGAGACCATCAAGCATCCGATTTTCGACTACAAAGTCAGTTATCGGAGGTGCATAGAGCTTCAGGCGCGTTTGCTCGGAAAGTACCTGACCGGCGAAATCGAAACATACCCACCTTTTAGCGTAAGATAATGGACAAAAAGCCCATGCAGACCGGCAAGCGCACCCACCAGAGCACCCTCTATGTTGTCGCGTATGATATCTCTAACGACAAAAGGAGAAATCATGTCCACAAAATCCTCAAAGGATTTGGGAAATGGACGGAGTACTCTCTGTTTGAATGCTTCTTAAATCGAAAAGAGTTGCTCCAACTGCGAGCCAGATTAAATGAGCATCTAGACAGAGGAGAAGACAAGATTCGCATTTACACCATCTGCGAAACCTGTACAGACAAAATCGAAACCGTTGGTATAGAGAAGCCAGTAGAGGACACCTTTTATCTCATCTAAAAAAGGAATTTTGCGAGAGGCTCAGGTGTGGAGGGCCTGAGCTCAGCCCCTCGCAAAGAGAATTGAGCTCAAAAAGGGAGAAAGTAGTAGGAAAAAGCCAGAAACTATGCTAAAATGTTTTTACAAAAGAGAGCCTCTCGCAAAAGGGGCCCTGAAAGGGCTTCGTAAGCCGCCCCAAAACGCGAGGGGTTGAGAGAGCAGTTGGCGCGAAAGAGCGATTGGAACCGACAGGGGATAGATCTGAATCTGACATCCTATCTCAGTTGAGAGAGCAGTTGGCGCGAAAGAGCGATTGGAACTTAAGCGTGTCTATAAAGCCATCAGAGCTCTGATTTACGTTGAGAGAGCAGTTGGCGCGAAAGAGCGATTGGAACAGTAAGAATTAATATAACTCAAGTAATGGACCTATATCTTTTACACATCTGAAGAAGCCAACGACGCATTAC
>CAXTTV010000146.1:0-12191 GCA_964247295.1 uncultured Ktedonobacteraceae bacterium | reverse complement strand
TCTCCACATTCTGCTGCTGCGTATTATCTTGAATATCCGTCTCAGTCCGACCGGGGCAGATCACATTCACCCGAACATTCTGAGGGCCCAGCTCGACCGCCAGCATCTTCGTTATCGCCACCTGGCCGGCCTTCGTAGTCGAGTAAGCCGTCGCGCCCGTATTGCTAAACACGCGCGTCCCATTCTGGGAGGCCATCACCACAATTGAGCCGCCCTGCTTCTTTAGATAGGGAACTGTATACTTAATCGTCAGGAACGTCCCCGTCAGATTTGTATTAATCGTAGTATTCCAATCCTCGACCGAAAGTTCCTCAATTGGAGCCCATTTACCATTAATGCCAGCATTCGCCAACACAAAATCGATCTGACCCCAGCGAGTCACAAGCTGTTGAACCGCCTGGCGCACCTGCTGATCCTGTCCGACATCAGTTGTCAGGGGGAGGGCCTCACCGCCGGCCTGCTCAATCTCCTTCGCCGTTTGCTGGATCTCCTCAGGAGTATCGCTAATAATTCCCACGCGGGTTCCCTGTTTCGCCAGGAGGAGAGCCCCCGCCTTCCCGATTCCCGAGCCAGCGCCCGTGATCAGAGCCACCTTACCAGAGAAAGCCATAGTGTGTCATCATCCTTTCCGGTACACTGCCAGCGAGCAGTGTAAGGGTAATAGAAAGATAGTAGTCATCAAAAGTCATAATAGAGGGGGTAGTTATAGTAGAAAGCATAAGAAGCCAGAAAATAACCGCCCTGAAGAGACACGAACAGCCCGTATCTGGGGATACTGAACCGTAACCTCAAATCCCTCCCAATTGTGTTGAGGAAAACGTAAGGGTGCCACAAAGAGAAAACCTTGCCATCGCCCGTAGATCGGGTCACGTGTGGACCCGTGGGAAGGGGAATCACCAACTGTTGCAAATCGCCACACACGTGGGCGGACCTACATGTCCTTCCGACCTTAGAGAGTTTCCCAATAGCTGCTAGTGGGACAAGCAAGATAGTGGATCGGAGAAGGCCCCACCGTTTCGTTTTCGGAGCATCTTTTGCAATCTTGCAACAGAGACACTTGCTTGCGGAGGTGGTTTACCAGGGTGCAGTTCATTTTTTGCGGAGTCTGTTGATGAGCAGAGAACTCGTGTACGTGGCGTAGGACGGCCCGTCGAGCGCAGCCGTTGCGTGACCGAGAAACCCTTCATGGTCATTTGAAGAGCCTTTCCTTGTGCTCCAGGTGCGTCTTGTGGGTAGAAAAAGCCTGTTTGGGCACGGGCCCAGCCTTTCGGGCCGAAGCGGCACGTCGTCGCGTTGCTCGACGGGCCGTCCTACGACGGGCACGCAATGATGCTCCACCGTCCACCGCCTGAAGGACCCTTTTTTCTGCCACTGCAAAAAAATGAACTGCACCCATGCTCACGATTGCGAAAGGCAGGGTAGCACACAGGTCTGAATAAAATGCTTAGAACCACCTCCCTCGCCTTTTTGGATATGATACCTCGCCACATGCTACAATAAGATTGATATCTATATGTTCTCCATCCTTTGCCGACTTTTTTCCTTATTTATTAGTGCCTCAATGCTTGAATACTTTCAAGGCCACTCAAGGGAGAGTTTTTCTCGATATGAGCTACGTACCCGATACCCCAGAGGAACAGCAGGCGATGCTGGCGAATCTGGGCCTCTCAACAATGGATCAACTGCTGGAACCTGTTCCGCAGGAGGTGCGTCTCCAACATCCCCTGGAGATCCCTCTAGCGCTGGCTGAGCCCGATTTAAAGCGTGTGATGCGTACAATGGCGGCCTGTAATCAGAGCCTCGATACTACAATCTCTTTTCTGGGCGCTGGCACCTACGATCACTTTATTCCGAGCGTTGTTCCAGCATTGCAACGCCGCTCAGAATTTGTGACTTCGTATACCCCTTACCAGCCAGAGGTGAGCCAGGGCATTTTGCAGGCAACCTATGAGTTTCAGACGATGGTCTGCCAAATCACCGGGATGGATATCGCGAATGCCTCCCTCTACGATGGCGCGACGGCAATGATCGAGGCGGTCCTGCTGGCCCTTGGACCCGGTGGTCGGGGCGAGGTGGTGATCTCTACTGGCGTTGATCCCCAGTATCGCCGGGTGCTTCAGACGTATGCTTTCGCTCGCGGCTTTGAGGTTAAAGAGGTCCCACTCAAGGATGGCGTGACCGATCTCGCGGCCCTGGACGCGGCTGTCAGCTCCACTACATCAGTGGTTCTGGTTCAGCAGCCCAACTTCCTGGGATCAATCGAAGACATGGTGGCGATCGAGCCGATTGCCCATAAAGGGAAGGCGCTGTTTGTCTCAACGATTACTGAGCCGGCCTCTCTGGCCTTGCTGGCAACGCCCGGCGAGTATAACGCGGATCTCGCGGTTGGCGAGCTGATGAGCTTTGGGAATCCTATGAGCTTCGGGGGGCCGGCCCTCGGCTTTATGGCCTCGAAGCAGAAGTTTATGCGCCTGTTGCCCGGTCGATTGGTTGGCCAGACTGTTGAAGAGGGCGAGCGTAAACAGACCGGTTATGTGCTGACACTTCAGACGCGCGAGCAGCATATTCGTCGTGAGCGCGCGACCTCCAACATCTGTACAAACCAATCCTTGCTAGCTGTGGGTGCGGCAATCCATATGGCGGCCCTGGGCAAACGTGGCTTTCGAGAGATGGGTGAGCTCTGTCTTCAAAAGGCCCACTACGCTTATAAACAAATCACAGCGCTCCCCGGCTTTACGGCTCCCTTTGCCGCTCCCTTCTTTAATGAATTTGTGATTACCGCCCCGGTCTCGATCACACGCCTTCAAGAGGCGTTCCGCCGGGCCGGGATGATCGGCGGTTACCCATTACAGGAAAGCTATCCGGGTCTAGAGAATGGAATGCTGTTCTGTATAACTGAGATGCGCACCCGAGAAGAGATCGACGCCCTGGTCGTGGTGCTGAAGGAGGTGCAGGCATGAGCGTTGAGAGCCTGATTTTTGAAAAGGGTGCGCCTGGGAGGCGCGCGGCGCGTTTAACTGCCATGGATGTACCAGTTGAGTCGGTCGAGGATCTGATTCCCACGAATCTGTTACGCAAGGAAGAGGCGGCTTTACCTGAGGTCAGCGAGATCGAAGTGGTCCGCCACTACACTCATTTATCACAGTGCAACTTTGGAGTTGACAGCGGCTTTTATCCGCTGGGCTCCTGCACCATGAAATATAATCCCAAGGTAAATGAGGAGATGGCAGGCCTGCCCGGCTTCGCGCACATTCATCCCTTACAGCCTGAAGACACGTCCCAGGGAACCATCCAACTTTTTTATGAGCTAGAGAAGGATCTGGCCGAGATCTCAGGCATGGCCCGTGTCACCCTACAGCCTTCAGCAGGCGCGCATGGAGAGCTCACCGGCCTGATGCTCATTAAAGCCTATCATCAGAGTCGGAGTCAGGGGTACCGCAACCTTGTCTTGATTCCCGATAATGCTCACGGCACCAATCCCGCCAGCGCCATCCTCTGCGACTACAAAGTCGTCGAGGTCAAAAGTGATCCCGAGACTGGTGGCATCGAAATGGAGCATCTGAAACAGATCTTGGATGGGCAGTCAGAACATATCGCCGCGATCATGATGACCAATCCCAACACGCTGGGCCTGTTTGACTCCAACATTGCCGAGATTGCTCGACGGGTTCACGAGGCTGGCGGCCAGCTTTATTATGATGGAGCCAATGCCAACGCCGTCATGGGGATTACCCGACCGGGAGATATGGGCTTCGATGTCGTCCATTTTAATTTGCACAAAACCTGTAGCACGCCTCATGGTGGTGGTGGGCCGGGAGCCGGGCCGATCGGCGTGGGGCAGCATCTCACCGAGTTTTTGCCGGGCCCAATGCCAGCGAAGGGCGAGCAGAGCTATTACTGGGAAGAGGTCGGCCCCAAATCCATCGGAAAAGTCCGCGCCAACACCGGCAACTTTGGCGTCCTGGTGCGAGCGTATGCCTACATTCGTGCTAATGGGCCAGATGGGCTGCGGCACGTCTCCGAGAGCGCTATTCTCAACGCCAACTACGTCAAGCAGGGGCTATCCGAAGATTACGAGATCTTCTATCCCCAAATCTGTCAGCACGAGTTTGTCGCCACCGCCCGGAAGCAGAAGCAGGAGAGCGGCGTGACCGCCATGGATATTGCCAAGCGGCTACTGGACTTTGGAATGTACGCCCCCACCACCTACTTCCCGCTCATCGTGCCCGAGGCCCTGATGATCGAGCCGACCGAGACCGAAACGCGGGAGACATTAGACGAATTTATCAGCGTCATGAAGAGGATCGCCGAGGAGTCGCGGACCGAGCCCGAAACCGTCAAGATGGCCCCGCACACCACCGTCATCGGACGGTTGGATCAGGCATTAGCGGCCAGGAAGCCAAACCTGCGCTGGCAGCCCGGCCAGGAACGCACCCACTAAGCCAGAGGGATTCAGGAAATTTTCCTGAATCCCTTTTTCTATCCAAAGAAGGTATCAGGAAGTTCTCGATGCTGGTTGAAAAAAGCCATAAATGAGGGTCAAAGCTGAAAATTCAGAGCTATTTCGTACTATTTTGTTGAAAAACATAAAAATAAACTTAATATGTTAATGAAATATCTGTATGAAATATGAGTTTTTGTGAGTGGAGTAGAATTATGAATGCTTTGGAGCCAACAAAAAAACAGTTGGGTGAGCTCGCACAGGCACACGTTATTGCAAAATTCCTGGAGATCGGATATAACGTGCTCGCTCCTTATGGAGATAGTTCTCGCTATGATCTGGTTATTGAAGATACTGAAGGGCGATTCTGGCGTGTTCAAGTTAAAACTGCCTGGGTAGAAGGAGGCAACGAGGGATATATCAAATTTGCAACTACTTCACTGCGTTCACGTTCAACTAATGGACGTGTCACATACAGCAGAGCAAGCTATCAGGGGCAGGTGGACTATTTTGCCGTTTACAGTCATGAGTTACGAAAGGTATATCTTTTACCAGCAAATGAGGTATCGCAAACACGTATGCATTTACGTCTTGCGCCCTCAAAAAATAATCAGCAACACAGAGTTCACTGGGCTGCTGATTATGAGATTTAGTAGCGGCTACTGGACTCGAACCAGTGACACAGAGCTTATGAGTCTCTTGCTCTACCACCTGAGCTAAGCCGCCATCTTGTTCGCTATCGCACCGGCGCTTTGCGAATAGCGGGAGCAGGACTCGAACCTGCGACCTCCGGGTTATGAGCCCGACGAGCTAACCACTGCTCTATCCCGCGTCAGTAGCGGGGGGAGGATTCGAACCTCCGGCCTTTGGGTTATGAGCCCAACGAGCTAACCACTGCTCCACCCCGCGTCGGCTTTCCTATCATACAATGTCCTTTGTTCTTTGTCAAGCCCTTTTAATATCAGTTTTTTTACCTATTTTTGCCCTTTTCGGTGTGCTGCTGAACCTGGAAACGTGATATAATATGAGCAACAGTTTATACTCAACACTCCGTTACCGGTCAGTATACGATCCTGTGGTTCCCGGCGTCTTGTCTTGTGAATATAGGATTGTACTTCTGATCGCGTTACCTTTATGGATACTTGTCTCCGCCTGCCTTAACTTTTCAGCGACCTGATACGTAGTTACTACACAGTTTTCAGGTGTCCGATCAGTTTCGCGGGCTCCGTTTCTTTCATCTCGTTCCGTCAGAAAGAGGTCTGACTTTATGGATGCTCAGGCTATATATATGTATCAACGCAACCCAAAAGATCAAGGGTCGGGCGGCTCCCCTCGCCCGAATTCCGGGAGTAATGGTGGGAATGGCGGGCCCCGTAATTCAGGCGTCTCTCTGCTGATCCGCACGGTGCTCTTTGTTTTTTGTCTGATTATGGTTTGGCTTATTATCTCTCCTAACCTTGGAGGGTCAAACACAGCCAGTAATCAGGAGATCCCTTATAGCACGTTCTATCAGCAGGTGCAGTCGCGGAATGTGAAAAGTGTGGTTTTTCAGGGGCAACAACTAACCGGTCAGTTCTATAACGCGGTCGGGAACCCCCCGTCAAGTACTTTTAAGGTAACTCAGCTTCCAAGTGGCGATGATCAACTGACGACTCTATTGAAGGAGAATAATGTTGATTTTCGCGCCCAACCTTCCAATGATAACAATCTTTTCTTGACTCTGCTCAATTATGTGGTGCCGTGGGTGTTTCTGATCGGCCTGTTCTGGTTTATTGGCCGCCGCGCTACTCAGGGTCAGCAGAATATCTTTAGCTTTGGAAAAAGTAAGGCGAAGATGATTCTGGAGGATCGCCCGAGCACGACTTTTGGTGATGTGGCGGGTGTGGATGAGGCGAAAAATGATCTTGTTGAGATCGTTGAGTTTTTGAAGACTCCCCAGAAGTTCCAGCGCCTGGGTGGCAAGATCCCTCGCGGTGTGCTGCTGGTGGGCCCTCCGGGAACTGGTAAAACGCTGCTGGCTCGCGCGGTCGCTGGTGAGGCCGGGGTTCCCTTCTTCTCGATGAGCGGCTCTGAGTTTGTGGAGGTGCTGGTCGGTGTGGGCGCCAGTCGTGTGCGTGATCTGTTCGATCAAGCGAAAAAGGCTTCTCCCAGTATCATCTTTATTGATGAGATCGATGCCGTTGGTAAACAGCGCGGTTCAACAATTAATAGTAATGATGAACGCGAGCAGACCCTCAATCAGTTGCTGGTCGAGATGGACGGCTTTGATGCCCGACAGGCGGTGGTGGTGATTGCCGCGACCAATCGGCCCGACGGTCTAGATAAAGCGCTGCTGCGCCCCGGTCGTTTTGATCGCCGCGTCACCGTGGATCGCCCTGACTGGAATGGACGGTTAGCGATCCTGAAGATCCACTCGCGGACGGTTCCTCTGTCCAGTGATGTTGATCTGATCACGATCGCGCGCGCTACCCCTGGTATGGTTGGTGCGGATATCGCGAACCTGGTAAATGAGGCCGCTTTGCTGGCAGCGCGCCGCAATCTGGATAAGGTCAACCAGAAGAGCTTTGATGAGGCTCTGGATAAGATCCTAATCGGTGCTGAGCGTCCACTGGTACTCAGTGATGAGGATCTGAACGTAGTGGCTTATCATGAGGGCGGGCATGCTCTTACCGGTCTGCTGACCGAGTATGTAGATCCTGTCTCGAAGGTGACGATTGTCCCCCGTGGTCAGGCTCTTGGTGTGACCCAGTATACGCCGTTGGATGATCGCTATAACTACTCACAGGATTACCTGGAGTCCCAGTTGGTGACGGCCCTCGGTGGGCGCGCCGCCGAACAGGTAGCGATCGGCAGGATCACCACTGGAGCGGAGAACGATCTTCAGCGTGTGACGGCGATCGCGCGCCAAATGGTGACGCGCTGGGGCATGAGCGAGGCCCTGGGAACCATCTCCTTTAGTGAGCGTGAGGACCCCTTCGCGGGAACCTCGATGGCTCAAAAGCCAGAATATAGCGATAAGACCGCGAATATTGTGGATCAGGAGGTGGATCGGCTTGTCCGCACGGCCTACGATAAGGCTGTCAACCTGCTGACACGCCATAAGCGTACACTCGATGAGATCGCTAGAGCCCTGCGCCTCTACGAGACCATTGACGCGAAGAAGCTGCGTGAGATTATGGTGAATACTGGTGCGATTGAGGATGCTCCCCGTTCGTACGTTGAAAGTGTTTCCTGATCTTCAAGTCTATATTACTGGTCCTCGGGGTACTTGCTCCGAGGACCAGTTTTGTAACGAGAAAGGAGCGCGATGCTTCCCACGCAAGAGCATAAACGTATGCAACCTGACCAACGTCTGGGCCAGAGCCTCATAAGTAGGATCTCCCGCAGTCTGGTGCTTCTAACCGGTCTGGCAACGGTAGTTATTTTAGGGATAGGGTTGCTTCAGCCGGCCCCATCCCCTCAGCAATCGCCAAAGGGTCCAGTTGGCTCTCAGCCTGAAGTTGGGTACCAGGTTGGGCAGGCCGCCCCAAATTTTACGCTTGAGACCTCCCAGGGGAAAAAGGTGAGCCTGAGCGATTTTCGGGGTCACCCGATGGTGGTCAACTTCTGGTATGCTGGTTGTGCCTGCTGCGTGGAGGAGATTCCTGATATTCAGCAGTTCTACGCTGATCGACAGAAGCGGGGCTTTATGGTTCTAGGAGTGAATAGTGTGGATTCAAAAGAGACCATTGAGGTATTCTCTCAGCGTCACCACATGACATATCCGGTTGTTGTTGATCAAAATACCTTTGTCACTTCAAGATATAATGTCACCGCCACCCCCACCTCCTTTTTTATAGATCGGCAAGGGATCATTCGCGCGATTGTAGTCTTTTCAATGGACAACCACATATTAAAGGAGAATGCCGTACGTATCGGCGCTTAAGCATAGCGCTTATCGGTACTCTTTATGCCTGGTGGTGAGATTCACTTGGGAACCGCGCTTTTGTGTGGTAATAGCTTTTGAAGCGTACCGAGCAGTACCTCCTCTGGACAGGGCTTTGTCAGGTAGTCGTGCGCGCCCAGTTCCATTGCCCGTTTGCGATGCTTCTCCGAGGATCTTGAGCTTAACATAATAATTTTAAGATAACTTAATTGAGGGTAACCGCGTAGAATACTAAGAAGATCATATCCATTGAGATGGGGCATCTCGATATCCAGCAGTAGCAGATCCACGGGACGCTCAAGGAGTAGTTCCAAAGCCTCCATGCCATCGCGGGCCTCATGTACTTGATAGTTGGCTCGTTGCAGGGTTCTCAGGAGAGATTGTCGAATGGAGACCGCATCATCAACAACCAGAATGCTTGGGATATTTCTATGGCTTCCTCCACTTGGAAGCATAGTAGAGTGCAGACCGGTTTGCAGACCAGATTTAACGAGATTCGCTATATCCAGTACCAGAAGCACATTTCCTTGCCCGTCGATCGCTGTTCCAATGACACCGGGTCGCTGAAGATATGATGGT
Source organism: uncultured Ktedonobacteraceae bacterium (assembly GCA_964247295.1). Taxonomy (GTDB): domain Bacteria; phylum Chloroflexota; class Ktedonobacteria; order Ktedonobacterales; family Ktedonobacteraceae; genus CAXTTV01. The sequence goes on along the minus strand of CAXTTV010000146.1, from coordinate 3,246 downwards.
AAGGGGCGCATCATCAGTTCCACCTCACCAATAACCTCTTCAACCTCCATATCGATCCGCATCTCTTTGGGGTGAATAATCAGAATAGGCCTGATCTCGCCCGGCTCTTTCATCTTTACCGGCAGTCCCATTAATTCATTAAGGTGATAGGCGGGCTCTCTTTGATCATTCACGAAAAAGCCCAGGCGTTGCACCTGAGAGAAAGGGATCAGCACCTGCTGATCTCTAGCTTTGACAAGCAGGCCTCGGACCGATCCCCGTGATCGAGGGATTTGTAAGTAAAAGTTGATCCCTCCCTGATCGTTGCGTTGTGGTCGAACAGAGCCCTTGAGGCGCGTAACCTTCTCTTCCACAATATCGAGTGAGCCGCCCTGAGCGATATGTGAGAAGCCCACCTCTAGACGAAGATCGTTTCCCTGGTTTAAAGCGTTAATCCAGATCATCGCGGGCTCATTAGTTTGAACATTCTCCACAGGATTTTTCACATAATTATCGATTAACTGTTCAAGGATCGCGGCCAGATCTTCGGTTAGATCCTGGTCAATCTCGATGGTTTCGCCGGTAACCTCAAAAATAATTGGACGCCTCTGCTGGCTCGCGCCCTGCTCAATGACCTGTCGGAGTCGGGGAAGCAAGCGGGTCAGGGGGGCGGAGCGCATTAGCAGGGCATCGGCTCGAACCATAGAAGCCTGCTCCACAAAAGCGCTGGTGGTGCGGTGTAATTTAGAGAAGGCCGTGCGTAGATTAGTCGCAGCCGTCGTGACATCGGCGATTGCCTCATTAAAGGAAAAGGCCAGAACATCGCTTTCCGTATAGCGGTCGATCTCCATCTCATCCCACATACGCATCTCATTGTCGGGCAGATGTTGGAGATGGATCTTCCCACGGCGTTGACGAGTCTGCCCTGTGCGATGAGGCATTTCATCCAGGATTTTCGCGATCAAAGATGAGGATGAGCGATTTTTGACGTTTTCGCCCGACTCAGGGGCCGGGTTCCGAGGTTGGAACACCTGAGGGATCGTCGCCAGCAGCAGATCCAGGCGTTGGAGGCGAGCCTGAGCGGCATTGAGTTCTTGTAGTGCCACCTCAACCTGAGTTCGGGCGTTCTCAAGGGGCGCGCTCTGCTCTATCATAAATTCAGTACGTTGGACAAGCGTATCAAAACGGCGTGGATCGACCCGCATCATCCGGGTAACCTCCTCAAGTGAAGGGGAGGAAGGCGAAGAAGAGGGATGTAAAGATTGTTCAGCAATGAGCTGTGAATGTGTTTCCTCTGGACGCTCCTGATCCTGATCTGTGATTTGAGCTGACTCCCAGGGGGAAAGCGGCGGAGTCGATCCTGGCTTTAGCATACTAATATCTTGCAGTGAGAGCCCCGTGATTTGTATGCAACGTTGATCTAAATCGGTTAGAGGCTTGCTGCTCTCATAGCCCTGTGAGGAGATACTCTCCACCGTCGCCTCAAGGGCGGCCAGAGCTTGGACCAGGATGATCAACCCGGTCATATACTCCAGATCGCTTTGCTGAACCAGATCGATCAGCGCTTGAATATAATAGGCGATCGTCGAGACATATTGACAGCCTACAGTTCCGCCCGAACCCTTTAACTTATGCGCGATCCGCCTGATCGCATTCAGATGAGGCGAGTCGGGATGGCTTTCCTGCTCCAACAATCCTAGATCGGATCGCAGGGATGTAAGATCCTCCCTCGCTTCCAGCATAAAGAGCGAGAGCATATCCAGAGCATCAGGATCATCGGTGAGATACCCACTATTCTCCTCAAGAGATGGCGACTGGACCAGATCTGGTGACTGAAGCGACTCTTGCTCAGGTATCTCCATCGCGTCAAAAGTAGCAAGAAGCTCAAGATCCTCAGGTGTTAATTCTTGATGTTCTGGGACATCTTGATATTCATTGGACATTTGCCGTTCCTATCCTCTGGAAAATATCGGCCAGCATCTCGGATAGATGTAAAAGGTAGGCTCCACGATACATACCGAGAACCAGGTTGTCGTGTTCCTTGAGGCACACACTATTCGCTGGCATCACTGGTTGAAGCTGATCTGGCTCGTAAGGAAAAACCATCCCAATATTTGGGATTGTAATACCGATAGGTTGAGACTCATGGTGAACAATTAAAAGCATTCCTTCATGGGTGGGAGAAGAGCACTGGCCGCAGAGATAGGCTTCCAGATCAATGACCGCAATTGTTTCACAGCGCCAGACGGTAATGCCAATCATCCATGCTGGAGAGCCGGGCAGAAGGGTCAGCCGAGGTGGTTGTGTGATAACTTGATTTAAAACTGGAAGTGAGATCAGGAAAGAACCGCTGGGCAGCACACATTCTAGAACCTCTTCGCCGATTGGTCGGCTCTGGGGACGTTTCGCCTCATACTGAGCGTATGCCCAGAAATCTTCATCACTCATCTTTTCTAGTTGAGAAACGGAGATACCCAGTTCTCTCAGCCCAAATTGTTCTTCTTTCATAGAATACCAGCTCGCCAGGTCCAGTCAGTTTCATGCATAAAACTGAATGTATACAAGGAAATAAGTAAGATACATTATAAGCGATTTGAATACCCCAGATGAGACTGGATAACCGCAATAACATCTTGGGTACGGAACGGTTTTGTGATGTAGTCTCTGGCTCCCGCTAACCTTCCTTTAAGGCGGTCGATCACACCATCGCGTCCAGAGAGCATGACAATCACAGTACCACTGAATTGCGACTTTGATTTTAAGCGTCGAGCGATCTCATAGCCATCCATTTTAGGCAGGCCGATATCCAGGATCACCAGGTCAGGTACCCGTTTCAAACGCTCTTCCGTGAGGGCTCGCAAGGCCTCAATGCCATCAGCGTAACTGATAGCTTCAAAACCTTCGCGTCGTAAGCTGGCCTCAATAATCTTACGAACGGTCAAAGAGTCATCGATGATCATCACCAGTTTACTCATGATCTGCCTTCTTTCTCTTCCTCACAACCGACCAGTCGTATAGCATTGAGGCAACTTCTGCTGATGCCCGGTTCCATCCAGGTCCAGAGCAGATCACTAAAGCAAATTCTGAGCGTACTGCTGGAACCCTTGATGCAAGGATCATAATATTGTAACCTTTCAGCAGAAGAGTGGAAACGAGTCTGCTAAACATGGTATCATAGGCCCCAACCCAGCGCAACTCTTCTAGCATAAAAACAGGGCTTTTTGGTAGTCCCGAAAAGTGAAAAAAGAACCATTTCTTGCTAAAATA
>CAXTTV010000145.1:0-12234 GCA_964247295.1 uncultured Ktedonobacteraceae bacterium | reverse complement strand
CCATCAACACAGCATCCTCGACGGCTCCGCGAATATGGGCTGTCGCTACCTCGATGCCTACCGCGTGATAGTTGGCGCTCCCGGCCAGCCCTCGGCCACATTCGTTCCCCTGATCGTCCACCACGACTACACGCGTTTTGCTGCCGCCTCCGTCGATGCCCAGGGCATATCCATTCATACGTGTGCATCCAGGGCTGCACGCAACACCTGCCCATACGCCGCGAGATGCTTTCTTGCTTCGTCAAGAGAAAGATGGGTATGCGCCATCAGGATCGCGGTCCTGGTCTCTCCATCGGCCTTTGCTAATATTTCCTGAGCGGCGGCTTCATCTAGCCCGGTCGCCTGTTGAATGATGGAATGCGCCCGACTGCGCAGCTTGTCATTGGAGGTCTGAACATCGACCATCAAATTACCGAACGTCTTTCCTAAAAGGATCATCACTCCGGTACTCAGCATATTCAGAACCATTTTCTGCGCCGTTCCCGCTTTCATGCGTGTTGAGCCCGCGAGCACCTCCGGACCCACCTGTGGGGCAATGAGAACCGTTACATCTTCAGCGAGCAGTGCCTCTGGATTACAAACCAGACCAATCCTCAAGGCTCCCTGATGTCGCGCGTAAGCAAGCGCGCCACGTACATAGGGAGTTCGTCCGCTCGCGGTAATGCCTACAACGCTGTCCACTGGCGTCGGCTGCACCTTCGCCAGATCTGCCCTCCCAGCCTCAACACTATCTTCAAAATCTTCGTGGGCAAGACCAAAGGCGGTGGGCCCCCCAGCAATAAGGGCAACCACGCGCTCGGGGGAAATATTGAAGGTTGGCGGACACTCAGAGGCGTCCAGAGCTCCCAGACGCCCCGAGGTACCCGCACCAACGTAGATAAGCCGGCCTCCCTGGCGCATCCGTTCAGCAATGGCCTCGACCGCCTGCGCAATCTCCGGCAACACATGTTGCACGGCCCGAGCAACCTTTGCGTCCTCGGCATTGATCGCCTGAACAATCTCCAGTGGGCTCATGCGGTCGATTTCGCTGGTGGCTGGATTGGCCATCTCAGTTGCCAGCTTGCTCAAAGGCTGCTCCATGCCTTCACCTCCGAATGGTTGCACATATGACAATCAGGGAAGTAACTGTTCTCGCTTCATGTGCGTATAAAAGATATATTTGCTTCCGCAATACACTGAACTCGCGTACTCAACAGGCTGGTTACGCTCAACATAAGTGACGCGGCGAATGTAAAGGACGGCGCTGTTAACCGCGATTTTTAGGAATTGAGCCTCCTCACGGCTGGCCAGCCCGGCCTCCAACTCCTGGTCTGCCTCCATCAAAGACGTACCAAATTTTGTCTCTAATACTCGGTACAAGGACTGCTGTTCCAGATCCTCTTCCATCAGTCGTTCACACCCTTTGAAACTGATCTGCGAACGTTCAATAGCCAGCGGTTGACCATCCGCCAAACGCAGGCGACGCAAACAAAAGACGGGCATACCTACCTCGATACGCAGCTTTTCCGCGATCTCCTGGTCAGCCGAATTCATTTCCGCCGTCAGCACTTTCGTACTGGGCTGATGACCTCGCGCGCGAATATCTTCTGTAAAACCCGTAAGATGGATCAGTTGCTGGGTGATTTTGCGGTTGCTAACAAATGTTCCCTTTCCCTGTTCTCTATAAAATAAACCTTCGTTTACAAGGTCAGTAATTGCTTGTCTTGCCGTCATACGACTGATACCATACTGCTCGCTTAATTCGCGTTCTGAAGGAATCAAATCGTTTGGTTTCCACTCACCATTACGAATATGCTCACGCATAATCTCTCGTAATTGATAATAACGAGGGACAGGACTGTTTTTATAAATTGCGCCCATAGCCATTCCCCAATCTTGAAAATTTCTACACTGCCAACACCACCGATATCTGTGAGTATACTACAGATTGGAGATCCATGGCATTGCTTTGCGCGCGTCTTAATTTCTGTGTCAGAATATGATACTTGTTTCACAGAATGGTATAATTAGCATATTGTATATACCACTATGATCAATCATTCCATACTTTTCTGCTCCTGTCAAGGGGATTTCACAAAGGCAGTCGTAGTGCGTGCAACCTTACAGCCGTTTCATAGCCCAGGGAATTTTCCAGCAGAGTTGCTTACGTGCCCATGGCAACCATATTTACAACTCTTGCCTCGAAGATGAAAGGTCGAGGAGCATACCCGGTGGCTTGCGGATCAATCCGGTCAGTTATATTTCCTCAAGGAAGGGAAAGAAGATCAATGCGCTTTACATTACGCGATGCCCATCTCATCGATGCCGCAACTGATATTGAGCGAGGCAATATTACAGTTGATGGTCAGTACATTCGGTCTGTTAGATCCTCAAATCAGTCTACAGATCCAGACGGGGCCAGCATTGATGCGAGCGGGATGCTTGTTGTCCCCGGCTTCATTGACGTACATACGCATGGAGGAGGTGGCTTTAATCTACACACAACCAATTCCGAGGAGATCCGCTCCTACGCTCGTTGGGCACCGTCAACGGGCGTTACCTCCTTTCTGATCGCGGTTGTCGGCACTCCTAATGAAATGCCGCTCCCACAGATCCAGGCGGCGATGGAGATGCATCATTGCGCATGTGATGGGGCTGAGGCCCTGGGTATCCATTTGGAAGGTCCCTATATCAGCGTAGCACGACGAGGCGCGCACGATCCCTCCTGGCTACGCTTGCCCGATGAAGCGGAGACCGCGCAGCTTGTCGCGTTGACCGGCGATTATCTGCGTGTTGTCACGCTGGCTCCCGAATTGCCCGGCGCGGATTCTATGATTCGCTACTTGCTCGACGCTGGCGTTACTGTAAGTATGGGGCATACCGATGCCACCTATGAACAGGCGATGAAAGCCATTAATCTGGGTGTGACACACGTGACGCATTGCTATAATGCGATGCGCCCTTTATTGCATCGGTCTCCCGGACCACTCGCCGCGCTCGCCCAATCAGGGCACGTACGCGGCGAATTAATCGCGGACGGCGTTCATGTGCATCCTGCCGCGATGGATGCGCTGATCAAAATGCTGGGACCCGAACGCGTGATTATTATTACCGATGCTCTGGCTGGAGCAGGTATACCTGATGCTACCTTTGAATTTGCCGGCAATAGCGCCCACGTTACCTGTGGCGCGGCCCACCTCGCGGACGGCACGCTGACTGGCAGTGTGCTCACTATGGATCAAGCGTTACGCAATACGCTGGCGATGACTCATGTTACGCTCCAGCAGGCGGTAGGCATGCTTTCCTATAATCCAGCCCTATCCGCGCAGGTTGCCGATCATAAAGGCTGCTTACAGGCTGGCTATGATGCTGACCTCGCCATATTTGACGCTTCCCTGACACTCCAGGCAACTATCCGCCAGGGTACCCTTGCTTTCGCTACCAGCGAATGGCGTGCCCGCTTCACAGCCTAGAAGCCAGCTATATTTACAATGTTCGCGTCACTTTCTGTAGCCCCCGTGGCACATCGGGATTCACTCCTTTGGCGAGCGCCAGATGCAGTGCGAAAACCTGGCCGGGGAGAATCGTCACTAGTGGACTGAGCCATTCGGGGACTGTCGCGACAACTGGCAGCGGCGTGCGAGCCAGAGCAAGTGCCTGCTCATCTTCAGAGATTACCAGCAGCTCGGCTCCACGCTGCGCGAGATCGCGCCCCAGTTCTAGCATGTCGTCGAATGTGCCACCACGTGGCATAATTAAGAAAACAGGTAAGCCCGACTCAATGGTCGCGATCGGACCATGACGAAAATCTGCCGAGGAGTAGGCTGTGGTCATGATGTAGGTTAATTCTTTGAGCTTCAGACCAAGCTCAAAGGAGGTGGCATAGTTGTAGCCACGCCCAACAATTACGCAGCGATCCATGTAGCGATACCGCTCAACAGGCGGTCCCAACGTTGAGGCGAGTTGAAGAGTAGAGGAGATCGCTTCGGGAAGGTGGAAAAGCGCGGCCTTCTCTTCGTCTTTGCCACGGAACGCTGCCGCGAAAAGCGCCATAATCGCGAGTTGGGCGGTATATGTTTTTGTCGCGGCTACACTGCGTTCCGTCCCTGCATGCAGTTGAACCACATTGTCGGCTACCTTTGCTAGCGGTGACAGGCCATCGTTGGTAATCGCAAGGGTGGGACGCCCCTGCCGCTTCCCCTCTTCCAATACCGCAATAATATCGGGCGACTGGCCCGACTGCGAAATACCGACAACGAGCGCTCCGTTGAAGCGCAGAGGAGCTTTGTACATTGTCAGAAGCGAGGGCGCGGCCAGAGCTACTGGATAGCCCGCGAGCGTTGACCAGGCGTATTTCGCGTATGTCGCCGCATGATCAGAGGAACCGCGAGCCGCTATCAATACATAATCAAATGGGGGGAGATGAGCTACGATCTGCTCAATGTGCTTTGCCTCACGGTCCAGTACCTGGGCAATTACGTCTGGCTGACTCCATATCTCTTGTTCTAACAATGAGACCATTAATTACACCCTTCCTTTGCTCATGACATACGTAGGAGGAAAGCAGCTCACGACTCCCCTAAGATGATTTCATCTACCCCACCTATCTTTTACTCAACAAAGCTTAGGGACAATTCCCGCCGATATGATTATACACTACCACGGGTCTAGTGGTCTAGATGACTTGACAAATTTACCAGAGGAAGGTATAGTATTTTATGACCCAATTCACCAATGAAACCGGTTCCACACTAGAGTGTAAGCCAAACCCATTGTAAGAAAAGGAGGAATCAGGCTACACTTTACGTTTCTTCTTTCTCGCTTTTGTGCACTTATACGCTCCACTTTATTTTGCCGAATCATTTCAGCGGCCCAATCATGTAATATCAGGAGGTAGCTATGACTTCCGCCTCGCGCCTTGCAATTCCAGCGAAGAATAAGGCAAGAACAGCTCTATTCGCATTGCTTGCTGCCTGTCTCTTGATCCTCTCTGCCTGTGGGGGCAGTAGTAGCACAACAAATAACTCAAAGCATAATGGGAAAGTTGTGCTGCGTGTCGCGACCCAATCGTATGATTTCGCGCAGTCTGGTTTTAATCCCTACAACGGTCATCCCAATGCCGGCATCGGTCTTATCTACGAAACGCTCTATTTTGTGAATGTGAATAATAACGCATTTACCCCTATGCTGGCGTCAGGCTACCAATGGAACAGCGATAATACACAGCTTACTTTCAAACTGCGTCAGAATGTTAAATGGAATGACGGCCAGCCCTTCACTGCCGATGACGTTGCCTATACTTTCAATATGATGAAGCAGAATACGGCGGCGGACACTCAGGGCGTCTGGCAGTATCTGAAAACGGTGCAGGCTACCGATGCCGAGACCGTGGTGATGAACTTCCAGAAAGCCTTTCCCCCGATACTCACGACCATCGCGGGCAAAATATATATCATTCCAAAGCATATTTTTTCCTCAGCGGGCGACCCAACGAAGTATCTTACCGATCATCCAGTTGGAACCGGCCCCTTCACGCTGGCCCGCTATCAGCCAGATCTGGCTGTGTATGACAAATATGCCGGGTACTGGCAGGCCGGTCAGGTAAAAATTGATGAAGTCCGATTTCCCGAGTATAAGGATAACGCGACGCTGCAACTGGCTTTGCCAAAGGGCGAGGTCGATTGGGCTGGCTATTTCTCGCCTACTCTACAACAAGATTTTGTCAATAAAGATACCGCTCACAACCATCTGTTTATGGATCCCATTAACCTTTACTCTCTCTGTACAAACCAGAAAGATCCGCTCCTCGGTGGAAATGCCGGGCGTCCAGTGCGTCTGGCCTTGAGCGCGGCTTTTGACCGTTCACAGATCGCCGTTCAGGCTACTGCTGGCCTGGAACCTCCCGGTAGCGTTACTGGTCTGGTGCTCCCAACGATGAATAACTGGCTTGACTCTCAATATAATAATTTGCCGACTGCCGCTGATACAGCAAAGGCACAAAAGCTCCTGGCGGATGCGGGCTTTACTAAGGGCTCCGATGGGATCTATCAGAAAGGTGGGAAGCGCCTCTCCTTTAGTTTACGCAGCGTTGACAACTATTCCGACTGGAATGCGGCGGCTAAGCTGATCGCTGACGAGGCCAAAGCGGTTGGTATTGAGATTAAAAATACGACCGTTGGCGAAGATAACTACTATACTCTGCGCAACAATGGTAAATATGACTACCAGTTGATGTTCTGTGGCGCGGTCGGTGGCCCTACGCCATTCTACCTCTACAACCAGTACCTCAATAGCAACCAGATTGGACAGGGTAAGTTCAATTTTGTCGGCTGGAACGATCCGGCTACCGATACTTTATTGAACCAGTATGCCTCAACGACCGATCAAAATACGCAGAAGCAGGCTATTGCCGGTATCCAGAAGATCTTTGTTGAGAACCAGCCTTTTATTCCGCTCTGGACAGGGGCGGATTACGATGAATACTCTACAAAGAATTTCACTGGCTGGCCTACTGCAAGTAATTCATATGCCAGTGGCAGCCCAAATACTGCTCCTGATTACGAATTTGTGATCTTGCACTTGCAGCCCGTTTCTTGATCGCTCTTCCCCGATCTGTAAATTGTACAATAATACTCAGAGGGATAGATTGTAGAGATCTATCCCTCTGAGAGATCGTTTTCTCTGGAAAACTGACGAATGGAGAAGCGGTCAGAGCTGTATACCCACTTCCCTTTCGAGAAGGAGCACACTTATGCGTCATCTTATACGCCGCTTTTTGTTCTATATCTGTGCCATCTGGGTAGCGATCACGCTCGACTTTTTTATCCCGCGCCTGGCTCCTGGTGATCCTGTGGCGGCCCTGGTGGGGAAGATGTCAACAAAAGGGTATGTGACACCTGAGATGCATCAAACGATGGCGGCCCTCTTCGGATTGGATACTCATGATCCTTTATGGGTCCAATATTTTAAGTATCTCGGCAGTCTCTTACATGGTAACCTTGGCATTTCTATCCAGTACTTTCCTACTCCCGTTCTGACTGTGATCAAGCAGGATATCGGGTGGTCTATTATGCTGGGCGGGATCGCTGTGGTCATTAGTTTCTTACTGGGCTGCTTTCTGGGGATTGTCGCGGCCTGGAAGCGCGGTACCTGGCTCGATACCATCCTGTCTCCTTTGATGAATTTTCTTTCTGCGATCCCCTATTTCTGGCTGGCTTTGTTTACTCTTTATATTTTCTCCTATCTGTTGAGCTGGTTTCCTCTCGCTGGCGGCTATGACTCGGCCTCTATCGATCCTGGCTGGACTCCTGATTTTATCGGGAGTGTGCTTCAATATGCTTTCTTGCCGGCTCTGACATTGGTGATCTCTTCGCTGGCTGGCTGGATGCTGACTATGCGCAATTCGATGGTTACCAGTCTTTCGGAGGATTATGTGTTGATGGCGCGGGCGAAGGGCTTGTCCGAAGGTCGTGTGATGCTCGGGTACGCTGCTCGTAACGCTGTGTTGCCTAATATCACGGGTTTCGCGATCGCGATTGGGGCGATTGTCGGGGGCCAGTTGCTGACTGAGATGGTTTTCTCGTACCCAGGCATTGGCTATGCATTGCTACAGGCGGTAAACCAGCAGGATTACGCGATGATCCAGAGCGTGTTTCTGATTATTACCCTTGCTGTGCTGGGCGCGAATTTCCTGGCTGATATTCTCTATGCCTTTCTTGATCCTCGCGTACGTGTGGAAAGGAGTATGTAAGGATGCAGATGCAGCAAGCTCCACAACCCGCCGAGGCTGTTGCGGTTGCGCTAATACCTGAAGCTGAAAAACCGTTGTACACACGTTTCCTGCGTGTGCCCCTCGCTATCTGGCGGGCTATGACTATCAGTCGCAAGGTGGCGATCGGCTGCGCCATTGTGGGTTTCTTTATTCTGGTCGGCCTCTTTGGACCGATCATCGACAGAACTGATCCTAATACAATCTCGCGCCTCTTTCTTACGCATCCCTCACTGACGCACTGGTTGGGAACAACAGCCGTGGGCGAGGATATCTTTAGCCAGCTTGTCTATGGGACGCGTACCAGTGTCTTCTGGGGTCTGGGAACGGGTCTACTGGTGACGGTGATCTCTGTGGTGGTGGGTCTGGTTGGTGGCTACTCTGGTGGCTGGATCGATGATGTCCTGACGCTACTTACGAATGTTTCGCTGGTTTTGCCTTCTCTGCCACTGGCGATTGTGCTGGCTGCCTATTTTCCCCGTGGCCCTTTGACGATCTCGCTGGTGATTGTGGCGACTAACTGGGCCTGGCAGGCTCGCGTGCTGCGTTCACAGACGCTCTCGATGCGCAGCCGTGAGTTTGTGACGGCTGCCCGTGCCACGGGTGAGAGTACATGGCGGATCATCTTTTTTGAGATTTTCCCCAATGAGATTGGGTTGGTGGTTGCTGGCTTTGTGAGTACGACCATCTACGTTATCCTCACCTGGGCGGCCCTGGAATTTCTGGGCCTGGGAGATGGCTCTATTCCCAGTTGGGGGGGCATACTCTACTGGGCACAACAGGCTGGCGCTTTAGGTGGCGGCCTCTGGTGGTGGTTCATTCCTCCCGGTGCCTGTATCGCTCTGCTTGGTACGGGTCTCTCGCTTATCAATTTCGGCATTGATGAGATTGCTGATCCCCGCTTACGCGTGGAACGTCCATCTAAGATCTCGAAAGCTCGGAAAAAGGCGGTGGCCTGATGGCGGAACAAAAACCTCTCTTGCTTGAGGTCAAAAACCTCAATGTGGATTATCTTGCTTCTAATGGGACTGTCCATGCGGTAACCGATGTGAATTTTACGCTTCGACGTGGCGAGATTCTTGGTCTGGCGGGCGAGAGTGGCAGTGGAAAATCGACGCTTGCCTATGCGATCACGCGCCTGCTGCGCCCGCCGGCTGAAATTACCAACGGCGAGATCCTCTACTATCCCCAGGCGGCGCGGAACCAGGATGATATTCGCGTCTCACATCCGCCGAAACATTTCCACCGGGAAAAAGGGCGGACGCGTGAGGATGGGGCCATTGATCTTTTACAGCTTTCTCGCGCCCGGCTCCGTGCGATCCGCTGGAACGATCTGGCGATTGTCTTCCAAAGTGCTATGAATGCCCTCAATCCGGTTTTGAGTGTGGGCACGCAGATTATGGATGTATTGCGAACGCATCGACCCGAGATGGGGGCCGGTGCTCGCAAGCTGCGAGCGCTTGAGTTACTGCAACTGGTTGGGATCTCCCCCGACCGCCTGCGCAGCTATCCACATGAGTTGAGCGGCGGCATGCGTCAGCGGGCGATTATCGCTATTGCCCTGGCCCTCTCGCCCGAAATCTTGATTATGGATGAGCCAACGACGGCGCTTGATGTTGTGGTCCAACGCGATATTTTGAGCGAGATTATGCGCTTGCGTGAGCAGCTTGGTTTCGCGGTCATCTTTATTACCCATGATCTCTCTATGCTGCTTGAACTAACGGACTATGTGGCGATTATGTATGCTGGACGGATTGTGGAGAAGGCTGCGCGACAGGATCTGTATCAGCATCCACGCCATCCCTACAGCTATGGCTTGCTACATTCCTTCCCGACCCTGCATGGACCACGACAGAAGATGGTTGGCATTCCAGGCTCCCCACCGGACCTGCGCGATGTTTCTGCCGGTTGCGCCTTTCATCCACGCTGCCCCTCCGCGTTTACGTCCTGTTCACAGATCTTGCCGCTCCTACAGCCTGCCGTCTCTTCTGTTCCCGGACAGACGGTCGCCTGCCATCTTTATGATCCTCAGTTCCATACGGAGCCACCCACCACCGACGATCTGGCAAGAAAGTATCAAACCCTGGCAGAAGGGAGCGTTGTTTCATGAAGCAGTTGACCCCAAAAACCATGCCGACCAGCTTCGACCCATCCTCGCAACCGATTGTCGAGGCGACCAATCTGCGTAAGCTTTTTCCTGTGCGTGTGACTAACCCGTTCGCGCCCAAACAATTTGTGCGGGCCGTCGAGGATACGTCTATGTCACTCTATCCTGGGCACGCGACGGCGCTGGTTGGTGAAAGTGGCAGTGGCAAAACGACGGTCGCGCGCTTACTGGCCGGACTCTACACTCCTACTTCCGGTACCGTTCACTTTCGTGGGCAAACGATGCACTTGCAGAAGCGAAATGTGTTGAGCGAGTATCGCCGTCATGTCCAGTTGATTTTGCAGGACCCTTTCTCCTCGCTCAATCCTGTTCACGATGTGCGTTACCATCTGGCCCGTCCCCTGCACATTCATAAACATATTCGCACTAAAGCCGAGGAGACGGAGCAGGTGCTGAGCCTGCTGAGGCGGGTCAACCTCAGTCCCGCCGAACAATTCATTCAGAAGTTCCCGCATCAGCTCAGTGGCGGCCAGCGCCAGCGTATCTCGATCGCACGCGCCCTGGCGGTCCAACCACAGGTGCTGCTGGCCGACGAACCTGTCTCTATGCTCGATGTTTCTATTCGCCTGGACGTTCTCAATCTGCTGTTGCGTTTGAAGGAGGAAGAGCAACTCGCTCTGCTTTTCATTACACATGACATTGCCAGCGCCCGATACTTTGCCGAGGACACCTTTGTGATGTATGCCGGCCAGATGGTCGAGGGTGGTCCTAGCGATGAGGTGATCCAACGCCCCAAACATCCTTATACGCAACTGCTGATCGCAGCCGCGCCAGATCCTGAACGCTTCAGTGCTGGCGATCATACAGAAGAGGCCACACAGGCGCGTGGTGAGATTCCCAGCCTGATCAACCCACCTACCGGCTGCCGCTTCCATCCACGCTGCCCACATGCCATGCCTGTGTGCAGTCAGCGCTTCCCGGAGCGTACCAATCTGGGTGGCGGTCGCTGGACCCACTGTTTCCTCTATGGAGATGGGGGGACAGACAAAACAATCGAACAGGAGAAAAGCCCATCTTCTCTCTGATTTTGGAGACACCCTAGCTTTTCCTGGTGACTGCTTCTACTGGCTTACCGAGAAATAGACTGTACCGCTTCACAGCCGCAGCCAGAGCATGAACTTCATTCTCATGTAACGGTGTGAAGCAGTCCATTGTGAGCCGAACAGAGTTCTTTTCTGTGACCCTCCTCCAGGCTCCCACAACTTGACCATCTCTGACGATGATGTTGCTAAGAACGTTACTTCTCCAATCAAGTTTGCTTGCAAAAGAGGAGGTCCCGACTGGGAGTCTCCTTCACACATACTGCTGGCCTCTTACAACATCTCTTTACAAACCACTTACCACGCTATCTTCAGTTACGCCTACCATTGATCCAAAACAACGTTGCCAATCATTGTGCCTTTTTCTACCATCTCATGAGCTTTGCACGAATTCTCGGCATTGATTGGGGACAGCTTCCAGGTAAGGGTCGTCTGGTGGTTAATGCCCTTTCTTAATCCAACTCGACCACTGGCAAACCGTGTACACCAAGGATTGTGGAAATTTCGCTGCCGTGATGGATGTCGTGTTCGAGCACATGCCAGATGATCCACTGAAGCGAAACGGCGGGTCTCACTTCTCCAGACAGGCGTGCTGCATCCACCCACATCCTGGCGTATGGTTGGAGCGCTGGCTCTACCAGTTTCGCGTGCCGTTCACGTTCCGCATCGTCTAAAGGCGGGAAGACCTCGAAAAGATCACCATGAGTCCGGCGTGCAAGCGTCTCCTCGATCATCTGCCAGGTTTTCTCAAGTCCGGCAACCAGTTCTACCGCCGAGTGGAAGGGATCTACGTCCGCCTCAGCGATTCCCAAAGCCCATAATTCGAGGGGTGTCAGGTCGTCGCTCCCCTCGCCCATCCGTGCGTGGAACCACCAGGCACGATTAGCGACTATATGCGTCACGTACATACCAATCGACCAGTGTTTCGGCGTGGTGCGTAAGACAAGCTGCTCTCCTGTAAGGGACGCGATGGCCGCGATAAGACGCTGATTGTAAATCTCCCAACCGGCGTAGAAGGGGAGAAGTGAAAGCTTATGTTCTGTCATTATAGGTATTCCTTGCTCTTTCTAGAAGAGTAAACACTATTGATCATATAAAAAACACATGCAAGGAAATGATGGGAGAGAAAAGAGGGAGAAGAGAGAAGATTACCGCTTGCAGAATAATCGAATATGCGGCCTGCCACGGCAGAGGGAAAGATGGCATCCATCTGCCAATAGGATGGTGGATGGGGAACATCAACGATACGTTCGCCGGAGTTCCATGCCTGACACCTCGTT
>CAXTTV010000144.1:0-12374 GCA_964247295.1 uncultured Ktedonobacteraceae bacterium | reverse complement strand
GATCTTCATGCTTTCCATCTTTTAGCCCCTTTGGAAAAAATCTGCAATCTTAGTGGTATAAATTGTTAGAATCCAAAATTTTCTTATAAAATAGCTCTATATCCAAAATTACTGGAGGGATCGCAACGTTTTGTCTACCAAAAGCATCTTTTTGGTAAAGAAAGCAGGAAGAAGAGGCCATTCTCTACCAAATCAGTAAGAGATTCGGTATAATACCGCCATATCAACTTTTTGAAATATACTTAATCGCCAGGACGCTTGTACGCACTATTATTATAAAGATGTCAGCTTGCTTTAACCACAGGTTCCTGCCGGCCAGCATTCCTTTCTTTGAGAAATGCGCAAACATATTGGATGCTTGGAACGTAAACTCTATAGCGTTCTTGCATAAACAACCTGGCCTAAAAAAATAACTTGTAGTCCTGTTCTGTTGCCTATTAGACCTTCGTATACGTTTTAAAAGATACTTAGCAAAAAGATTGAAAGGGGCGTTGGTTCGGTGTTAGAAAATTATTCGGTAATTCTCGCAGCCACTAGTAGTAATAATAGCCTGCTCGACACGCTTAGTCAGGCGCTTGGTTGGATTGTTGGCTACCTGGTTGCATTCGCGGTTCTCTTTCTAATCAGCCTGGTGATCTGGACATTTCGAGATATTCGTTTGCGTACTCAAGATCTCACCACTCAGATTCTCTCAACCGCGCTGGTTGTTTTCTTTAATGTTGCAGGATTGTTCATCTATCTGATCCTTCGCCCGCGTCAGACCCTGGCCGAGATCTACGAGCGCCAGCTAGAGGAAGAGTCGCTGCTCGCTGAGATGACTGAGCGCCAGACCTGTAGCAACTGTCATGCGCGTATCGAGGGTGATTTTCAGATCTGCCCCTCCTGTGGTCAAAAGTTGAAGCGTTCCTGTCCCAAATGTGAGCGTCTACTTGAGCTTCGCTGGACCTATTGCCCATATTGCACCACAAATGTAGCCCCGGTTAACGTGCCTACCAGTATGCCTGGTCTGCCCGTCCAGAACAACAGTCCTCAGCCTCAAAGTGTTCCAATGAGTGGGGGATCGCGCTTTTAGCTTGAGTGATGTTAGCGTGAAAAGTCGGTATTTCTGCTTTTCACAGCTCCAACAAAATATATTACATCAAAGGGTTTTGTAAAGGCCATTTTATCTCTACCAATTCGTGAAAATGAGGTCAGAGAAGTGGTACTTGCAAGCCCTTTTCCTTTGCTTACAGGCTCGTTTATGGTATAATAAGAGGGTAACGAGTGAGGCAAAAACGCCCCATTTTCTTCAATTCTTTTTAGAAGATTTTCTTATGAATATAGATAGTTGTTTCGTCCTCCGTTCGAGCATATCTCCTTTCCAGCCCAAGCACCCGTAGTAGCGTATTTTGTGTCTGGACAGACTTTTTTGTCAGGCACGTCTACGTGTTCTCGATAGTCAAGCAGGCTCTTTATCGGCAAAGGAATGTGCTCCGTCTTATTGATTGAACACGGCTAATCGCAAAGGAACGTACACTTTTATGTCAAAGACAAGAGAATCCATACTGACAGAGCAGACACCAGAAGACTCTGATGGCTTTGAAGTAGTCGAAGATCAGGTGAGTAATGGTGATGGGCAAGAACCCTGGGGTAATGGTGGCGGAAGCTATGGCGAGCAGAATATTCAGATTCTCGAAGGTCTGGAGGCTGTACGTGTTCGTCCTGGTATGTATATTGGTGCGACCGATCAGCGTGGTCTGCATCACCTCATCTATGAGGTCGTTGATAATAGTATTGACGAGGTGATGGCTGGCTTCGCCGATACCGTCACCATCGAGATCCATCCTGATGGCTCTGTGACTATTGCGGATAATGGTCGAGGCATCCCGGTGGAAGAGCATCATCAGCGGCCCGGTAAATCCACTTTAGAAGTGGTGATGACGATCCTTCATGCTGGTGGTAAATTCGGTGGTGGCGGGTACCAGATCAGTAGTGGTCTACACGGTGTTGGTGTCTCTGTTGTAAACGCACTCTCCGAGTGGTGTCAGGTTGACATTAAGCGTGACGGGCATCGTTGGCGACAGCGTTACGAGCGTGGCCTGCCGATCACCCCTCTTCAGGACATGGGCCCGACCGACGGGACCGGGACAATCACCTCTTTCCTGCCGGACCTTCAGGTGATGGAGTCTCGCGATTACAGCTTTGATACCCTGGTCCAACGCTTCCGTGAGATGGCCTACCTGAACCGTGGTATGACCATTAATCTGCGGGACGAGCGCAGTGATCGCGAGGCTACTTTCTACTTTGAGGGTGGCCTGGTCTCCTTTGTGCGCTACTTGAACAAGAACCGCAACCGTTTGCAGGGTCGCCCAGTGAGCATCGTCCGTGAGATCGACAAGGTTAAAGTCGAGGTTGCCGTCCAATATAATGATAGTTGGAACACCACCGAATTCTCATTCGCCAACGGCATTAATACCATTGACGGGGGGATGCACATCACCGGCTTCCGCAGCGCTCTCACCCGTGTCCTCAATGAATACGCGCGCAAAGCCAACCTGCTCAAAGACCGAGATAGCAATCTGAGCGGTGATGATGTTCGTCAAGGCCTCACCGCTGTTGTCAGCGTCAAGATCCCCAATCCGCAGTTTGAGGCTCAAACCAAAGCCAAATTAAACAACGCCGAGGTCCGTCCGATCGTCGAGAGCGTTACCGCCGAGATGCTTGCCAAATACCTGGAGCAGACGCCTAGCGAGGCCAAAGCTATCATTGACAAATGTTTGACCTCCGCCAGAGCGAGAGAGGCCGCGCGGGCCGCTCGGGATCTCGTACAGCGCAAAAGCGTCCTGGACAGCACCCTGCCGGGCAAACTTGCCGACTGTTCCGAGAAACAGCCTGACCGTTGTGAGCTTTACCTTGTCGAGGGCGATTCGGCTGGTGGTAGTGCGAAACAGGGTCGGGATCGGCACTTCCAGGCAATCCTGCCATTGAGAGGAAAGATCCTCAATGTTGAGCGGGCGCGGCTGGACAAAATGTTATCCAGCGAAGAGATCAAAAATATCATTACCGCTATGGGAGTGGGGATCGGCGAGCACTTCAACATTGCCCGATTGCGGTATGGTCGGATCGTCATTATGTGCGACGCTGACGTTGATGGCGCGCATATCCGCACTCTATTGTTGACCTTCTTTTTCCGCTACATGGAGCCGGTCATCAGTGGAGGGCACCTTTACATCGCGCAACCGCCCCTGTACCACATCAAAATCGGCAAGCAGGTCCACTTCGTCTATACTGACCAGGAGCGAGACGCTATGGTCGCTGAGTACAAAGCCAGCCACAACGGCAAAGAGCCCGAACTTGGCCGTTATAAAGGGCTAGGAGAGATGAATCCCGAGACCCTCTGGGATACCACCATGGACCCGACACAACGGACCATGTTGCAGGTCTCCATTGAAGAGGCCGTCGAGGCCGACAAAACCTTTAATATGCTCATGGGAGATGAGGTCGCGCCCCGACGGCGGTTCATCGAGAGCCATGCGAAGAGCGCCAACCTGGACGTTTAATCCTGGCATCCCCTCAATAAGCTCGTACATACCTTTATTGGGATCGCAGTCATAATGATTGTGATCTCAGTTATTGTGGAACAGTCTTGTTAAAAGACCGTTCCACAACGAAGTGCGGCACCCAGAGATAAAAAGGCTCATGGATGTACGGAGCAACCCGGCCCACCGATGAGGAAACCCACCTTCGGCGGATAAACCACCGGGCTATGAGTTGACGGTGATCACCTCCTGTACTTTTCTGAGCAAGGCTTCGGCTACCGGCAATATTTCCCCCTGGAACCTTTCGTTGCTTTGTCGGGCCCAGATGGTGACTTTGGGCAGGGGGCAGAAAGGAAGGTTACAATCGCAGGTTTTGTTCGCCCTCACCCACCGGTTTCCTTTGACAAGCTGCTCTAATATTTCATAGACCTCCTCGTCAAAGACAGAGAATTCAATGGAGGCGACATCTTCATGGTCTGAACCAATGTGCAGCTTCCGGTCCTGGTACTGGACGGTTCCGCTGCTACCCTGACAGGCTCCTCTCACCTGCACGCCCGGTATCCCGCTGAAAACCTGAATGGCTTCCTGCAAAGGGAGATCGCCCCCGTCTTCCTGATGCGGCATGACTTCTATGTCGGTGGTATAGATCCTCTGGAAGTCCGGCAGATTCCAGATCCTGTCTATATGCTGATCAAACCAGTTGTAGATTCTACGTTTACTGGCTTTATACTGGGGGGTGTCAAAATCTCCCTCCATCTCGTCTGTGAAGCCTGAGATGTTGGTCAGGAAAAGATCGTTGCAGCGCTCCCGATGTGATTGCCCACTGTTGATCTCGGCTCGCAAGGCGGGATCTTCGGCATAGCACCGACAAAAGTATTCGATGTAGTTGTCATCAGCTTCGTTTAAGACAAAGCTTCTCAGATACTTTGGCTGGCTATATTCGTGACTTTCGTTTTGCAAGCGCTCAGCATCAAAGCAGTCGCGGTCCAGTGTGAGTAATTCCTGCTCTCGAAACCGTTTGAGGGCCAGATCAACGGCCTCTTTTTCCTGCTGTATCAGCCTGTCCCCTAATTCTTGATTGTCGATCTGCTCTTCTCCAGACTTTCCATAGTTCTTTTCTTCCAGTTCCCAGATCGCATCCTCAAATGTGGACTCGCTTTGCATACGGATCTCTTGCATACGCCGGCCCATGCGTTCTCGGTGCGGCTGTTCCAGAGAGTTAAGCAGTTGTTCCAGGCTTAACTGCTCAAAGGGGAGCGGCTCCTGAGTGATTCTTTGAGCTACGCAGGCTAAAATCACATCTTCAGAGTCCAGGAAATCACAATATTGCTTATACAATACAAACTGATAGGGGCCGCTATAGAGGGTGTCTTTGTATTCGAGCATAGAGTGTTGCATATGATACATCGCTTGTTATCTTTCTTTTGCTTATTCATAACTGACGCATTTATTACCCTGACATCTATTAATATACGCGGCACAACGGCAAAAGCGGAAAGGATTTTTAAGCAATTTTTGTGTTTAGTAGATACAGATAACAAAAAGGGCAGATTCAGCGACAAATCTTTATTTTCTGGTATTATATATCTTAAGGGGTTGTTATTTTTCTTTTGGTACTTTCTATTTCTGTTCGTACTGGTGCATCTACCAGATCCTTGTGCTAAAGAAGTAGTGTCGGTGATTAAAAAATGCCCCTGACCTTTGAGGTATATTTTAACGCACTACTATATTCTTTTATTTAGATATATGAAGGGAAAAATTTATGCAATCGAACCCACCATATCCGGGTGGACCGAACAATCAGCCAAATCATCATCAGCCAACTTCGTTGTATTTATCTGCACCGTCTTATCCTGTTATACCACCGTACCCTCCGGTAGAGCCACCGCGCAAACGAGATATCAGCTTTATGAGTCTGGCGATCGTAACGCTGATCCTGTACTCATTTTTGTGGGTCCCTGGAGTAGTTTGTAATGGTATCTGTCTGTCGCTGGCTCACAGGGAGCGGAAGCGCTTAGGGGTGAAGCCGGATGGTTATGGTTGCCTGTTTATGATGCTAATGCTTTTTGTCGCACTGCCGATCGGTGGAGGGCTGCTCTGTACATTGGCAACATTCGGCCTCCATTCCCTGCACTTTTTGATTCCTGATGTCCATATTCATATCTTTGATTAAAAGATGTCTGAATAGCAAGGTCTGGATTACAGGTATCTGGACCTTGCTATTCAGGGAAATAATTACCTCAGAAGAGGTGTTTTTTGATGAATCAGCTTTTGCTACTACTAGAGAAGTGGTATAATTCTATCTAGTTTTATTGTTTGAATGCTTAGCAGAGACACAGACATGTCTGGGAAGTAGATCATTCATGCAACAGTATCCACCTCCTAACCAGGATGGTCCTTATAATCCAAACAGCAACCCTTATAACCAGCAGGGTGAATATATGCCTCCCTACCCGAACCAGCCACAATATCCGAATCAGCCATCATATTATCCTTCTCAGCAGCAGTGGGGGCAGCAGCAATACCCACAGCCGCAGGTCGTCCAGGTCCAGATCCAGCCGGAAACCAGCTACACAACACCGGCAGTCCTGATCCTGATCCTATACTGGCTCGGCTGGCTGCCCGGTTTTGTCGCGAATATTATCTTTCTTGTCCTGGCGAATGGTACAAAGCGGCGGATTGGCCGGCGTCCTGATGGGTATGGTTGTTTGATTGCACTCATGTTCTTCTGTGGTGGAGGCTTGTTTATAGTGCTTGGTGTTTATCTGTTTTTTATCATGAACCATGTGATACTGACGTAAGTCCCGACCTACCAGAATAGTGAGCCGGCCATACATAACAGAGTAATACCTAGACAGATATAGTCGATAAGGGTCAGCGATCGTTCATGCAGGCGGGTGCGTTTCTCCTGACTATCGTAACCTCGTGACTCAAGTGCGGTAGCAAGTTCTGTACTGCGTCTGAAGACGCCTTCCATGAGCGGGATAAAAAAGGCTCCAGCGCTTTGTATCCGTTCTCTTAAATCGCCGGAAGCAAGATCCGCGCCCCGAGCGGATTGTGCCTTCATAAGCTGATCGATCTCATCTAACATCGTTGGGATAAAACGCAGAGCGATCAGGGTCATCAGGGCGAAGTCATCAATCGGTAGACCCAACCGGCGCAGTGGCCCCAACAAGATTGTCAGCCCCTCGATCAGTGCCAGTGGTTCCGTCGTCATCGTTAGCATCAGAGAATAGGCGAAGAGGATCAGAAAGATGACCAGGAAGGGCATAATCAACCAGACGCCCTGATAGGTGATGCGGATCTGATTTAGCAATAGATCTCCGGCACGAAAGGCCACACCTGAAACCAGTAAGGTACTGATAAATTCCCCGACACAAAGCAGTCCAATCGTACCAAATAATCTAAAGCGGGGGTTCTCCTTCATGCTTTTGGTCTGGAAGCGTAGCAGGAAAAACGGCACAACCGCAACGAGGAGCAGCAACGGGTAGGGCAGCGCATAAGGACCAAAGGTATAGAAGGCCTGGACCTTCCCATCTGGAAACAGCAGGACGGGGATAGCGGCCAGGACCGCCAACAAGAGGAGCAGCCACATCTGCCGCCAATATTCCTTTAGCGAGATGCCTGAGAGCGAGATGCCGATCCCAACCAGCCCTGCCGCGACAATATAGGGAAGAAAATGCCACTGGTGGCGGTTCGCGATGGTCAGACAGACCAGTAGAACATCGAAGAGCAGCAGCTTTGTTCTGGCCTGGAGGCGGTGAAGCAGGCTTTTGCCAGGACGATAATAGCTGAAGGCAATATTATTTAATACCATACATTTTACGCTTTCGGTGATTTTGAGCGCACTCGCGACTTTTGGAGTGCCCGTGAGATCTCTTCCACAGTCAGTAGCCCGGCTGGTAGTGCGATCCCCTGCCGACGCAATAGCAGGGTAAGCTCGCTAAGTGGAGGAAGACCGAGGCCAGCCTCGTTCAGTCGCTCGCCCTCGGCAAAAAGCTCTTGTGGCGTTCCCTGCATAATAAGGTGTCCCTGCGCCAGGACAAACAGGCGATCCGCCAGCCGGGCTACCTCACTCATGTCATGAGAAACCAGGATGATCGTGACTCCTCGCTCCCTTCGGATCTTTTCAAGATACTGATAGAACTCCAGACGGGCATCAGCATCCAGGCCGGTGGTTGGCTCATCCAGGACCAAAACATTCGGAGCCATCGCCAACATTCCCGCCATCGCGACCCGGCGCATCTGGCCCCCGCTCAATGAGAACGGGGAGCGATCTCCAAATTCCTCAAGTGGGAGCCCTACAATCTCCAGGGCTTCGCGAACTTGCTTTTGTACCTCGTCCCGGCCTAATTTCAAGCGTTGAGGGCCAAATGCCACATCGGTAGCAACTGTTCTGGCGAAAAGCTGTGTCTCCGGAAACTGAAAAAGCATTCCGACCTGCTGTCGCAACCTTCTGCGAGCCTCATTGTTCCTGGGGATCGGCTCCCCGTTTATAAAGATCTCACCGGAGCTTGGAGTTAGCAGGCCATTGAAGTGTTGAACCAGTGTCGATTTTCCCGATCCGGTCACACCAATAATTGCCGCGCAACTCCCGCGTTCAATCTCCAGCGTAATATCGCTCAAGGCAGATTTCGCTAATGAGCCGCTATTATAGATATAATTCAGATGGTGGGTCTGAATAACCATGTCACTCAACGTAATACCTCACGTATCTCAGCAGCAATCTCTTCAATGGTCAAAGCCTCTGATGCAATGGGGAAGCCAGCTTTTCGTAGGGAGGAGGCAAGAGCGATTGGCTCTGGTACCTCCAGATTTAGATTCCGTATTCGCCGGGAATCCTCAAAGAGGCTGATGGGGCTACCATTGAACGCGATCCGTCCATGATCCAGCACAACGATCCGCTCGGCCCTGGCCGCCTCGTCCAGCAGGTGTGTTACCTGAATAATAGTCAGCCCCTGCTCCTGGTTCAGGCGGTGCAGAAGATCCACGATCTCGCGCCGCGAAAGCGGGTCCAACAGAGCCGTAGCCTCATCGGCGATAATACAGCGGGGTTGTAAAGCCAGAATTCCGGCGATCGCGACACGCTGGCGCTGACCCCCCGAAAGTTGTTGAGGTGGACGCTTCCGTAGATCCAGCGCCCCGACCGCTGTGAGAGACTTCTCGACCCGCTCAAGAATTTTTTCACGAGGATATCCTCTCACCGCCAGACTCCAGGCCACATCATCCTCAACAACCGTCGAGATCAACTGATTATCGGGATTATGGAAGATCATGCCGATCCTCTCTCGGATCTGTCGACGTTGCTGAGGATCTCGGGTATCCAGACCGTTTATCAGGACCCGGCCCGTTTCTGGAAGGAGTAGACCATTGAAATGCCGGGCCAATGTAGATTTCCCACTACCGTTATGACCAAGGAGGGCCAGATACTCCCCCTCCTCAACCTGGAGATCGATGGTATCTAGAGAGAGGGGATTTGGCTCTTGCTTACCCTGGGGGAGGGGATAGCGATAGCTTACGTTCTCAATCTTCCCAAAGGTGGGCCTATTCAACTGCCTCCCCTCCTCTCAAGTCTTTGTTGATGCTTCCTCATACGCCGGCGCACTAGATTCACATACCAGCGCTCTATCCGGCCACCCGGAAAGGGCCGAACCTGATAACCCAGTCGTCGGACCGCCACATTGGTCACAAAGTAGACCATGATCACCACCGGGGTAAAAGAAAAACAAAAGCCTAAAAAGATTCCTGGTAGATAATTCGCGAAGGTCCAGGCGGCCACAGCATCCATATGGGGTACAAAGCTTTTCCATGTCTGCTCCAGGCCCAGATGTGGGACAAGCGTATCCAATGAGTGTCGTGTCTGAACATAAGTACGTTGTACGCCAGCTATAAGTTGACTCAATGGCACTCCGGCAATAAAGTTCACAACAATCAATAAAATCCACAGGCCGATTGAAGTACCCAGAACACCCAGCACAATCAGCAGGAACTGGTTCAGCCGGTATTTCATAGTCACACCCAGAAAAAGTCCGGCACCGGTACAGAGCAAGAGCAGGAACAGAAAATGGAAGCCCGAGAGGATCAGCATCAGAAAAAGGGCCACCAGACTCGCGATCAGGCCGCAGTAAAAGCCTCGTCGTAACACCAGGACAGCAAAGACAATCGGCACCAGCGTTGTAAAGAAAGTTCCCACCACTGGTAGATAAACTGAGAGCAAGTAAAAGATTAAGCCGATATTTGCCAGCAGCGCGCCCTCAGCAATCTCGATTGCACTCAGTCGACGCCCCTTTATTTCTCGCATTATAGAGCTCATAATCAGTCTTCCTTGTCATTCTTAAGGGCTGGTCCCCAGGCAGTAATCTGTTTTGGCGTCAGTACAATCATCGGCAGCTCCTCAAGTGTCATCATCCGATACTGTGTATAACGCGCCCGCAAGAGCGGGAGTCCCTGGAAGTGCAAAGGATCGCCCGGCTCCACGATCTGAGCCTGAGTTTGAACCAGAAGATAGCCTAATTGAGACCAATCGTCAGCATATTGATCAATCAAAAGCGAGGCTTCAGGTCGGGCCAGAAGGTTTTTCACACGTCGTAACTCACGAACCTCAACGCGCTTCGGCTTCTGGTCCAGGGGGGTATAGAAAAGCTCTCCATCAAAGGCATAGCAGATCGGCACCACAAAAGGGCGTCCCTCAGTATCCGCCGTCGCCAGGCGAGCCACCCGCATTTGGGCAATGAAGGCTGTCTCAGCCACAGTAAACTGGACCCTTTTTGTCATCGGCATCGTCCCCTTCCACAAAATAGCATACTCTATCTTGAGAACAAAAAGAAACATACCCCCCAATACTGGTATTCTTGCGTGACTTCTGCTATTCTAATAACGTTGTCACAGTAAATACATGTATTTATACGTATGGAAACAAAGATGGTAGAGAAACTGGTAGTACCCGGTGCAGAAGAGCAGGGAGCGCTCTTCTCAATTCTCTTGCGTCTGCACCCAATAGAGACTGGCCGCGTCTCCCCCAGTTCGGGTAGTCAGGTTCATGCTGCCTTTCTGGATATCGTACGGCAAAATGATCCCGAACTGGCCGAAAAGCTGCATGAGCCAGATCAGCGGAGGCCGTTTACCGTGAGTTTGCTCCAGGGCTTTAATCATATCCCGGCTCCACAACTTGTAGAGGCCATGTCTCAGGGTCGTCAGGTACTGGTCTCGCCTGGGCAGGTATACTGGTTACGCTTTACCATGCTCGATGCCGTCGTATTTGGCCGTTTCATTGGACATTTTCTCAAGCAGGAACAACAGGTTCAGCTAAGAATTGGTGAGTCTCAATTTGAGATCAGCCGGGTCATTGGTACCCCTGAGCCTCATGCCATTCATCATAGCTGGGTGGCCTGCTCCAGCTTTCATGAGATCAGCCAGTGCAGTGAGCCTCGTGTGCATTACGCCTTTGAGTTCGCGTCACCAACCGCCTTTAGTCTGGGACAGAAAAGCTGGGGTAAACAGATGAACCTTTTTCCCGAGCCTTCCCTGGTCTTTGGGAGCCTTGCCAGGCAATGGGAAAACTTTGCTCCTCACCCCCTGCGGATCACCACCAGCGGCCTGAGCATTCGAGATCTTACCGAGTGGTGCGCGGGAGCCCTGGTCGTCAGCCGCTATCACCTAGAGACCCGAGTACTGCACTCAAAAAAGTTTGGAAACGTGGGCTTTCAAGGTAAGATCAGCTATGACCTTAAAGGGAAAGCGCAATCGGCAGAGAGTATCTGGCTCTCGCGGCTGGCGCGCTTCGCCCTGTTCAGTGGTGTTGGCTATAAAACGACCATGGGGATGGGTCAGATGCGCTGCCTGAATGCCGCCCGCCCAACCTGATGAGAACCTCTGAGACAGCGCTACAGTCTCGCAGGTAGCTTCTTTCCCCGAGTGAAACAGAATCACTTGACGCGCCGTTGTAAATCTCATAGAATCTATCTCAAGAGCCAATCCGTCCATTTTTAGCATGCGAAAAAGAGTTTGTATGCTCTCGCCCGGTTCTACTGTAGGAGAACATATGTCGTCACCGGATATCCCTTCCCAGGTCCCTCATCATGAAGACGAGTGGCTGAGCCTGAGTCAGGCTGCGGAGATGCTGGGTATGCATCCCGCGACGGTACGACTATGGGCGGATCGCAATGAACTACCATCGCGCCGTACGAATGGTGGACATCGCCGTTTCCGTCGGACCGATATCGAGGCTCGGTTGCGTCAGGATTCTGAGCGGCGTCCCAGCCCCGCTGTCCAGTTGCTGGTTCAGAGCATTATGGGGCGTGCCCGTATCTCCCTGACTGAAGGGACTCTGGCCGCGCTTCCGTGGTATCAGCATTTCAACGATCAAGCTCGTCTGGCCTTTCGCGGCCTTGGTCCCAGGGTCCTCGAACTTCTCTTGGATGCTTTAACCGATGACTCTGACAGCGAGGATCTGCGCGCCAGAGCGGTTAAGCTGGGAGTTGAGTACGGTTCCATCACGCAGCATTCCGATGTGCCGGTTGCCGATGCTGTTCGCGCCTTTCTGTATTTTCGGAGCCTGATCGATGAAAGTGTGCTTCAGCTTGCTGAAGTTCAGGGGCTGAAAGATCATCAGGATATTCCCTGGGTTGAATCGCTCTACCAGATTCAGATCCTGACCAATGAAATTCTACCATCTCTTATTGAGGCCGCGCTCTCTAAATCTGTTGTCTCATAAAAATTGTTTCCTTCCCCATAGTTTCTACGTCTAGTATATAGGTAATAGTAAGTTTATCTATGTCTTATGATAAAAATGTCACTTTTTCTATTACAGGTGAGATAGGTAATGCAACTTGTTTAAGGTGCCTACGTATAGTGGGC
>CAXTTV010000143.1:530-12637 GCA_964247295.1 uncultured Ktedonobacteraceae bacterium | reverse complement strand
CCTCCTTCAAGACAGCAGCAAAAAAAAAAACACGCCCTCCTAGAAGACCCTCGACCAGGCTCTGCGTCCGCTACAAAACCACCACCACCACCACTCGCCTTCCTACAAAAAAGCGCTCAGAGAGATCCATGTATCCATACGGTAACCATAAACATTTGTTTAGACAACCCCTTAAGGGTAAAAATATTCACAATCAATGACATCAGGATATAACTATTGTATAATGCGAACGCAGTTACTAAAAAGAGAAGGAAACTACTTTTAGCTACTTACTCTTTTATACTGTACACACTCACTACTCTTCAAACACTTCGCAAAGGGAGAAAATCTTTTATGATGATGGAAACGGTTCCGTCAGGCACAACCCTGCATGGACGCTATCGCATTGAGCGTGTATTAGGCAGTGGAGGATTTGGACATGTATATTTAGCTACAGATTTGCAAAAAAATAAGCAATTTGCTATTAAAGAGTATTTGGTCACAGGATCTAATGGTCAAGCTCAATTACAACATGAGGCTCGCGTACTTAGTCAATTACACCATCCTAATCTGCCAGCATTTCAAGAAGCTTTTATTGAACGCGATCATTATTACGTTGTCCTCAGTTATATAGAAGGTAGTGATCTCACTGATTATATTCGCATTGCACGTCAACGCAATGAAGCTATTCCATTTCAACAAGTTATTATTTGGATAACTTCTATCTGTGATGCCGTACAATTCTTACATGATCAAAATCCTCCCGTTATTCATAGAGACATAAAACCAGATAATATTCGGATTATGTCTAACGGTAATGCTGTTTTGGTCGATCTTGGTAACGCAAAAGCGACAGCAGATGGGGCACGTACGCTCTTTTTTATACGTCATCAAGGAACTCCTGGCTATGCTCCACCCGAACAATATCCCGGTGGTACAGGTACTGATGTTCGTTCAGATGTATACGCCCTGGGTGGCACACTTTATTTTGCACTTACTTCTTATGAACCACCTAGTGTTTCTACACGCAATCAATCACTTCAACAAGGAAGAAATACTCTTCCTTCACTTCGTGAAATTCTCGCGACCAACCCCCCTGAAGAAAGTTTAGAAGCTCAAGCTGCAAAACAATTCCGTCTAGGGGTATCAAAACCATCAAAACCCGCTCCACGCCATATACGTCATTTAGCCCAACTAGGGAAAATACCCCCAGAGATACTAGAGCAATTGAATGCTGTCCTGCATCACGCGATGGAACTCAAACCTAAAGATCGATATCAGTCTGTTTCAGATCTTAGTAGTAACTTGAGACGCATTCTCAACTCTCTACCACCCATTAATACAAAGCCAAAGGCACAAACAGATCAATACAAGACTCAACCAAATCTTGCTCACGCATACGAAAAACAACAAGCCGCTAAAAGCTATAAGCAACCGCCTCCTGCTCCAAAAGTTAATAAAGAAAAACAGCCAACAAAACCTGTTCCCTGCCCTAGATGTAATTCTATGATACCTTTTCATTCCACTGTATGCTCAACCTGTGGGTATAATATACAGGCAAAAAATTCTTCACCTACACAAAATACAGATTCAGGGAAAACACATAATAATCAAACATCCTTAGCACCTCACAGTGCTTTTGATATAAATTCTAATTACTTGTCCGAATCTTCTTCACACAAATCTGCAATTCAAACATCTGGGAAGCATAATTCTTTTCCTTCACAAATAGAACAAAAATCTTCCTCAAATAATGGAGCAGCTCAAATATTCAATAGTACAACTAAAATTGTTGTGGCTTCTGCAATCATCATCATCATTCTTTTGATTATCTTTTTTATTATTATAAATTCTGGTCATCCTCATACAGAAATTAATCCTTCAAGTCTAACAAACAAGTATTTTTATTTGGAGGGATGGTATTTGGAACACGCTTAAGGATATAAATTCTATTTCAGACCCTCATAGTATTGAATGAATGTTACTGGTCTGGTATTTATCTATAATTAATCTTGCCACATTTCTGAAAGTGTATTTCGAATACGGTCAAGCCATGAGGGAAATGAGGAAGCCCAAACAAAACGCTCCAAAACGTCTTGTATATGGCTCTCTTCGTCTAAAAACTCTGAGTCGTAAAAAGCATCCTCTAAAGGTCCATTGACGATGAGAATCGGGGCGATTAATGTGAGGGCATCAACTAAACGCGAAGACTCAATAGAGGTAGCAGGATAAATGGCTCCGTAAGCACTTAAAAACCTTCTTGCTCTTGTGGGATCAAAACCTTTTACTACAAGAGGACGTGTTAGTGAGTCTCCAGGTTTCCACTCTAGAGCACTAAAATAGAAGAGAGCGTAAGCTAGCTCTATTAAACGCCGCTCCCATCGAGAGGCATGAAAACCTTGAACACCTCGAATGCCATGTGACTCAAAAATGAGGTTACGAGGTTGATAGTCTCCATGAATATGAAATTCGGGGATTCCTTTTGCAGATCCAATAGACATCATTGCTCTCGGCAAAACTCTCTCCCACCCATCTACCCAAGTATCTATAGCTACTGAAACTGCTTTCAAGGGGATTTCATTCGCCTTCATTCTAGCGAAATTAAGCCAGCCTTGGGTTAAGGCTCCCACATGAACTTCTGCCGGCCAGATATGACGAGGACCTGAGTAATTCAAGGATTTTTTATGAAGGCGCGCAAGCATCGCTCCAGATGCCGCAACCCAGTCAAGATTAAACATACTAGATGTACTGAATGCGTCTCCTTCAATAAGCCTCTGCAATTCAAAGCGATCCTCGCCAACATTTACAAATGACTCACCCCTCGGCGTTAACCAGAATGGGACTACTGGTAAACCTTCCCGTTCTAGGTAATGCTGAAATCGGTAAAAATGGGTAAGATCTGAACCTACTACATTTTCAGATTGCTCACGTAAAATATACTTTATACTGTCAACTTCTAAAAGCAGACTTAAACCTTCATGGAAAGATTCTACTGGCCCTAAATTTCTCCACTCACTGATCCCGAAATCTTGCATAATCTGTTTGAGATCTACAATATTGTTTCGCTCAGTTTCTTGATTATGGTCATCCCACTCTCCCATAAATCCCTCAACTACTTAATGAGTTATCTGATATCTCTACTGGTAAATTTTGACGAATACCCCATTCATTCCATGAACCGTCGTAATTAGTTAATTCAGGGTAGCCAAGCATCGCTAAACCAAAAAGCAGTGTGGTTGCTGCAACTCCTCCATTACAGTAAGCTACCTGTCTCTCATCAGGCCGTACTCCAGCATGCAAAAAAATCTTTTGCAATTCTTCGCTAGATTTAAACGTTCCTGTAGCTGAGTCAATTAGTGCCTCTCGGGGAATATTAATCGCTCCTGGAATGTGTCCTGGACGGCCATGCCCCCGTACAATCTCTCCTGTAAATTGCTTTCGCTCACGTGCATCAAGCAATTTCATTCCATGACTGTCTAAGTTCTGCATGATCTCGTAAGCAGTTGTACGTAATTTAGGCTGGATAGTCGGTGTAAATATAGCTTCTGGGTAAGAGGGAATAGCGTGCTCTATTTCTTTACCCTCACCCTCCCACTTATTAAAACCTCCATTAAGTACCACTATTTGATTATGCCCATAATAACTGCATGCCCACCAGAAACGTGTTGCAAATTGAGAGGCCGGATGAGAATCATGCACGACTATTTGATGCTGATCGCCAATTCCTACACTACTTAGAACTGCTGCAAAGCGCTCCGGAGGAGCAATCTGGGCTTCTATGCTCTCATCAGGATCAACAATGTCACTGCTCCAATCAATATAAATTGCTCCCGGGATATGCCCCTGTTCGTATTCTTCCCTCGCTCCTACGTAAAGAGCCTCTTGCACTCCATTACTTTCTACAGTTCTTACGTAACCACGCATATCGACAATGCGTATATGAGGATCATACAAGTGCTCTTCTAACCAATCTGTCTCGACCAGAAAATGTGAACGGTCCATCGCCCTCTTCCTTCTTTAAGAGAAAAGACCTGCTGCTCCAGGATTATCTGTGCTCACAAAGTGCGCTGGCGTCCCTAAAAAGTCCATCTGCTTGATACCTTCTATTGTCATAGTTGCATTTGGTGTCTGGGTCGTAACATAACGCTGAACAGTTAAACCAAGCGGCCTCGCTACAACAAGGGCCGCTGTCGATGCAAGAATCACGTTGTTCGCTGTATTGTATGGACGCCGCATCTTAGCTACTGCCATCGCTGCTAAACCTGTTAAAGCACCAGAAACCGCTAAGTTGGTTCCACAACGTTCATGAATCGCCATGTCAGGCTTACTTGTTCTCAACAACTGTAATGCCTCTTGAGCAGCAGGTAAAATTGATTCTGTCGGGACTTCTCCAAAAACAAAAAAGCCCGCTGCAAATGAGATACCTGCTATACGTATGTCTGGATACTTTTTGCTCAGTAAAACAATTGTGGCGTGCTCAAGCGCATGATTCTGCTTTACAGCACCACCTAATAACATTTGTTGTACAACTTGAGCAATTGGATTCAAAGAGCTCATAATAGATTTCTCCTTATATAAATAATCCTGCTTCGGAATTGCGAACACTGCACATCTGATATTTTATCTGTAATTTACATTGAATAGAACAACTTCATGACCAAAGTTGATTACGTCTCCGTCATTTAACTTTACTGCCCCCATAATTCTCATGGAGTTTACTAACGTCCCATTAGCACTCCCTTTATCCTCTAAATACCAATTTCCCTTGTCAAACCATAAACGAGCATGATTGCGCGATACAGTTAAACCCGAAATGATAAGGTCATTACCGTTTGTCCTCCCAATCGTGGTCACAACTTGATGAAAACGATACGCACGACCTACTTGTGGCCCACTTTGAAGGGTTAACCTCGCTAAAATTGGCCGGCCATTCGGACCAAGATATTGATCACTACTCGCATATTTATCAGAAAGATCATAACCACATGAGATACAAATTGGCCTATCACTCGGACTAATCGCTCCGCATCGAAAACACACAACAGAAACATCTGGCAATGATGGGCTGGAAGCTCGTATCCCATTAGATAACTGCTTTCTAGGATCTTCCAGTTGTTTATCCCCTACTAATGACTGAAAATCACCAACATTTTTCTGCTCTATAGGCGAGACTACGCTTGCCATTCCTGGCCGCCAGGGTCGGGGAATGCTTAACTGTGAAACCGCTAAAGCATTTGTTAATGCCTCTATGAGCTCTTCCGCCGATTGATACCTGGCCTGCGGCGCTTTAGCCGTCATTCTATACACGATCTGTTCTACTATAGTAGGTACATTTACAGAATGCAACAGTTCCATAGGTAGGGGCTCATTAAGATGCTTGACGGTAATACTTAGTGGATTATCAGCGGTAAAAGGTACTCGACCCGTTAAACAATGAAATAAAACGATACCTAAGGAGTAGATATCACTAGGCCGATCAACTCTTTGCCCTGTCCCCTGCTCAGGAGACATATATTGCGGTGTGCCTATGCCTGTGCCAACACGCGTTAAGTTTGTCGTACCTTCTAAAATTTTGGCTATACCAAAATCCGATAGGAGAAGATGACCATCCTTACGCAGTAACATGATCGCCGGCTTTACATCACGATGAATAATTACATTACGGTGTGCGCAGTCTAATCCGTGGGCCGCTTGAATAATAAAATCTATGGATTCAGATACTGCTAAGGGTTTACGCAGACGATCTTTTAAGGTTCCACCGTCAACGTATTCCATAACAATATATGTGACACT
This sequence comes from uncultured Ktedonobacteraceae bacterium, assembly GCA_964247295.1. Taxonomy (GTDB): domain Bacteria; phylum Chloroflexota; class Ktedonobacteria; order Ktedonobacterales; family Ktedonobacteraceae; genus CAXTTV01. The sequence goes on along the minus strand of CAXTTV010000143.1, from coordinate 6,865 downwards.
ATCTTGAGTTCCAAAATCATGTATCTGCACGATGTTTGGATGTGCCAGTCTGGCTACGGCTCGCGCTTCTTGCTCAAAACGTTTTACAAAAATTGGATCTCTAGCGTGATATACCGGCAAGACTTTGATTGCTACATAACGATCTAGATTGGGCTGATACGCTTTGAAAACTGCAGCCATCCCCCCAGTCCCGATTCTCTCTACTACCCGGAATTGTCCTAGCGATCTTCCTACTAATGAGTTCAAGTCATCTTTTTTTCCATCTTGCATACGTGAACAATACCCCTCAGAGCTTGCCGTCTCTTTCTTCGCTATAATCCGCCTTACACTTTTTTTCAACTACTCACTTTATAATGTACTCCCAGGCAACTCTGTATTATATCCCCTTTAGGCTGGGGCTGTTTCTTCCTCTACGATTATACAGGTAGAAACAGCCTATGTCGAGAGACAAACAACCCGGTCGGCCTTTATCCTTCTAATAATAAGGCTTCAGAATCCTCTAACAGTTCTTTGACTTTGACTAGGAAACGTACTGCTTCACTACCATCAACAATCCGGTGATCATACGAAAGGGCAATATACATCATTGGACGAATTACAATTTCCTCACCAACTACCACTGCACGTTGTTCAATCTTATGCATTCCCAGTATGCCTACTTGAGGCCCATTTAAAATGGGTGTGGACATCAAGGAACCAAACGTCCCCCCATTGGTAATGGTAAATGTCCCACCCTGCAATTCGGCTAATGATAATGACCCCGCCTTGGCCTTTTTAGCTAGATCCGCAATCTCTCTCTCTATGTCGGCAAAACTTTTTCGATCTGCGTCCCGCACAACAGGCACTACAAGCCCCTCTTCTACCCCAACGGCAATCCCAATATCATAATGGTACTTGAGTATCATGTCACTACCATGGATCTCAGCATTTAGTCTCGGGTATGCTTTCAGTGCACTTATGACGGCTTTCGTGAAAAAGGACATAAATCCTAATGAGACGTTGTGCTTTTCTTTGAATGCTTCTTTCCTACGCGCTCGTATATCCATGATCACGCTCATGTCAATCTCATTAAAGGTAGTTAACATGGCGGCTGTATGCTGCGCCTCTACAAGCCTTTGAGCAATTGTCTGCCGCCTCCGTGATAACCTGACCCTCTCTTCTCTCGGATCTCCACTCACGAGCGTCTCTGGTACTTTCTTCGGCTCAATCGTCAACATGGTTGCCGGTTTTACCGCTTCTGACACAATATTTTCACTTGAGGTAGCTGTACCCGGCTGATTCGAGTGCTCTAAAAATTGGATTACATCATCTTTCGTTACCCGGCCATGCGATGATTGTACCTGCGAAATGTCAACCTTATGCTCCGCTGCAATCCGTCGAGCCAATGGAGTCGGCGATCTCTGACCAGTAGCACTCACGGATTCGTTCATCAACTCTGTGGCGATTTCTGTAGAGGTTACTTCTCCTGGCTTCGCAACTTTTTCTTCTACCTGCGCATTCTCTCCAATCGTTCCTATTACATCACCTACGGCAACTGTTTCCCCTTCTTTTTTGGCGATCCTCTGTAATATCCCATTCTGTTCAGCATTCACTTCAAGGTTGATCTTATCAGTTTCAAGCTCAACTAAAGCATCACCTTGCTTTATGATGTCACCTTCGTGCTTTAACCAGGTTGCAATCACTGCATCTACTATAGATTCTCCCAACACTGGAACCCGAATCTCACCTGACATTGTTTCCTCCAAATTCTTTGCTCGATGAGCATAACGCTCCTTTGATTATCTGCTCTTGCTCAGCCTCATACAATTCTATGAATCCCGCCGCCGGGCTGGAGCGATCTGGACGTGAGATTATTTCTACTGTAATTCCGCTCGGTACTATTTCTTGTAAACGAGGGGCAAGATAACTCCAGGCTCCCATGTTACGTGGCTCCTCTTGTACCCACACAATTTCTCGTACATTCGGGTAACGAGCCAGGATACTTTGAATCTCCTGATCAGGAAAAGGGTAAAGCTGCTCAATACGTATGATGGCTACGTCCTCAGCTTCAGTACGACTATCGTTGGTGAGTAAATCAATACTGATTTTCCCCGTACAAAGCACTATCCTATGGCTTTCTGATCATCTATTACTCCCTGAAATCGCCCCTCTACAAGATCCTGAAGCTTCGCAGCCGATTTCTGGTTCCGTAGCAAACTCTTTGGCGTCATCACTATCAATGGGCGCGGATGCTTCTCTAAATTGGCAGCTTGACGCCTCAGTAAATGGAAATACTGGGCTGCCGTTGAACAGTTCACTATCTGCCAATTATCCTCTGCTGCTAATTGAAGATACCTTTCTAGACGAGCACTCGAGTGCTCTGGCCCCTGACCTTCATATCCATGTGGTAATAATAAGACAAGTGAACTGTCTTGACGCCATTTTGCTCTTCCCGATGAGATAAATTGATCAATAATTACTTGCGCAACATTCGCAAAGTCACCAAACTGCGCTTCCCAAATCACTAGCGATGGCTTTGAATGAACACTATAACCATACTCAAAACCAAGCGCGGCTGATTCAGTGAGCGGACTATTATAAAGAGAAAATGATGCTTTCGCTTCTGTTAAATGCTGTAAAGGTATGTATTTTTCTCCAGAGTGCTGATCATTTAATACTGCATGGCGATGACTGAATGTTCCTCGCTCTACGTCCTGGCCAGTCAAACGAATAGGCGATCCACTTGCCAGAATAGATGCAAATGCTAAGGCTTCTGCATGCCCCCAGTCAATCCCTCCATCTAACCCCATTACGCTGCCTCGACGCTGCAAAAGACGCGCAAGTTTTGGATTAGGTGCAATCTCTTGAGGCCAGGCCAAAAGTTCTTTGTTATACGTTATCAAATCTTGTGCGGAAATTGGCTCTGCTGTAATAATCTCGGGATCATCACTGTTTTGGCCATCTTGCAAATGATTTCCATGGCTACGATACCGTGTATCTTCAAAATTCCCGCTATCGGCTTCACACTTCGCTTTTTCCAATACCTCTGTGGCTTCCTTAAGTTGAACGGCAACTTCTTCTTCTGTCACAATTCCTTCTTCAATCAAATGCCTGCTATAAAGCTCTCGTACTGTTGGATGCGAGCGAATCACTTCGTACATACGCGGTTGTGTGAAGGCCGGCTCATCCCCTTCGTTATGCCCCCACCGACGATACCCAACAAGATCTACAAGTATATCTTTGTGGAAACGATCTCGATAAGCATGCGCTAAACGCACCGCCGAAACACAGGCGTCAGGATCATCCGCGTTCACATGAATAATTGGAATCTCAAACCCTTTGGCTAGATCACTCGCGAAGTGCGTGGAACGGCTATCTTTGGGATCTGTGGTGAAACCAAGCTGGTTGTTGGCTATAATGTGGATCGATCCCCCTACCCAGTATCCTTCTAGTTGCCACAGGTTAAGGGTTTCTGCTACGATCCCTTCTCCTGGAAAGGCTGCGTCTCCGTGAATGAGGATGGGAAGCGACAAATCTACGTCTAATAATGGCTTGCCCGGTACGTCTTTTACTTCCTGCGCCGCTCTCGCAATTCCTTCAATTACGGGATTGACAAATTCAAGATGACTCGGGTTGGGCGAAAGAATGATCTTTAGATCTACCGATGCCCCTTCTCCTAATACTTGCTCAGCTCCTAAATGATACTTTACGTCCCCTGTCCAACCATGACCAAAACTGTCCGTTAACGGTGTCGATTCTTCGCTCTTTGCATGCGAGAATTCGGAAAGCATGACTCCATACGGCTTCTCTAGTACATGCGCTAAAACATTGAGCCGCCCACGATGCGCCATGCCAATTACAACTTCACGCGTCTCCGACTCAACTGCGTCTTTGATGATCGCATCTAGCATGGGAACTAATATATCCAACCCCTCAAGCGAGAAACGCTTCTGCCCTACAAAAGTTTGATGCAAAAAACGCTCAAATGCTTCTATCTGGATCAATCGCTTTAGTAATTGTTTCCGCACCTCCGGCCGCGCTTTTCGATAATAACGCGATAATCCTACTGCATCACGCAACCAGTTTCTTTCAGCTAAACCTTTGACCTGATCAAATTCATAACTTATGGTCCCTGAATACATGTCTCGCAATGCTGTGATCGCTTCTAATGCGTTCTCAGCACCCTCCGCTACATGACCACCTACGACTTCTGACGGCAATTGCTCTAAATCCTCTCGAGTCAGTCCATAATAATCTGGCGTTAAGGCTAAATCTCCCAGTGGCTTGCTTCCCAATGGATCTAGGTGCGCTCCTAAATGCCCTCTCTCTCTAATGGCATGCGCAAGCGCTGAGGCCGCAACTACGCGTTCAATTGCGAATGAGGCGGATCTGCTTTCGGTGGTCGCTGGCTTGGTGGCTTGAGATGGCGGTCGAGGAAAGGAGATCTCTTTTTTCTCCTCTGATAATTGCCTGACAAAGGACGCTTGCTTTACTATCTCGGGCTGCTCCCGATCCTCTTGATTTAATGGCTTCCAGCCATCAAATAAGGCTCGGGTGGTCTCATCAACCCCTTGAGGATCTTGCTGATATCGTTCATATAGCTCAAGGACATAACCTGCATTAGGTCCATAATATGATTGTAAATCGTTCATAAGAGATGTTCCTTGTATTGACATGATACTCTTAGTATGGCATACTCAACGAGATAGTACAATAATTATCATATCACGCATAGACGGAAAGAGTAGACCGGGGACCTTTGTCTCAGAGAGCCTGCTACGCTGCGAACAGGCACAAACCCTTTGTCGAAAATCATTCCCGAGCAACCTGCCGAGTCTTTTGTAGGCCAGGTCGGAACCTTCCCGTTACCACGAAGGTGCATATCCCTTCTTTGTGAGAAGCTGTATGCAACAATCATTGAGTGAGCCCTTTTGCGCATAATCTATTAGTCGTTTATGCTTCGGGCTAATTTGGGTGGTACCACGGGAAAACCTCTCGTCCCTTACGAAGAAGGACGCGAGGCTTTTTTTATTGTTGCGCCTCTGCTATCTTCCAATCAAGCTTCTGGCTTTATGTGTATTGGAGAAAGGAGCTCGCTACATCAATAAGGGGCCGTAAATGCTTTCCTAATGTAGCAAGAACATGAAAACAAAACTGCTCTATCACGAAAATAGCTTTACGTTCGAGTGTACCGCTACTGTAATTGCTGTCGAAAATCATGATGTCGCACTCGATGCAACTATATTCTACCCAGGCGGCGGGGGACAACTACCCGATCATGGATCTATCACCTGGAATAATGGTACTGGCGATGCTGAGGTCGTTGCTCTTAGCAAAAGAGATTCTCTTATATGGCACTCCCTCGATTGCTCTCCTCCTTCCATCGGAACACAGGTGACTTGCGTTCTAGATTGGGAGTATCGCTACCGTATGATGCGTACTCATACCGCCCTTCATATTCTTTGCGCTACTCTCTGGCACGAGTTCCGTGTTCAGGTCACTGGCGGACAGATGTACCCCGATCGCGCCCGTATGGATTTCGCAATGGAGAATCTCTCTAAAGATAAACTTCCTTTTATTGAAACCAGAGTTAATGAGGCTGTCGATGCTGATTATCCGGTTCGGGTCTATAATTTGCCACGCGAGAAGGCTTTTTCAATTCCCGATCTGGTGAGAACAAAAACAAATCTCCTTCCAGCCGATATGGAACAAATACGCATTGTTGAGATTGTTGGCCTCGATCTCCAGGCCGATGGCGGCACTCATGTGAAACATACAAAAGAGGTTGGCTACATTACGATTACAAGACTGGAGAATAAAGGGAAAATTAATAAACGCCTGGAAATCGTTCTCGCCCCCTGACCTTTTTTCTGTTTTTTACTCTCGGGAGGATTATACTGTGGCTGTGAAATCTAATGTGTTTCGCTCTGTGACTGCTGCCGATCGCGTTGACTACACATCTCTTGAACGTTCTACCCAAATATGGTGGGATAATCATAACATCCGCCAACTTTACCTGAAACGCAATGAACATAGCTCGAAAAAATTCGGCTTTCAGGATGGTCCCATTACGGCTAATAATCCTATGGGCGTCCACCATGCCTGGGGCCGCTTCTATAAGGATCTCTATCAACGCTTTAAAAATATGCAGGGCTACCGTCAACGCTACCAAAATGGGTTCGATTGCCAGGGCCTCTGGGTTGAGGTGAATGTCGAGCAAGAACTTGGCCTGAAAACAAAACGCGATATCGAGGCCTACGGCATCGCTAACTTTGTGAATAAGTGCAAGGAGCGCGTCTTTACTTACGCCAAACGCCAGACTGAACAGTCTATTCGACTCGGCTACTGGATGGATT
>CAXTTV010000143.1:0-520 GCA_964247295.1 uncultured Ktedonobacteraceae bacterium | reverse complement strand
CTACTATACACTTTCTGATGAAAATAATTATACAATCTGGCATTTCTTGAAAAAATGCCAGGAGCGCGGCCTGATCTATAAGGGACGCGATGTGATGCCCTGGTGCCCCCGTTGTGCTACCGGGATCTCAAATATGGAGATGGAGTCTGAGGGTTATAAAGAGATCTCTCATATGAGTATCTATGTTCGCTTCCCTCTGCTCAATCGCTCCAATGAGTACCTGCTGGCCTGGACGACGACTCCCTGGACTCTACCCGCAAATGTTGCGGCTGCGGTCAATCCCGAGCTCTCTTATGTAAAGGTGGAACAGGATGGGGAGTTCTACTACTTGACAGAGGCTCTCCTCCCTGTCCTTAAAGCTCTAAAGGGCCGCGATAAGGGCGATTACCATGTTGTCGAGACTCTGAAAGGCTCCGATATGGTGGGCTGGCTCTATTCCGGCCCCTTCGATGAGTTACCCGCTGCACATAATGTGACACACCGGGTGATTGCCTGGAAAGAGGCGAATGCTTCTGAAGGT
>CAXTTV010000142.1:0-12642 GCA_964247295.1 uncultured Ktedonobacteraceae bacterium | reverse complement strand
GAATGGAGATGGTCCATTGACCATCTAAGCCCGGTGGGAATAAGATTCCACGATTAGCGAGAAACAGCCAGTAGGCATAGGAGAGCCTTAGATCTACTTCCGGCCAGACCCGATAGTTTCGCGCCCGCTCAAAGGCAAACATGGCACAGCCTTTGGCTCCAATCTGAGCTACATGCATCGGTAAAGAAAACTCTTCAATAACCTGTACATACCATTCGGCAAGTTGCTCCGAAAGCTTGCTCGCCTGTGCATGGGCCTCGGGCGTGAAGAGGCGCGAGAGCGTGACCAGCCCAGCCCGCATCGACATGGGATTTCCATTAAAGGTGCCTAGATGCAGCACTTCGCCCATGGTGATATGCCGCATGATCTCTTCGCGCCCCCCAAAGGCTCCGATCGGCAACCCACCACCAATGGATTTCGCCAGACAGATAAGATCTGGATCAACCGGATAGAGTTCGGTAATCCCTCCAGGAGCTACGGTCACTCCGGTTTTGACTTCATCAAAGATCAGCAGGACGCCATGCCTGCGCGTGATCTCACGGATCTGTTGTAGATACCCTTCTTCTGGCAGGATAATCCCAACGTTCATTAAAACTGGCTCCGTGATTACTGCCGCGATCTCTCCCTCGTACTCTACAAGCAACCGCTCTAGCGCCTCAGCATCGTTAAATGGCGCGATCAATGTGTTCTCGGCAACGGCCATGGGAATACCTGTGGAGGCGGGAACGGTGAAAGGACGCTCTGGTGGGCCAGCCAGATCCAGCGATGGCTTGGTGCTCATGAGTACGGCGTCGTGATGCCCATGATAGGCACCTTCGATTTTGACGATTTTGTCCCGCCCAGTGTGCGCACGCGCCAACCGGATCGCATCCATAGTCGCTTCGGTCCCTGAGTTACAGAAACGCACCTGCTCGATCGGCGCGAAACGCCGCACAATCTCTTCCGCCAGAAAAACGCTGTCCGCGCCGGGCAGGGAGTAGAGCGTCCCCAGACCTGTTTGATCCCGTAGCTCCTCAACCAGAACCGGATGCGCGTGCCCAACCAGCAAGCTTCCAAAGGCCATGTGGAAATCCAGGTACGCGTTCCCATCGTAATCCCAGATCTGGCTGCCCTCACCGCGACTGATGAATAAGGGATAGGGGGGCACGGCTTGAAAAGAACTGGAAACGCCCGCTGGAAGGGTTTTCCAGGCCCGCTCAAAAATCTCTTTGGTTCGCGGGGTCCGAGCCTGAAACTGCGCGTCCTCGCGTTCAATAATGTCGTCAACAAGGGTTCGGGATATGGTAATTGGCTCCTGCAACATAGAAAGTCCTTTCCAAAAGGTGACGGCTATTCCGCTGTATTTGTATTCTCAGAAGCGGGCTTCTGTGTCATCCAGATTTTCGTGGAGGCATAAGGGCTGATCATTACCTCTCGACCATTCAGTCGAACGCGAAACGTTTCATGTGGCCTATCAGGATCGTTCTCAACCGGTTCAGCTACGGTGACAGTCGAGCCCGGCGTCAGGCCCTTTTCGTGTAGATACAGGATTAATCCTTCTTCATCTTCCACAACTTCAGAGATACATAACACGGTGGCCTGCTCTCCTACCGGAATGCTGGAAAGGCGTACAGCGTTGTTGTCTTTCAGATAGGTGCGTGCGTTCACGGTCCCCGGAATCGGGTTCCCATGCGGACAGGTGGTTGGATTATGCAGGCTGCTGATAACCCGGCTCTCAACGGTTCCTGAGATAAAGTGCTCCAGCCGACAGGCCTCTTCATGCACCTGATGCCATTGCAGACCCAGCATATCTACCAGGAAACGCTCGGTCAGACGATGACGGCGTAACACAGCCTCCGCTGCCTGGTTCCCCAACTCGGTTAAAGTCACCTGACGCCGGCGATCCATCTCTACATAACCATCGCGCACCAGTCGCTTGAGCATCTCTGTGACGGTTGGTGGCGAGACCGCGAACTTTTCGGCCAGGCGCGCGCCGATCACAACCTCGTCTTCCATGTTCATGTTGTAAATGGTCTCTAAGTATTCTTCAACTGTCGCGCTCAGAGGTTCTTCTGTTTTCATAAATTTTCGACCCTCTTTTATCTTTTCCATATATCTAGCGGTCTCGGCGTAAAAGACTTTTTACAAGCATCAAGATCTATGCTTCTTTATAATGCAACGGATGTTCTATCCATAGTCTCTCTAAAATTATGCCACAAAAGGCTTGACAGGAGAAACCCCTATACAGTATGCTTTACTCAAGCACAATTGAATAACACGAAAGCGATGATCAGGAAGAGTATACAATGATACCGCTGTTTCCAGAGAGTCGGGGAGGCTGAAATCCCGATACCAGTGCAGTTGTAGAATGGACCTGTGAGCAGAGAGACGAACGCCTCTTCAGGTTACTAGTTTTCTTACGGAATGTCCCCCGTTACTGAGGACAGGATATCAATAGCGTATCCGGAAAAAGAGGGATAGACCCCTTAACGCGTCTATCTGAATCAGGGTGGCACCACGAAAGCTTTTACGCCTCTCGTCCCTTGTGTGGACTGGATGGCGTTTTTTTATGACTTTTTTCAGGAGGATGTGACGATGGCCGTTGAAAGACACACCGAACAGAAGCCCGCGTCGACTCCCATGCCTGTGAAGCAACGAGTCTTTTCTGGTATTCAGCCAACCGGCAATATTCATCTGGGTAACTACCTGGGCGCGATCCGCAATTGGGTTAGTACACAGGCTGACTACGAGAATATTTTCTGTATTGTGAACTTGCATGCGATTACGCTACCGATCGATCCCAAAGAACTGCATACAAATTCTCGAAAGCTGGCGGCCCTCTATCTAGCTTGCGGCCTGGATACCCAACACTGCAATCTGTTTATTCAGTCACACGTCCATGAACATGCTGAGGCAAGCTGGATTATGGAGTGCTTTACTCCCATGGGCTGGCTCAACCGGATGACGCAGTTTAAAAGTAAAGCCGGCGAGAATACGGAGTCGGTCAGTACCGGCCTCTACTGCTATCCTGTGCTGATGGCCTGCGATATTCTGCTGTATCAGGCCGATCTGGTTCCGGTTGGAGACGATCAACGCCAGCATATAGAACTGACTCGCGATCTGGCTGAGCGCTTCAATATGCTGTATAAACGCGATGTCTTTAAGGTCCCAGACTCACAGATCCGCAAGGTGGGTGCGCGTATTATGTCCCTGGATGAGCCTGACAAGAAAATGAGCAAAAGCAGTGAAAATCCTTTCTCTCGCATTGATCTGCTGGATGATCCTAAAACAATTAAAAAGAAGATTGGTCGCGCCACTACCGATTCTGACCGTCTGGTCCGCTTCGACCAGAAGCGTCCCGGTATCTATAATTTGCTGGGCATCTATCAGTCTCTCACCGGTCAAAGCGAACAGGAGATTGAGGCGGAGTTCGAGGGCAAAGGCTACGGCGACTTTAAGTCTGCTTTAATTGAGCAACTGGTGGAAACATTGCGTCCCATTCAGGAGCGCTATCACGAGTATATGAATGATCTCCCTATGCTTGAGGCAGTTCTAAAACAGGGGGCCGATACGGTTCGTCCACTGGCTGCCACGACCCTTGAACAGATGAAAGAGGTGGTAGGGCTTAACTAGCCCTATCCCTGAAACCAGGAGAGAGTATGTTTTATCCAACACTCCCAGAGGCTCAAAAGCTGAAAGCGCACTATCAGGGCGATAAACGGCCACTGCTCCCGCTCTACCGCGATATTCTGGCCGATATGGAGACTCCAGTCTCAGCCTATTGCAAAACGGCTCGGGGTCCCTACAGCTTTCTCCTGGAAAGTGTGGCGGGCGGTGAGCGGATCGCTCGCTATTCCTTTATAGGGATCGATCCCTATCTGGTAATGACGGTCCAGGACGAGGCAGCAACGCTGCTTTATCGCGATCCAACTCTTTCTCCCGATGTGCCCGGCACTTTTCGGCGGGAACAGGTTCCCTGTCACGATCCTCTAGATCTGGTTGAGGCTGAACTCGGGCAATACTACCTGTTATATCCTGAAATGACAGGATACGACGAATTGCCGCGCTTTCATGGCGGGGCTGTCGGCTATCTGGCCTATGAGACGGTGGCTCGCTTTGAAAAGCTCCCGGTACCTCAACAAAATTCTCTTGATCTTCCACTGGCAATCTTTAGTTTTACGGAGACGGTGCTGGTCTTCGATCATCTGAAACACCGCGTACGCGCGGTGACCCACTTGCATCTGGATGCTCCCGATCTGGAGGACGAGTATCGGCGCGGGTGCGCGGTTCTTGAGGAGATCTCTCAACGGTTGGGGCAATCCGCTCAGCTTCCACCAGAACCAGAAACGTGGCAGTCAACTGAGGTTGTCTCAAATCGGACGCAAGCGGAGTTTGAACGGATGGTTAAGCAGGGTAAGGCGTATATCCAGGCCGGCGATATTTTTCAGGTGGTGCTCTCCCAACGCTTGAAACGGGGGATCAATGCTCATCCCTTTACGATCTATCGGGCACTCCGAGCAATTAATCCTTCCCCCTATATGTTCTATCTCGATCTGGAAGATTTTCAGATTATCGGGGCCTCTCCAGAACTATTGGTACGCGTGGAGGATGAGGAGGTCACTATCCACCCGATTGCGGGGACTAGGGCCCGTGGCAAGGATCGCGTAGACGATCTGGCTCTGGAAGAGGAACTAAAACAAGATCCTAAGGAACGCGCGGAACATGTGATGCTGGTGGATCTTGGACGCAACGATGTCGGACGCGTCAGCCAACCCGGCTCCGTCGAGGTCAATCAGTTTATGGAGGTTGAGCGCTACTCCCATGTGATGCATCTGGTCTCAAATGTTACTGGCCGTCTACGTACCGATAAAACTCCCTATGAGGCGCTGCGCTCTGGCTTTCCCGCCGGTACGGTCTCCGGCGCTCCGAAGATCCGAGCAATGGAGATTATCAGCGAGATGGAACAGGAACAACGCGGGATCTATGCTGGCGCGGTTGGCTATTTCAGCCACTCGGGCAATCTGGATACGGCGATCGCTCTTCGTACGATGGTGGTTAAGGACGGGCAGGCCTACATCCAGGCGGGCGGTGGTGTGGTTGCTGATTCAGAACCGGCGTTAGAGTACCAGGAGAGTTTAAATAAGGCGGGCGCGCTAATCCGCGCTCTTGATGAGGCTGACCGGCTGGCTCAGGCCAGGAAAGGAGCGCAAACGGATGCTCTTGCTCATTGATAACTACGATAGCTTTACCTACAACCTCTATCAATATCTGGCTGAGCTCGGTACGCAGATCGAGGTCCGACGCAATGATCAGGTCAGCCTCGCGGAGATTGAAAAGCTTCAACCAGAGAGAATTGTGATCTCGCCCGGCCCCGGTACACCGGATCGGGCCGGCCTCTCGTGCGAGATTATTCGCAGCTTCGGGCCGCGCATCCCACTGTTGGGCGTCTGCCTCGGCCATCAGTCCATCGGACAGGTCTACGGTGGCCGCGTGGTGCTGGCCCCAGAACCGATCCACGGCAAAACTTCCCTGATCTATCATCAGAACCAGGGTGTGTTTACTAACCTTCCACAACCATTTGAGGCCAACCGCTATCACAGCCTGATCGTTGAAAAAGAGAGCCTGCCCGATGCCCTAGAGATCACGGCTCAAACCAGCGATGGCCTGATTATGGGGTTACGCCATCGCCAGTACCCGATTGAGGGCGTGCAATTTCACCCCGAGTCGATTATGACGCCGGACGGCAAAACACTTCTACAAAATTTTTTGACGGCAAAGGTAATCCAGGCTTGCGCCTGAGTATGCGATCTGAGCAGAAGGGAAGTTGTTGATTATGATTCGCGAGGCGATTGTTCAGATCGCGGGTGGAGCAACGTTACCGGAGAACGAAGCCGCGCTTGTCATGGAAGAGATTATGACAGGCATGGCGACGCCCTCCCAGATGGCCGCGTTTCTCACAGCTTTGCGGCTGCGACACGGTGGCGAGACAGTAGAGGAGATCGCCGGTATGGCGCGGGTGATGCGCGAAAAGGCAGTGCGCGTCCACCTGCATGAAAAGATCGAGTCGGAGGCGCTCGATACCTGTGGAACCGGGGGCGATGCGGCTGGCACGTTTAATGTATCGACGGCGGCTGGATTTCTGGCGGCGGCGGCTGGCGCGAAAGTCGCCAAGCATGGAAACCGATCCGCGACGAGCCGTTGCGGGAGCGCCGATGTGCTTGAGGCCCTCGGGGCGAAAATTGAGCTTGGACCTGAGGCGGTCGCTACCTGTGTCCATCAAACAGGCTTTGGTTTTATGTTCGCGCCCAGCTACCATCCAGCGATGCGCTATGTCGGCCCTACCCGCCGCGAGATCGGTCTGCGCACCGTCTTTAATGTTCTGGGCCCCCTGACAAATCCCGCCCATACACCCTATCAGGTTCTGGGTGTGCCAGACGGTTCACTTCTTCGCAAAATGGGCGAGGTCCTGCTGCATCTGGGAAGTAAACACGCGCTAATTGTTTATGGTGAGGATGGCCTGGACGAGTGCTCACTCGGCGCTCCCACCAGGATCTGCGAGATCCGACGCGGCCTGGATCTGAAAGAGTACACGGTTAACCCCGAAGATTTTGGCCTCCGTCGGATCAACAACCGCGCACCGATTCAGGGCGGCGATCCAACGCGGAATGCCCAGATGATCCGCGATCTTTTCGACGGCAATGCCCCTGGGCCGATCGCTGATATGGTCTGCCTGAACGCGGGCGCGGCTCTTTTCGCGAATGACCGCACCAGTTCTTTGCATGATGGCGTCCGTCTGGCTCAGGAGACTCTCCATAGCGATAAAGTACGCACGCTTCTGGCCGCTTTTATCCAGTCCACCAGACAGCCTGCGGGGGTGGAGTAAGCGATGTTTTTGCAGAAAATTGTTGACCAGACGCGCCTTGATCTGCAAGAGCGCAAACGCGAAACTCCCTTAAGCTGGCTGATAGAACGCGCTGGCCGTCAGGCCGCTCCCCGCGATTTCTATAAGGCTCTGGCCCGGTCGGGTCGGGTTCAAATGATTGCTGAGGTGAAGCGTGCCTCTCCCTCTAAAGGGCTGATAGCGCCAGATCTGGACCCGGTAAAGCAGGCTCAACTCTACGAGGCCAATGGCGCTGCCGCGATCTCAGTTCTGACTGAACCACATTTTTTCCTTGGCTCACCTGAATATCTTCAGGCCATCAAGCAGACTGTAAATATACCGGTGTTGCGCAAGGATTTTATTATCGACTCCTACCAGGTCTATGAGGCTCGCTCCTGGGGAGCCGATGCGATCCTGCTGATCTGCGCGATTCTGGATGACGATAAACTGAACGAACTTTTGCAATTAGCCCAAAAATTGGGTATGCACTGTCTGGTTGAGGTCCATAATGAGGAGGAAGCCCGGCGAGCCATCGCCTCCAGGGCCAGTATTATTGGCGTCAATAGCCGGGATCTGGTGACGTTTCAGATGAAGCCTATGTTGATCCGTGAGCTGCGCCGCTTGATTCCCAGGGATCGTCTGGTGGTCGCGGAAAGCGGGATCTACACGGCTGAGGACGCTCGTCGGCTGGCTCGATATGATGTCCAGGCAATGCTTGTTGGGGAGTCACTGGTCATCTCTCGCGATGTTGCGGAGCAGATGTACTCCCTGCTTGCAAGTGCAAATAGCAGCACTCAAATCAAGATCTGTGGCCTGAAAACCCTTGAACATCTTCAAGTGGCGGCGTCTAAAGGCGCTGATCTGGCTGGCCTGATGTTCTATCAACCAAGTCCCCGTTATCTTTCTCCTGCTCAGGCTCTAGATCTTATCAACCAATTTCGGGAGACGAATGAGGGCCGCGAGGCTATGACTGATCTGGTCGGCTTGTTTGTCAATACAGGAGTAGAGCAGATTAACGAGATTACGGAGGATCTTGATCTGCATTTTGTCCAGCTTCACGGTCAGGAGTCACCCGAGTTCTGCCAACGAATCAACCGACCTGTGATTAAGGCACTGCATCTAAACGATCAAGTGGATGATGTCAAGCTTCAGGCGTATCGTGAGGTAGTCTGGCGTATTCTATTGGACACCCCGCCAATCCCTGGCGAGACTCTGCCTGGCGGCCTTGGCCGACCACATGACTGGACACGCGCCGCGAAGATTGCTCAGGAGCTGCCAATCTTTCTGGCTGGTGGCCTGACTCCTGAAAATATCTCGGAGGCGATCCAGCAGGTCTGCCCCTGGGGGGTGGATGTCAGTAGCGGCGTGGAAAGCCTGCGTCAAAAAGATAGCAAGAAGATTCGACAATTTATTGAGCGGGTCCGTGAGGCGGACAATCAAAAGATGCTCAGTTTCACAGACCAGAATTAGGAATGCAAAGGGTACTCAAACATCTACAGTCAGCGACTAGAGCAGGGATACATGCCCCTTAGTTGGGGTCTGGGGCCTATAACCCCCTCTCCCGCCGCCAAAGGCGGCCTGGAGGAGTTGGTCGACTGACTCCAGCAGGGATGCAAGGGGCGCTGGCCCTTGCTTGGGGTCTGGGGCTTTAGCCCCAGATTTCCCCTCTCTCCCGCCGCCAAAGGCGGCCTATACATAGAAAGAATACCAATGCAAAAACGACAGCAGCAGTATGAGGAAGCCTTTCAGGAGTACCAACATGCGACCTATCCTGATGAGCGTGGTCGCTTTGGAAATTTCGGGGGTAAATTTGTCCCAGAAAGCCTGATGGCAGCCCTCACAGAGCTAGAAACCGCGTATCAAAAGGCAAAGAATGATCCTGATTTTCAACAAGAGCTGCATTCCTATCTGAAAAATTTTGTGGGCCGACCAACCCCACTTTACTATGCTCAGCGCTTCTCACAGCGGGTCGCACCGGGCGTCAAGGTTTATCTAAAGCGTGAGGACCTGGCCCATACCGGGGCCCATAAAATTAATAATGCCCTGGGGCAAGCCCTATTGGCGAAACGGATGGGCAAGCAAAGGATCATCGCGGAGACTGGAGCCGGTCAGCACGGTGTAGCAACTGCCACGGCCTGCGCGCTACTGGGCCTGGAATGCATTGTCTATATGGGAGAGGAGGATATCGAGCGCCAATCCCTAAACGTGTTTCGGATGAAACTGCTTGGAGCTCAGGTTACTCCAGTCAGCAGTGGCAGTCGGACACTTAAAGATGCTGTGAATGAGGCGATCCGCGATTGGGTGACGAATGTCGAGAACACCTTTTATATCATTGGTTCAGCAATCGGACCTCACCCCTATCCATTGATGGTACGAGATTTTCAATCGGTGATCGGCACTGAGGCCCGCGTTCAGATCCAGGAGATCGAGGGGAGGCTTCCCGATTATGTTCTGGCCTGCGTCGGTGGCGGCAGCAACTCGATTGGCATCTTCTATCCATTCGCGGATGCTCCCAAGGTCAAACTAATCGGGGTCGAGGCCGCCGGTGAGGGTCTGGAAAGCGGGAAACACTCGGCTCCCCTTTCGGCTGGTCGACCGGGCATTCTTCACGGCACCTTGAGCTATCTTATGCAGGATGACGATGGGCAGGTCCAGGCAACGCATAGTATCTCAGCCGGCCTGGATTATCCTGGCGTCGGTCCCGAGCACAGCTATATGAAAGACACAGGGCGAGCTACCTATATCGCAACCGACGATCAGGGCGCGCTCCGAGGGCTTCAAATTTTGAGCCAGACGGAGGGAATTATTCCCGCTCTGGAGTCATCTCACGCCCTGGCTTCGCTGCTGGAAATGGGCGAACAGGGAAAATTCCCGCTAGGATCTCTGATCGTTGTAAATCTTTCGGGGCGCGGCGATAAAGATATGATCTCGGTCGCCAAGGCCCTGCACGTAACTCTTCAGGAGCAGGAATAGATGCAACATACCTCTATCCAGAGCAATCCCGCCAGCAAGATCGGGCAGGCGTTTGCGCGCGCCAGAGGCGAGGGACGCCCGGCCCTGATGCCATACTTTATGTGTGGCTATCCCTCGATCGAGCGCAGCGTTGAATTGATCGTCACAGCGAGTCAGGCCGGGGCCGATATTATCGAACTTGGGTTACCTTTTAGCGATCCCCTGGCCGATGGCCCGGCCGTTCAATACGCGGGCCAGCAAGCCCTTGCCCATGGGACTACAGTTTCCGCCTGTATGAAGATTGCCGGACAGGTCTCCGCGCAAACAGAGGCGGTTTTGATTTTTATGGGTTATTATAACCCCATGATGAACTATGGGCTTGAGCGTTTCTGCCAGCAATCCGTAGAGCATGGTATCAGCGGGCTTATCGTACCTGATCTCCCGCTCGAAGAGGCCGAAAGGCTTCAGCGGATTACAGCGGATCACGGGTTAGCCCTGATCTATCTGATCCCACCTACGGCCTCCGAGAAACGCATCGCTCGCATTGTTGAGCAGGCCAAAAACGAGCCACGTGGCTTTCTCTACTGTGTCTCCCTAAATGGCGTCACTGGAGCCAGATCCACTCTACCAGAGCACCTCCACGGCTTTATTGATCGAGTCCATAAACACTCCAGTCTCTACGCTCTCCCGCTGGCAATCGGCTTCGGTCTCTCAACTCCCGCGCATATTAGAGAGATTGGAAGTTATGCCGACGGTGCTGCCGTCGGTAGTGCTATCGTAAACCTGATCCGTCAGACACCCGATGACCAGCAGGTTGAACAGGTCCAGAGGTATATTGAACAGTTGTCGGAAAAACACGTGTGAATCGCCCCAGAGTACGGATACTCTTCAGATTCATTATAGAGGTCCTATTTTTTACAATGGAAGAGCACGCTGTGAGTACAATAATAAGATAAGAACCATTGCGAAGAGGAGGAACTTGATGTTTTGCCGAGGTGTCCGAGGGGCAACTACCGTCGAAAAAAATGATCGGGGAGAGATACTGGCAGCCACCCGTGAGCTACTACAAACACTTATTGCTCTAAACAATCTGCAAGCCGAGGATATCACCAGCGCGATCTTTACCGTTACTGCCGATCTGGATGCGGAGTTCCCTGCGGTCGCCGCCCGGCAACTGGGATGGACCGGAGTAGCCATGATCTGCTCTCGCGAGATCCCTGTACCGAATAGTAAGCCACTTTGCGTTAGAGTTCTTATCCATGTGAATACGGACCGCCGCGCAGACGAGATCCAGCATGCCTATATCAGAGGTGCGGTCGATCTGCGCCCGGATATGGTTAACGGCCAGTAGCTTCAAATAGAGCAATGGGAAATTCATGACGATGGTGTCACGAGCAGCCCAGGGACGAGGCCACGCCAGTCACAAGACACATCATGATTAAAGATACACCTAAAGGAGCGAAGAACGTGATTATCGTCATGAAAGCGGACTCTCCTAAAGAGTCCATCGACCATGTATTTGATTTTCTGAAAAGCCATAACCTGAGCGGCCATATGTCGCAAGGAGTTGAGCGCACAATTATTGGGGTATTGGGAGTGTCCGCTGCAACTGGAGCCCCCAGTACGGTTGGAAGCATCACACCCTCGCTGGATGAGGCCCTGGAGGGCTTACCAGGCGTTGAGAGCGTTCTGCGCGTCTCCAAACCATACAAGCTGGCAAGCAGGGAATTTCATCCCGAAAATACCATTATTGAGATACCTACCGCCTGTACCAGTGCTGGCTTTGTTCGCATTGGCGGTACAGAGGTTGTGATGATGGCTGGTCCATGTACGGTTGAGTCTGAAAAACAGTTGATGTTAAGCGCTGAGGCTGTTCGCAAGGCTGGGGCTGTTATCCTGCGTGGGGGAGCCTTTAAGCCCTCGACCTCGCCCTATGGTTTCCGTGGTTTGGGTGAAGAAGGGCTTAAACTGCTGGCCAAAGCTCGTAAGGAGCTAGGGATGGCGGTAATTACTGAGGTGATGACTCCCTCAGATGTGACAATGGTCAGCGAGTACGCTGATATTCTTCAGGTCGGAGCCCGTAATATGCAGAACTATATGCTGCTCGATGAGGTTGGGAGAAGTAATAAGCCCGTCATGCTGAAACGGGGAATGTCCGCCACGATTGAGGAGTGGTTGCTGGCCGCCGAATATATTTTAAGCCAGGGCAACCGTCAGGTAATGCTCTGCGAACGCGGTATTCGGACCTTTGAAAAGACGACCCGCAATACTATGGATATCAGCGCAATCCCACTTATCGAAAAGCTTTCGCACCTGCCGATCATCTCTGATCCCAGCCAGGGAACGGGCCGCCGCGATATGGTTGGGCCACTCTCGCTGGCTTCGGTCGCCGCTGGCGCTGACGGCCTGATCATTGAGGTCCACCATAATCCCGAGGAGGCCCTCAAAGATGGAGCACAATCTCTAACGATTCCTCAGTTCCAAAGCCTGATGCCACAGGTTGAGATGATTGCTCAGGCCGTCAATCGCCATTTTGTGACTGAGTAATCAGACCCATAAGTAAACAATTCTATTGGTAAAAGGGACGGGGGCCTCTCATGGTCTCGAAGAGCAAGCAAGTATGGTAGGGCAATCGCTTGCTTACGGAGAGGATGGCCCCCATAGCGCCACAGGAGCGATTCCCGTCTCCACGGGTCCACACGTGACCCGATCTACGGACGATGGCGAGGTGGGAACATACCGTTCCTTTCATTTCCCAATAGAGCTGCTCACAAACGCCTTACGTGGTATGATCAAATGTCGCGGAATAATAAGCTGTCTGCATCGGGGTC
>CAXTTV010000141.1:7959-12732 GCA_964247295.1 uncultured Ktedonobacteraceae bacterium | reverse complement strand
GAACATACCTTCACTCAATTGAACTTATATTCATTATTAGAGAGGCTATCCCCATGTCCAAAGAGAATGATCCTGTTCCCGCTCTTGTAAATACAGCCCGGCGGCAGCAGATTTTAGAGGCGGCGATCCAGGTTTTTGCCGAGAAGGGCTTTCATCGCGCGACCATCAAAGAGATTGCCCGAGCCGCTGATCTGGCCGACGGGACGATCTACAACTACTTTGAGAATAAGACCGATCTGCTCCTCCAGATTATGAACCATCTCAACCAGAGCGAGAACCGCCCGGCTCATTTTGAGGCTGGGCGGGGGCAGGATTTCCAAACATTTCTCGCTAGTTATATGCGTCAGCGTCTGAGCTTTATGGATTCCTCTACGAATATGCTCCGGGCCGTCCTGCCAGAGCTACTGGTGAATTCAGAGCTCCGCACGCTCTACTCTACTCAGATCCTTGAGCCAACAATGCAGATCGCGGTTAACGCTTTAAAAGAACGGGAAGCGGATGGGCAGGTTCGCAAGACCGATACTCAACTGACTGTACGATTACTCTCCGGTATGGCTCTTGGCGTGATGATGCTTCAATTGCTGGACGATAAGGTGGTTGAAGATCGCTGGAATGATCTGGCTGACGCTGCCACCAGGATGTTCTATGATGGCCTGAAACCAATCTAATTCCCGGCCATCACTACACGACGTTACGCCGCTTCGATCCGGTACCAGCCGTTCCCTTTGACGACGCTTTTTCCTACGTGTAGAAGTTCTCCCCAGGCCAGGATCTCGCGAAACAACTCCAGATCCCCTGTGAAGGTGATCTTTCCAACAAAACCGCCAAGCGGGGTCAGGCGCTTCTGGCGATTAGAATAGCTTTTAAGATCATCCCATTCCGTTTGATCTTTCTCAACCTGAATGTTCTCGGCCTTGAGGAGAAGATCGTTTTTTTTCTTCAGGGGTGTAGAGGGATTCGCCGGAACCATACCATTTTTCCAGGGCGGCCCGCCGCTCCATCAATCTTTGGACCAGGGGACGGAAGAGCAATGGTTTAACCAGCCGTTTCTGATCAACAATTCTGGTGGGTGTAAGAAAGTTCAAGGTCATGCGCTTGCTGGAAAGGGTAACGGCCTGTACGTCTGTGACGGTTTCGATGCGGGCGATTCTCTCTACCACGGGCTCACACGTGACCCGATCTACCTCTTTCGAGTTCCCTTCTCTACGCAGGAGCATTTTCTTCTTTTTTCAGAAGAATCACATGTATCTTCCATTTCCTTCGATCCGTTTCAGGATTCTGCAACTCATTTTCCGACTGGTCACCGTACCCAAGTGGCAGGATAAAATAACATTACCCTTCGATCCGCAACAGAATTCTGCTGTGCCTCCTCTTTCTCCAGACAGGTATACTTGAAAAAGCTTTATACCAGAATAATCTGTATGTTTATAAGAAACGTCCTTATGTGCCACAATAGAGAAGCTCGATGATCTGCTTATGAATCGATTTTTAATGACGTAATATGGGACAAATAAATCTATTTACGGGGAGACTCTATGGGAGAATATTTTCTTATTGTGAATCCTGTGAAGCGTCAATATATTAATGCTTCACGATTTGGGGAGAACATTAAGCGCAGTGGATTATTTCAGGGTTTGCATGGCGTTGCGGTCGCACTCCTTCTTTGTGATACGAAATATCCTGTACATCCTCTTGAAGGGTCGTGGTTGGGTGATCCTATTATTGTGACTGGCGATGGCTCAGAGCCAAACACGGCTCTGATTCAAACGTCAACTGAGGGGGAGCCAGAAAGAAACCTTTATGAAACGGCTTTCGAAGAATTTGAAGATATCAGCCAGCACGCGATTGTGATGGTGTGCGAAGATAGAAGCGAGAGAATAGCAGCGTTGGTGAATGCCTCCAAAGATCAGAGTTACCTTCTCATTGAGTTAGGTGATATTGTCTTTGAACTCGACTAAAAGCCTCTTGAACTGGCTCTTATACGTATAATCGGCTCCAATTAGACTCTGCGCTACCAAAATGTTATAGGCCTAGATTGAGAGAAAAGGCAGGGAAAGGTTTTGAGGTATAGGCAACTCCGCCATCTTGAATAAATTACAATCTCTACCCGGTATCAGGTCTCTACTGCGATGTCTTGCTTTAAGAGGTTGACGATGCCTTCCTGGTATGCCCACTTTTGATGCTGCTGAATACTTTCGACGATCTCTTTGAATTCGTGAGGCAAGCGCTCTAATGCTCCCAGTTCCTGCTCACTCGCTGGTACGCCTCCCACTCTCAGGGCGTGCTGATAGCTGTCGATGTCGAATCTCCAGGCCCGCGCTCTTTTATATCTTTTCAAGAGGGTGGCGGCTATCTGCATCCCTTTGAGATCGTGATCTCCACTGTACCAGAACTCTTTTTCCTCTGCCTCTAGTAAATCCAGTAGTCGATAGGCGGCGGCCCCAGGCCAGCCAGCGGTACAGACGATGGTTGGCCTCCGCTCCCCCCACGGCTGATCTACTAACTCTTCAAACACCTGAGGGTTCTCGATGATGTAGATCCGTTCTTCATTTGCTCGACATCCGGACCAGTCTACCAATTGACGCAATGGCAGGATGACGATCCGCCCATCGGCGGCTGCTAACCAACGATCTTCCTGACCCGCTCGAAAACTGGCACTCACCAGTCCAGCGACAGCGACGTTTGAGGAGATACCATCTATCAGGAGCCCAACTTCACTGTAGAGATGAATATGTTCTTCTCGCTTCTGCGGGATCTCTCGCGCTTTCTGTTCCTTTAGAAGGAGGTGATCAACAAGGGCATAGATCAGGAGCCGCCCAGCTTCCCGATTGGGATCAAATGCGTGAGGATCTCCTGTACACGCCTGGGCGAATAGGCCTAGTCTCTGGTATTCTCCTCTTCCCGGTAGTCGATTCAGGGCGGTAGCGACGCTAGCGATATTTTCTATGTCCTGGTTCCAGCTCTCTTCGGGCTGCTCACTGATCCGCTTATAACGACGATACAGCCAGTCGAGCCCATAACGGCCCCGCAGTAGCCAATCTCGACCAGCCAAGCTTTGAGGACTCGCGACGGCGATCCCTTCTAACCGCTGGCGAAAGCGCTCCTGACCCGATTGTTGCCGCTCCCTCTCTTCCTGCCGGGTGACCATCTGACGCTGGGGGAAAAAGGCCAGCAAGAGCTCCAGCAGTGTACACCTGAAGCCACTTCCCTGCAATACCTGATCTAATTTCTGCATGGAGATTTTGAGGGTGCCTTCGGACGTTAGCGGTCTGGCAAGCAGGCTGTCGATCCCCTCCCGTTCCCGCAGAGTGCTCTCTTTTAAGATGATGGTTCCGGCGATCCCACTCTGCTCCCGGTATTTTTGCCACGCTTGCTCTAGCACTCTTTCTAATCCGGCCTGTTTGAAAAAGTGGAGGGCGCTCCTCACTCCCGGCTTCAGTTCCCTGGTCATGATCCTGACGAACCCTCTGGTTTTTTGTTGGGATTTCCCTGCCATGTGCGCTGCGAGACGGCGGTGGCGAACTGACTCCCTTTCTCATGCAACATAAGATAGCGAATGCTGGCGGGGATGCCTGAGCCGGAAAGGTTGATCTGCGGGCTGGTCATAATCCATTGAAAGTCCTGGCTGGCAAGAACTTCTATGACGACCTGCATGTTGATGACGCTGGCGTTATCAAAGGCCTCATCGAGAACAAGCAGACGAGGCGCGCCGGGTGCGGCCCCTTCATAGAGGGCGGTGAGGGCCGCGAATAACGGGACGTAGAGCGCGAAAAGCTTCTCGGCTCCGCTCCGACCACCCAACACTTTATTGTCTAGCAACTGGCGCTGCCCACCATTCTCTAAGGTGATGTAGACCTCAAAGTAGAACCAGTCGCGATAGTCGAAGATCTCGTGCAGTAAATCTTCAAAGCTTTTTTTCTTCTCAATCTTCTGCTCTTCGCTTTGTGAGGGGTGCAACTGATGAATCTCTTCTCGGAAGGCTTCGCGAACCCTTTCACGCTCTTCAGGTGTCAAAGCCATCACCGGTTTACGGAATAGATGCTGGCATTGCGCCAACCTCCCACCCGGCTTCTCGGGATCGGGCGATTTCAGGGCCTTCCATTTTAAGTCATAGTGCTCGCCCACCAGGGACATACCCGATAAGGAACTATTCAGGCGCTGCACCCAGTCCTCAGCGGCGAAGATGTAAGATTTAATGCGCTCGGCCATGTCCTGTAAAAGAAAATCTTCAAACAGGCGGCGCTCTTCGACTTCTAAAAGGGTCTCCTGCCTGTTGATTCGCTCATCCAAATCGTGCAAGAGATCTATGGGCCGCCCCTGCTCCTCGCGTTTGAAAACGATCATCCCCTGGCGAGTCTGGAGCTCGGGGCCGTGCTCATAAAGATCGCGCTCATATTCCCGGAACCGCGCCGCCAGATCGCTAAAGCTATCGCGCTCCTCGCCTTCTAATCGATCTTTCCAGATGACAAAACCCTCTTCGGCTGGATCTACCGTCAATAAGGCGAGCGCGACCTGATCAAATTGCTGCCGCTCCAGAAGTTCCTGCACAGCTTCAAATTGAGGGGTGGGATAAATCTCGATGCTCTCCAATAGATCCTTCTGTTGGTTGATCCGTTCCGCCTCCAACCCTTCGACCCTCTGTCGGGTCTGCTCAAGCGTGACCTGCTGGCTCTCTATCTTGTTATTATGGGATGCCAGTTCTCGGAAAACCTTTTTATACTCTTGATCTAGCTCACGTTCACGGATCTCTAGATCATGTAAACGCTGCCGGGG
>CAXTTV010000141.1:0-7949 GCA_964247295.1 uncultured Ktedonobacteraceae bacterium | reverse complement strand
TCTTCACCCCCCT
Source organism: uncultured Ktedonobacteraceae bacterium (assembly GCA_964247295.1). GTDB lineage: Bacteria > Chloroflexota > Ktedonobacteria > Ktedonobacterales > Ktedonobacteraceae > CAXTTV01. The sequence continues at coordinate 7,936 of CAXTTV010000141.1, read as the reverse complement.
CTAAAGATCTTCTGAGCTCGTCCAAACCGGCCTGACTACTTTTTACCTGATTTCTGGCATCGGCCAGATGCATCCAGGCTTCGGCGCTCTGTTCCTCTGCCTGCTTACGCCCCAACTCCGCTTCCTGATAGTTTTTATACCCAGTCAATACTTTATCTAGCCCGACCCGCAAAGCAGGTAGATCGGCGTTCAATCTGCTTGTAGCCTCCAGGGCGATGGCAACCCGGCTCTCATCCCGCGCCAGTAAAGGATAGTCGGTACAGGCTTCTTCAAGTTCGCGTAAGATGGCTGTCCGCTCCTGACGCCGCTCCTGAGTCTCGCTTCGCGCCTGCTGGAAGCGGCGCAGAGCAGCTTTCAGTGGCTGAGTTTGTCCATTTAAAAGCACTGACGCCTGGCTTAAACCTTTTTCTTCGATCGCTCTATCCAGATCCCGCAAGTGCTGATCCATCTTTTGAATGCGTTGCTCGATCTCGGAGTAGTTCTGGCCCAAATCCTGCACTCTCTGGCGCAAAATATTATGCCGCTGCTCTAGAGCTTCCAACTCCTGTTGTCTGCGTAGAAGCCGCGTCTCCTGCCCAATAACCGTGGCCCGACCCTCACCAACGACTCCACTTACCAAACCGTAGCGCCAGCGCAACGAGCCCCCGGTATCTTTTCCCTCGATTATGTCGCCTCTATTAGGATCGTTCCCATCATTTTCGACTATAGGAAATTCGATCGCTTGATTAATCAGAAGCAAAGCTTTCTCTACAACCTGACGCCAGGCCCTATCCTTCACTTCTAGCAAAGTAGGATCAAAACGCAACAGGTCACCTACACCTGGTTTTTGCTTACTGGAAACTGACCGCTGATCACCTGAAAACCCTTCCTCTTGCCACGAGGAAGTGGCTAGTAGGCAGTCGCTTAATCCCTTGTCTTGAAGAAGGTTTAGCGCATCGGCGGTGCTCTCGGGTCTGGTGACCAGAGCGTTGAGTAAACCGGCATCCTCTAATAGATATTCTAGTTGGCTGGCGGTTCCGCCCTCGCGATCGATCTCCTCACCAAAGTCCAGTAAACCATATAGAGGGTAGGCTTCGATCCCAACCTCATTCAGCAGGTCGCGTGCGTCCTGTTTTCTCGGCGATTGCGGTAAAGAAAATTCTGGTTCAGACTGCTTTTCCGCATACAGGGCTTCAATCTCTTTTAACGCCTGTTGCTGCTGTTGTTGATCGTGCCGGATCTCCTCCAGACTTTGCTGAAGTCCCTTCCTGGCATTGCTTAATTGTAGATAAATCTTATCCCGAATCCCTTTGATCTCGTTAAAGAGCTGGCTATAGGCGCTCACGGTGGTATCAATCTCGGACTCGCTGTTGAGAGAGGTCTGAACCGGCAGATTACTGCCGATCAGGAGATCTTGATCTCCTAGAATCTCTCCATACCGATCCGCAAGTTTGTCGAAAAGGTCCGTTAAGGAGTCTACGGCTTGCTCAAATTGAGCTTTCGAGTGAAGAAACTGGCGCAGGCTCTCATCAAAATAGTTGCCGGCACTCTGCTCACTTTTGGTTGCTTGCTGCACTTGATCATCTATACGCTGGCGCGTTTTATGCAATCTTTCCAGGTCTCGAAGCCAGCTTAATCTGCTGGTCACCCCCATTCCCATGAGGGCTTCCAGAAGGCTCTCGATCCGGCTCGCGGTTGAGTTTACTGTCAGGGTGAGGCTCTGAACCTGCTCACGGGTGCTTTGAAGCTGTAATGCGGCGCTCTCCCATGAGGCTTCCTGCTCCACAATCTCCTCTAACTCTTCGAGCAGGCTTTCCATTTGCTCTTTGGTGCTGGTAAAGCTTTGCTCAGCGCTCCATGAGCGATCTTTATACTCTTTAATGCTATTTTGTAGACGGTTGTGACTCTGTTCTGAAAGCTTTTCTATCTCTTGATCGCCGGCTAATTTCTCGCTTGCACGCTGAAAACGATCCTGTTGATCGCTGACCTGCTGACTTCTTAAAGCGATGATCGATCCTCGTGTCTCCTGAAGCCCGGTATTAGTGGTTTCTACCAGATCGTTTGTGGTATCGCGCTCGCGTTGCCAGCGCTCTAGATTTTTCTGCTGGCGGTTCTGATCATTTCTGGCTCCGTTGAGGTTGCGCCATGTTTCAAGGTAGATACGCGCCCTCACCCTGGCCCGGCTCAAGACATAGTTCTGCTGAACGAGATGGAGCTCACCAACGGCGATCCGCTCCTCTCTTAACTCTTTAACGATACGGTTGATGCCTTCAATCCCGTTAATGGTCTCAATCACCTGCCGTGTAGCATCCAACGGGATCGCTGGCAGGGCCTTTTTTAGATGATCCTGGATATTCTCTAACTTCAACGTTGAGCTTAGGTTCGGCTGTCGCAGAATCAGCAAAAGGTCAATGAGTTTCTCGTACTGATCGATACTTTTATAGCCAAACAGGTAACGTGAGACCAGTTGCTCATATTCTTTCTGGCGGTCGCAGAGGATGCCATGCAGCTTCATCAAGGATTTGAATCCGGCCAGGGGAATCACGTTTCGCTGATTATCCGGTCCAAAAGTCAATTTGACCTGGTAGCCGATGCGCGAGCCATCGGTTATCACGAAATATTGCGGCTCGATGGTTTTAGCGCGATCCCTTTTGCCTTGCAAGACAACGCCAATAGTCAGGAAACGTGTCTGATCCTTCTCACCTCGCAACCAGCGCTGTTGCAGCTCAGCCTCGATCGGCGGTTGATCCGGATTACACCACTCAAATTCAAGCGCGATATACGAGGTACGCGCATTAAAGTTAAAGGGAGCGGCTGAGTGTTCACTCCCTAAAATGTAGTATTCGATACTTTTATAATGATCACCAAAGGTATCCAATCGAGCTGGGCGCAGACTCCCTTCGATTGCGATCGGGAAGGCGGCGGTCAGCACGGTAGATTTGCCGGTAGCGTTATCTCCAGCCAAAAACAGGCGGCCATGGGGGATCTCGAAGGTCTGCATATCGTGATAGAGCCAGTAGTTTACCAGAATAATTCGACGCAGGCGGTATCCCTGCGGACCATCCACTGTGGCCTGTAAAAAATTGATCTCCTCTATCAGCGCGTCTTCTTCCAACTGTACCAGTGGGACCAGATCATTAAACGATTCTTGAGATGCGTGCATACAAGATCCTTTTCTCTATTCGCTTTCTACCAGCACTACTTACTTTCAGCCCAGAGCCCTGTCTCCTCCACCGCCTTACTCTTCTGACGTGATTTTTTAGGGCGAGCAGATGCCCCACCCTCACCGCGCCCAATATAAACAGGCGCGAAGCGAGCCGCCAGGGGCAGTACCAACAAATCTCCATTGGCGTCCGGCCCGCGCAGCAGACCCGCGAGTCGCATCTTCTGATAAGCCGATTGCATGAGAGTGCTCACTGAACTATCTTGATTCTCTTTACTCCAATTGCTGCCAAACTGTGGCCTGATCTCAGTTGAAAGCATATTTTCTAGATCGGCGGCATGCAGATGCAAGCAACCATAGAGATCAGGATCGAAACGACCCGTGGATACGCCCTCGCGGCAGGCTCGACAGAGCAGTAAGACAATCTGATCAATTGAACTACCAGGGGTAAGCAAGGCGTTTGCGTCGGCGGCGGTCCCACTGGATCTCACGACGCACGCATAATCACGGTTCAGCTCTAGCTGCCAACCAAAGGTCTTCATCAAGGTCTGCTCAAAAAGATCCGCCTGTTCCAACAATACGGTAAAACCCTGAGGATCATCATACCGCAGCAGAACCGGACCAAGCAATAGGGCGCGCCAGACCCGGCGGAGCGGCGGGAGATCCGGTTCAAGCATAGCTGGTCCGAGAGGTTCAAAGGTACGCAAGGACTCTTCGGCGGCCTCAAAGGCCTTAAAATCGAACGAGGTGATCATCAAGGTTGTAATTGGCGTAAACTCATATAGCATTTCATGATCATAGTCGATCCAGCCCTGACTCTGCCCCTCTACCAGTTGTAGGCCACCAACGGCATCCAGATATTTGAGGGCATGCATCAAACTATAGCGGTCAGCTCGCCTCTTCAAATCCAGAAGCGGCTCGCCCTGCTCATCGCGCGCGTGCTCAACCAAAAAGGTTGTCAGCGTCGATAACAAAAACTGTTGTTCATTCCCGGCCCCCTCCATCTGACGGGTCGCGGCAAAGCTGAGAATCAGAGCCAGACAGGCAAAATCGCGCGGCTCCGGCAATTTTGTGTTTTTCTCCTGGGCCGGCAAAAGTAGAACTGGCGTGCGTTGCAGGCGGAAAACATTTCCCCGGCGCTCAAGATACCAGCCGGTATGCTGACTGTGCCAGTAGCGCAACTCTTCATAGTAGCGCTGCACAACCGAGAAAAGATCGCCCTGTTGAGGGCGGATCATCTCCTCTTCCAGTAGCGCCACATGCGCGCGCATCAAGCCCGTCAACCGGACGCGGGAGCTCGTCTTAGTCTTCCCCTCATCGGGTAATGTCGCTTCAATGCTCAGATCGTCCATGTCCATTGCTCCCATTCTTTCCCATGTCGGTCCCGATCACAACGTCATACCGCAAACGATAACGAGGCAGGCGCAACACCCCATCTTTGCTATAAAGCGCGACTCGCTCCGGCTCCAATGGATTCAGAAGCGTTACCAGGGACCCATCCTGAGACCGATACTGCCGATCCTTGTCTGTCAGACAGCCATCCAGGATCTCTTCTAATAGCGTGCGACTCTCCTTATCGATCTTTTTGAGATTACCAATATCCAGAAGCGGCCCGTGAAACAGGCTCTTCAGGTTACGCCGCCGATCCTCGTCCTGCTTTCGATTTTTCGCCTTCAACTCCTCAATCGCCTTTCGCTGATCTCGTAGAGGCTCTTCCGACAGGCGTTCCCCACGGATGCGCTGGCCCAGCGACCAGAGGCGAACCTGAGCGGCGGGCTGCTCATCCCAGGCGCTTTTAAAAGAACGGCTATCAGAGATCGCCACCTGCCCAAATAAGGATTCTGGAAAGTGCAGCGAGGGAGCATTGGCGAAGGCCGAAACAAACAATTGCTGAGCCTGCTCACCATTCTCAAGCTTCATAAAGCGTTGGGCCAGCAGTTGGAGATGAGATGCATAGCTAAAAGCCGAGCTGCCCGAGACAGCCAGAGCCGTCGCTCGCCGCACCAGTTGCGAGATCTCCATCGTCGCGGTGCGCTGGAAGATCTCCGTATTGCCCCCCTCCGCGAACCAGAGCGTCAGCGTCCGCACCTGATGACGCATCGACTTAAGACGCTCCTCAGCGCCCTCCGGCGTCTCTATAAGCAGATCCACACTGGCCTGATGCTGGACCACCAGCGCGATCAGGCGATCCCTCTTTCCATTCTCAACCCAGCGGTTCAGCAGATCGCGAATATCCCGGCCAAAAATCAGTAAAGTCTCAGCAAAACTATGAACATATTGGACAACCGCCTTCTTATACGAGATAAACGACTCCAGATCCCGACTACTCTGATGGGCCGCATCGGAGATCATCCGCATATACGAAGACACATTCTGCGAAAGCGTATCCCAAAGAGTAAACGCATTCTGCCAATCCTCCGCCACCTCGCGAGCCTCGACAAACTCCTGATCCAGAGCCACATCAACCTGCTTCAGCAACGAAAAGATTAAATCCAGATTACTGCGATCCAGCGTCCCGGTGCGCCGTCCAAGCCCGATCTGCTCCTCCAGAAAAATCTCCAGGGCCAGAGCCTCGGGCGAAGCCTGATAGAGAAGAGGCTTATGCACAAACTCCGCAATCGAATTCGCGCGATCAGGATCATAAATCGTCGTCACATTCCCGCATTGCTTCAAATAGTCCAGATCCTCACGGCACTTATCCAGAGGATAATCCAGATCGAGGAGATCGAGCACCGCCTCGCGGACCTCCTGATCGGTCACATAGTGGCGATACTCGCGATGGAAATGCAGTAACGTCCGCATAATCGAGCGATAAAACTGAGTACGGTTAGAGGCATATGTCAGATAATTAAACAGAGGCATAGAGCCCAGCAGATTAAAGGGAAGGGAAGAAGGTAGATCGGTAGAAGATTGCATGCGTGACGGACTCCACATCTATAATAAGGTAAATCCGATCAAAAACAAGAACTTTTCCATAGAGTACCATACCGGCCTCATATAGAAAAGCCCCCCTATCTTAAAATTATAGAGCAGTACGATGCTTCCGGCTGCTATCCCGGACAGATTGGAGGTTCAGCGACTCCGCCACCTCATAAGTAGTTACAATCTCATCCCGTGGTCGGAGACGAATCAACGTAGGAAAATGCCCGATCCGACCATGCAGCTCAGCCATCAGCATACAGGCCGCCGGAGCATACCCTGGAGGATTAATCAAGAGGGAAGTTCTCTGCCAATCCTCAGAAGACAGGCCAATCTTATCAACAATATCTCGGATCTGCGACTCTAATGGCTCCTCCTGATCAATCTGCACATGAACATCTAAAAATCTATCGATATGTGTCTTGGCAAGCTCACGAATCTTCTCCTGTTGCTCGTCCGTAAGTGGATGCGAAAAATTCAAAACAAGCATTTCTTCTTCCTGAATTTATATTCTTGGATACGATGGATCTGCGGCTTCTTTCTTAAAAATTGAGCCAATACTAGCTAAATCTTCTCCTGTTGCCACCACAATTTGGCGTAACTGTGCCTGTTCTTGAAAGTTCTGGTAGCTGGCCCCCTGAGCACGAGCATACGCCACAAAAATTTTTGTCACATAACTGCCACCAAGCATGCCTGCTTTGCTGTCGATACCAGCTAGATACTCAGTATCGTATGGTTTTTTCCGCGCCTTACACTCTGCAAAAATCAATTGCGCTTTATAAGTCAACACTACATCGAGTTCATTCTTTGCGGTGCTTACAAGTTCATAGCCCCACTGACAATCATCCGCGAAGCCAGCCTTTTTCACTTCATTCCATGTATAAAACTCTAACCAGTCCCCCGTACCTAGAAATGTAGCATTGTGCTTTGTTGTAAACTTACAATATGCCTCATTCTGAGACTTATTGTATTGAACCGAAACAACGTTATATTTACTCAAGTTATCTAATAGCTCTATCAGTTGAGGAGTTAATTTATCTATTTTTACAGGCGGCATAGTAACTTGTTGACCATACATACATTTTGTAAAATCTGGGGTAGCCGGAGAAAGAGCAAGGAGCTTTGACACATCTCCTAAATTCTTGATCGCAGACCTATACTCCCAATTCTTGTCGTTTCTTGTACGTCCAAATTTTTCCAAATAATCATCCACATTCATATGAAAAAGCTCATTGGCAACTATCTCAGTATCTCCTGATAAAGAGATAAGCTTTTCATGACTTGTATCTATATAAAGGCAAGGTAACTGTAAACTAGATGCTACAGCAAGAGCAGCAAAGGCTGTGATTTTAGGTGCTGAACTTATAGAAATTGTCCAATCCCAATCATGTGAGCGACAAATCTCTTCGCAAACCTTTTTCGCGTTCGCAAAATTATAGGTGTTTACCTTGCGCGTAGGCTCTTCGATCTGTGTTCCAGCCATCGAACTAATAATGTCACGACAATTTTTTTCATCATTCCAGCCTTCCTCTGAGGTGAGAATCACAACATACTTTGGTTGTACATAAAACAGAGCCATAAGGTCTGGCATTCCCCGACCACCAACAACCAACAGGAGAGCCTTCTCTTTAGCCATGAGTAGATTCCTTTCTACACAAATATCTTCCCAGAACTCTATTAAATTTGTCATCAGTATTAAAAATAACACAATATTTCGAGCAATTATAATAATATTAGTTGTTTTTGATGTATTTTATGATTTATCCTACAAGAAAATTTACGAATATTTCGTTGTTATAGCAAGGTGAGATAGTAAACCAGGTGCAGTTCATTTTTTTGCCGTGGCAGAAAAAAGGGTCCTTCAGGCGGTGGACG
>CAXTTV010000140.1:0-12787 GCA_964247295.1 uncultured Ktedonobacteraceae bacterium | reverse complement strand
CTTACAAACTACTTAACTGGAGTTAAAGATGCAAGTCAGGGCTATTGCAAAAGATATTGGCATACCGCCGCGTAAAATGCGTCTGGTCACCAATTCGGTGAAAGGGCTTCGAGTGAATGAGGCTCTGGCTATTCTTCAGTTCTTGCCCAATGCCGGTGCCCAGCCTGTAAGTAAGGTTGTCTCCTCGGCAGTGGCGAATGCAGAGAATAACTATAATCTCAATCCAGACGATCTGTATATCCTAAATATTATCGCGGATGACTCTTTCCGGGTCAAGCGTATTAAGGCGCGTCCGCATGGCCGTGCGGCTCGCATTCTGCGCCGCTTCTGCCATGTCACAGTTGTTGTCTCAGACGATCCGGCTGACGCCGGTCGCAAGTAAGGAGGATACTTTTGGGCCACAAAGTGCATCCTACAGGTTTCAGGCTCGGCGTCATCAAAGGCTGGCAGTCCCGCTGGTACGCTGAGCGTGATTATAAAGACCTGTTAAAAGAAGATTTCATTCTTCGTAAAGAGATCAATAAGCAGCTTGAGAATGCCTCGGTCGCGCGTATCGAGATCGAGCGGGCAGCCGCCAATCAGGTTTCGGTCACGATCTTTACCGCCAAACCCGGTATCGTTATCGGTAAAAGTGGCGAGAAGGTTGACAAGCTCCGCGCCTCCCTGGAGGCCTTGACCAAGAAGCGTGTTCGCCTGAACATTCAGGAGATCCGTCAGCCGGAGATGGATGCCACCCTGGTTGCTCGCAGTATTGCCGAGCAGTTAGAGAAACGCGTCTCTTTCCGCCGCGCTATGAAGCAGACCGTCCAGAAAACCATGCGCTCCAATGCCAAGGGCATTCGTGTTGTGTCCGCTGGTCGCCTGGGTGGAGCTGAGATCGCGCGTACCGAAAAAGAGGTAGAGGGTAAAGTTCCTCTGCACACCCTGCGTGCCGACATTGACTACGGTCAGGCCGAGGCACACACCACCTTTGGCGTCATCGGCGTCAAAGTGTGGATCTACAAGGGCGATGTTCTGCCCAACAAGCGTCGCGAGCTTGGGAGCGAGCCCCAGCAAGAGTCGGGCTTCGGTTCCGAGCGTGGTGGTGAGCGTCCATTCCGTGGAGACCGACCACAACGCCGCGACAACAACCGAGGAGATCGTGGTCCGCGTCCACAAGGAGACCGACCACAGGGTGGAGATCGGCGGCCTCGCCCACAGGGACAGGGTGGAGATCGTCGTCCACGCCCACAGGGTGGCCCGCGTCCACAAGGAGACCAGCCACAGGGAGAGCGTCGGCCTCGCCCACAGGGAGAGCGCGCCCCCCGTCCTCAGGGACCGGCACAGGCACAGCAGCCCGCTAATACTCCTGTAAACGAGAGCCAGACACCGCCAGCCGCGCCGACTACCGGGGCGACCGAGAGCGAGTAGAGGAGAGCGAGAGCCATGTTACTGGCACCATCACGTACAAAGTACCGCAGACAGCACCGTGGCCGCATGAGCGGCCCTGCCACTCGTGGTAATACCCTGGCCTTTGGGGATTTCGGCCTACAGGCCCTTGAGCCCTGCTGGATGGAGGCCCGCCAGATCGAGTCCGCGCGTATCGCGCTCACCCGCTTTATGAAGCGTGGTGGTAAGGTCTGGATTCGGGTATTCCCCGACAAGCCGATCTCAGCTAAACCTGCCGAAACCCGCATGGGTAGCGGTAAAGGCGCTGTCGATCACTGGGTGGCCGTTGTTAAACCGGGCCGTATCATTTTTGAGATCGCCGGTGTCAGCGAAGAGATCGCCAAAGAGGCCATTCGTCTGGCGACCCATAAGCTACCGGTGAAATGTCGCTTTATTGTAAGAGGGGAGGCGGAGAGTGTCGAAGCATAGCGAGCGGCGCAAGCAGATCGCCGAGTACACCTCTGGCGAGGCGCAGCGGGAACTTAATGAGCTGCGCATCAGGCTGTTTAACCTCCGCTTACAGCAGCAGCGCGGCGAAGTAAAAAACAACCGGGTTTTTGCCCAGACTCGTAAAGACATTGCCCGGTTGCTGCACCGCCTGAGTCAGTTGGAGGTTACGAAATAATGACACAGCAGAGCACCAGCACAACCCCTCAGGCCGCGCCCGCCGCGCGCCGCGTTCAGAAAGTGGGACAGGTTGTCAGCAATAAGTCCGACAAGACCATTGTTGTCGTTGTCGAGACCTTAAAAAAGCATCGTATCTACAAACGCAGGTACAAGCAGACAAAACGTTTTTATGCCCATGACGAGGGCAACGTCTGTCAGGTTGGAGATCTAGTCCGGATTGAAGAGGGTCGGCCAATGAGCAAACTTAAGCGCTGGCACCTCATCGAAGTCTTGCGCAAGAGTGAGCAGCTCACTCCGGTGGACGAGGCTCTAGGTACCGGCGAAGAGAACCTGACTTCCGCTGACAAGCAGTCGGCTCAATAAAGAGAGGTCGGGATGATTCAGCCACAGACGCGCCTGAGAGTCGCGGACAACACAGGCGCAAAAGAGATTATGTGTATTCGGGTAATGAGTGGTTCTGGCAAACGCTATGCCGAGGTAGGAGATATCATCAAAGCCTCGGTCAAGCAGGCCACTCCTAATGGACAGGTCAAAAAGGGAGAGGTAGTGAACGCGGTGGTTGTGCGTGTCGCGAAAGAGTACGCCCGCCCCGATGGTTCACATATCCGCTTCGACGAGAACGCGGCAGTAATCCTCGCTCCGGGTAACAATCCCCGTGGAACGCGTATCTTTGGCCCTGTTGCCCGTGAACTGCGCGAGCGTAATTTCATGAAGATCATTTCACTCGCGCCCGAAGTGCTTTAAGAGGAAGAAGATGGCAGTAAAACAGATAGAGAAGAAGCCTCTCCACCTCGCCAAGTTACGGATCAAGAAGGGTGATACCGTCTTGATCACAACCGGTAAGGATAAGGGGAAGCGCGGGACCGTCTCGCGGGCGATGCCTCAGCTCAATAAAGTGATTGTTGAGGGCATCAACCTGGTGAAAAAGCACACTCGCCCACAGGGTCAGGTGCGCCAGGGCGGGATTATTGAGAAGGCAATGCCGATCCAGGTCTCCAACACCATGCTGGTCTGTACTGAGTGTGGTCAGCCGACTCGTGTTGGGATCGAGCGGCGCGTGATGGGAGCCGACCAGAAAGAGCGCCCGGTCCGCGTCTGCAAGAAATGTCATAAGGTTATCGCGGATCGGACGAGGAGTTAACTTAGATGACATCACGAATGAAGACAAAGTACCGGGAAGAGGTTATTCCCGGTCTCCAAAAAGAGTTTAGCTACTCCAATCCGATGCAGGTTCCGACAATCAACAAGGTTGTTGTGAACATTGGTATGGGTGAGATCATTCAGAACTCCAAAGCAATGGATGCTGCGCTCGGCGATCTCGCGACCATCACCGGCCAGCGTCCGGTTGTAACCCGCGCCAAACGCTCGGTTGCGGCCTTTAAGCTGCGCGAGGGCATGCCTATAGGTTGTATGGTAACACTGCGTGGTGAACGCATGTACCAGTTCCTGGATAAACTGCTGAACGTGGCTCTGCCCCGTCTGCGCGACTTCCAGGGTGTTTCAGCCGAGGCCTTTGATGGCCGTGGCAACTACACATTGGGGCTGCGCGAGCAGTTAGTGTTCCCTGAGATCGACTATGACAAGGTTGATAAGGTGCGTGGCATGGAGGTCAGCATTGTGACCACCGCTACAACCGATGAAGAGGGGCGACGACTGCTCAGACTTATGGGCATGCCCTTTAAGAAATAACGCTGGAGGGCGATAATGGCAAAGATTTCAATGATCGTGAAGTCGCAGCGCACGCCCCGCTTCCGGGTGCGGCATCATAACCGCTGCCAGGTTTGTGGGCGGCCCCGCGCCTATATTCGTAAGTTTGGCCTCTGCCGCATCTGCTTCCGTGAGCGGGCGCTGCGTGGCGAACTGCCGGGTGTTACAAAATCAAGCTGGTAAGCGTGTCGCGACAAAAAAACGATCGATACCTAACTGTGCGACTGGACGAGGGCGAAATGGTGGGATATATTCGCCTGAGCCGTCCAGCGCGATGATGGAGGATGTTGCATGAACATGACTGATCCCATAGCGGATATGCTTACTCGTATTCGCAATGCGGTAACTGCGCGGCACGCCCGTGTGCTGATCCCTGCTTCCAAAATGAAGCTGTCGATCGCGCGGGTTCTTAAAGAAGAGGGCTATATTAAGGACTTCGAGGTTATCAAAGATAATCCTCAGGGAACGATCCGTATTACACTGCGCTATGTGGATAAGCGTCCGGTCCTGACTCAGATCAAGCGTGTGAGTAAGCCGGGCCTACGGGTCTACACGCACCGATCGGACATTCCGAAAGTTCGGGGTGGCCTGGGAACGGCGATCCTTTCAACGCCCAAAGGACTGATGACAGGTCATAGTGCGTATTTGCAGGGCCTGGGCGGCGAAGTTGTCTGCTACGTCTGGTAGCCTGTTGGAGGTATAAAAATGTCTCGTATTGGACGCGCTCCAATCCAGGTACCCGATAAAGTGCAGGTAACCTGGACGGATGAGAATGTGGTAACCGTGAAGGGTCCCAAAGGAACATTGACTCAGCAGATCAACCCCGAGCTGGGGCTGGCGCTGGAGAACAGCACCCTGAACGTGACCCGTCCTTCCGATAGCAAAGAGCACAAATCGCAGCATGGCCTGTATCGCACCCTGGTTAATAATATGGTTGTGGGTGTGACTACCGGCTACACTAAGATCCTTGAGATCCATGGTGTTGGTTACCGCGCCACCAAAGTGGGTAATAGCCTGATTATCAACGTTGGATACTCGCATCCGGTTGAGGTGCAGGCTCCCGATGGGATTACGCTGAACGTTGAGGGAAATGATCCCGCGACCAAAGCTACCCGCATCAGCGTGAGTGGTATCGACAAAATGGCTGTTGGACAGCTCGCGGCGATGATCCGCTCGGTTCGTAAGCCTGAGCCGTACAAAGGCAAAGGTATTCGCTACGGTGGCGAGAAGATCCGTCGTAAAGCTGGTAAAGCCGGTAAAGTCGGCGGCAAGAAAAAGTAAGAAGCCTTTCCAGTTGAAGTCAGGAGTAAAGTGGCAGCATAGAACCGTAGTGCCGACCACGTTTCTGTCCGGGGCATGGATCTTCATCCCCTCACTTTTTCCCTGGCCTTCAAATGGTTCTCAAGGATTATGAAAGGAACGCCGTAAACAGGCGGAGGTACGGCTGGCGATCGGGATCTTTCGACCAGTCCTTCAGATCTCTGCCGTTGGCGGAAGCAGAAACCATGATTAAAAAGTTTAATGCCAATCAGGCACGGCTGCGGCGGCACCAGCGCATGAGAAATCATCTGGCTGGGACTACTGATCGTCCCCGTTTAAATGTGTTCCGCAGTGGACAGCACATCTACGCACAAATTATCGACGACATTAATGGTCGCACCCTGACCTCAGCCTCATCTCTGGACGAGTCGCTACGCGATTTCAAGCCGAGTAAGAGCGCCCCTGTTGCCTCCTTCAATGATCAGGCCGCAACCAGCTATGAAGCTCCTGTCGAGGAGTCGGTTGCCGAAGAAGCCTCCGCTAAAAGCAAGAAGGGCAAAGCCACAAAGGCTGCCCCTCAGCCTGTGGAGAAGGTCGCGAAAAAGACCCCCGTCGAGGCTCTGGCCCCGATCTCGAATAATCGTAAGGTTGCTCTGGCGCGAGCCGTTGGGAAGCTCCTGGCTCAGCGTGCGAAAGAGCAGGGTGTCAGCAAGGTAGTCTTCGATCGTGGAGGCTATACCTATCATGGTCGAGTCGCTGCGTTGGCAGAAGGCGCACGTGAAGATGGCCTGGAATTTTAGAGGCCGCGAGGAGTAAGATGGCAAGGATTGATGCATCAAAACTAAACCTGGAAGAGACAGTGGTACAGGTCAGCCGCGTCTCCAAAGTGGTCAAAGGTGGTCGTAACTTTAGCATTCGCGCGCTCGTCGTTGTGGGTGATCGCAATGGCTATGTCGGTTGCGGTATGGGTAAAGCTAAAGAGTATCCCGAAGCGATCCGCAAGGGTGTTGAGGATGCGAAGAAACACCTGATCCACGTTCCGATGGATGGTACCACGATCCCCTTTATGGTTAAGACGCGCTTCGGTTCTTCTGAAGTGATGTTGAAGCCGGCAGCCCCCGGTACCGGAGTGATCGCCGGTGGCGCGATCCGCGCGGTCATGGCCGCCGCTGGTATTCGCGATGTGCTGACCAAATCTCTGGGAAGCGGCAATGCCGCCAATACTGTGAACGCGACCCTGACCGCTCTGCGCGAGCTCCGCTCCGCTGATGAGGAGGCCGCTCGTCGCGGTAAGACTGTTGCCGAGCTACTTGGCAAGAAACGCGCGGCCCAGATCGCCGAGGCCCGTCAGAGTGCTGCGGAGCAGGCCGCCGCCGCCCGCACGGCCCGTGAGGAAGAGCAGGCAGCCGCTCGTGAGACTCGTCGCGGCGGTGGTCGTGGCGGTGAGCGGGGAGATAATCGCGGCGGTGGCGACAATCGTCGCGGCGGTGGCGACAATCGTCGTGGCGGTGGAGATCGCCGTGGGGCTCCAGCCGGCAATAGGAGATAATAAACAATGGCAAAGCTACGGATAAAATGGGTAAAAAGTTCTATTGGTTATTCCAAAGATCAGAAGGCCACGATTCAAGCCCTGGGCCTGCGGAAGCTTCAGCAGACGGTCGAGCATGAGGACCACCCCGCGTTGCGTGGAATGATCAATAAGGTCAGCCATATGTTGCAGGTAGAGGAGATCGCACAGTGAAACTTTCTGATCTACAGCCTCCTGTAGGTTCACATAAAAGAGAGCGCCGCGTTGGTCGCGGCCATGGCTCTGGTCGCGGTAAAACCGCTGGCCGAGGTACAAAGGGGCAAAAGGCCCGTACCGGTGGTAAGGTGCATCGCGCTTTTAATGGTGGTCAGACGCGCCTCTCCAAGCGGCTACCATTTATGCGTGGTCTAGGCAATAGCAATATTGCTTTCCGTAAGGACTACGCCACGCTGAACGTTGCCGAACTGAGTGTGTTCGAGGCCAATGCCGAGGTTACACCCGCTATGCTTGTGGAGCAGGGGTTCATGACTCCCGCCCAGGGCAAAGGCTTGGTGAAGATCCTTGGGGATGGTGAGTTGGATCGCGCCCTGACCGTCCACGCTCACAAATTCACCGAGGGTGCGCGCCAGAAAATCGAGGCTGCTGGTGGCAAAATTGAGTTGATCCCCGTACGTGTCTATGAAAAGACCAAGCGGGCGAAAAAACAGCCAGAGCAGCCAGAAGAGACGCCAGAGCAGTCAGCAGAGACGCCAGCCAGCCAGGAGTAATCCTCCTGGCTCCCTCCGTTCGCCAGTGGGGCTGGCGCGAATGGCTACGGACGTGCTAGTATCTTGTATATCAAGTATAATGCATTAAGTATCCGGTGTGTCGGTCGCCAGCACGTCTCTTGCTGCACTTATCTTAGGGGATAGCCTGTTCACCAGTCGCGGTTTAGAGATCAAGGCGGACGGAGGGCCAGCTCCCCGATGCTCCATCTGAATAACACTATGCCGCTTTTTCGGTGAAAGGAAACTCCTATGTGGGAACGACTGCGCAGCATCTGGACGATTCCCGATCTCCGCAAAAAAATTCTCTTCACATTGGGGATGCTGCTAATCTTCCGCATCCTCGCGCACATCACTGTCCCCTTGACTGCTGATCAGGCAGCCAAACTGGCCTCGCTCTTTGGAGGAACCAACAACAAAGATTTGGGACAGCTATTAGGCCTACTCGATGTCTTCTCTGGCGGTTCACTTCAGCAATTCTCCATTGTTGCGATGGGTGTTTACCCCTATATTACCGCCTCAATCGTGATGCAGCTCCTTCAGCCAATCATTCCCGCCCTGGAGAACATGGTACGTGAGGGTGAGGCTGGTCGGACGCGCTTCAACCAGATCACCCGGATTATCGCCGTGCCCCTGGCGTTTTTGCAGGCGCTGGGTAATTCCGCGATCTTTATCAAAGCCGGTATTTTAGATGCCAACACCTTTAATCTTTTCGGCTCTAATTGGTTGGGAACGCTGGCGATCCTGCTTTCGTTGACCACCGGAACGATGATCCTGGTCTGGATTGGTGAATTGATTACCGAGAACGGGATCGGCAACGGCATCTCGATTATTATCTTTGGTGGTATTGTCAGCCGTCTTCCCCAACTTGTTGTTCAGGGGTATAACAGCAGTACCTCGGCGGGCGGAACCGGTGGTGGTATCGTCAGCCTCGCGGTACTGGTGATCATAGGTTTGCTTTCCATCTTTGGTATTGTCTACATCTACCAGGGTCAGAGGCGAATTCCCGTGCAGTATCCGACCAAGCGCATGGTTGGCCGTGGTATGTTGGTAGGCTCAGCGCAGACAACGTATATTCCCATGCAGGTAAATAGCGCGGGAATGATCCCGTTGATCTTCGCGCAGTCCATGTTGATCTTCCCCTCGGTGCTCTCACAGTATCTCTCGACAAGTGACACTAAATGGCTGGCGTCAGCGGCCCTGTGGGTTGGGACCTATCTAGCGAATACCACCTTGTGGTATTATTGGTTGATCTACTTCCTGCTGGTTGTAGCATTTACCTACTTTTATGCGTACGTTGTCTGGCAGCAGCAGAACATACCAGACAGCCTTCAGAAGCAGGGGGCATATATTCCGGGGTATCGCCCAGGAGAGCCGACGAACAGGTACCTGACAACCATTCTGAACCGGATCACCCTGGGTGGTGCGCTCTTCCTCGGCATTATCGCGATTCTGCCTTACATTGCTAACCAGGGTAATAGTAACCAGTTGCTCAGTAGCGCGAGTCTCCTGATTGTGGTCGGCGTAGTGCTAGATACCGTAAGACAGATCGACTCTCAGATGGTTATGCGTAACTACTCTGGTTTCCTGTCCTAGTTCTTCAAGTGTATCAAGCCATCCGGCAAAACGAAACTGACTTGAACAAACGCGTACACCCCGGCGGCGGGGAGTTATCAGGGATGATAGCTCTCCACCGCTTTCGTGCGGTCTACTAGAGAGCGTCTCTGTACAGTCATGGTGTCGGAATCACTACCACTTTCCTCGGAGGAGAAACATGAACATTATCCTGATCGGTGCTCAAGGATCAGGCAAAGGAACGCAGGCAGACCAGCTCTCTCAGGCGTTCTCGGTCCCCCATATTGCCAGTGGGGATCTTTTCCGCGCGCTCGACACGCAAACAGAGTTGGGGAAGAAAGTCAACGTCTATCTGGATCGTGGAGATCTGGTTCCTGATGAGATGACGGTATCACTAGTGCTCAATCGTTTGAAAATGCCAGATTGCGTCGCAGGTGTGCTACTGGACGGCTTTCCTCGCACAATCCATCAGGCGCAAGAGTTGGACAAAGGTTTGCTAGAAGTGCAGCGATCTGTCGATGCTGCCGCATATCTAGAGGTTCCGCGTGATGTGTTGATGAAGCGTCTGAGTGGTCGATATATTTGTCGGGCCCACCAGCATATCTACAATATTTATTCTCGACCACCAAAGGTACCCGGCATCTGCGATCTCGACGGCAGCGAACTATACCAGCGTCCCGATGATGTAGGTGACGCCGTACAGAAGCGCCTGAATATCTTTTTTAACGAGACAATTCAACTTCTAGACTATTATGGTCGTCAGAACAAGCTGGTCACAGTAGATGGAAACAAGGGCGTGGATCAGGTGCAGCAGAACCTGGTCGAGGCTGTGAAAACCAAAGCCTGAAGCAGTTACGTGAAGACGGACGGAAGAGGAGATAGAGGTGCAGACAAGCCGGATGACGAAATCGCAGGGTGAGATAGAGAAGATTGCCGCGACCGGGAAGATTATCGCGAAGACCCTGGCCGCGCTCCGGCTGGCCGTGAGACCAGGGATCAGCACCGGAGATCTTAATCGTCTCGCGGGAGAGCTTTTAAATCAGAGTGGAGCGAAATCCAGTGCTTTAGGCTATCATGGATATCCTGGAAACCTCTGTACCTCCGTCAACGAAGAGATCGTCCATGGTATTCCGGGCGAACGGGTACTGGTAGAGGGTGATATTATTACATTAGATCTTGCGGCCAACGCCCGAGGCTGGCACGCCGACTCCGCGATTACCATCCCGGTTGGACAGATCTCGCCGGAAGCAGCCCGACTTTTAAAAGTCACCGAAGAAGCTCTATACAGAGGAATCGCCGCCGCGCGAGCCGGCAACCGCCTGAACGACATAAGCCGCTCCATTCAGCGGCATATAGAGGCGGCGGACCTCTCCATTGTCCGGGAGTACAGTGGGCATGGTGTTGGGCGGAGCATGCATGAGGACCCGCAGGTTCTCAACTATGTCGCCCCTGGCGAGCCCAATCCAGTGTTAAAACCAGGGATGGTCCTCGCGATCGAACCGATGGTCGTATTAGGATCAGAAGAGATGCGCGTCCTGTCTGATGAGTGGACCGTAGTTACCGTAGATGGCAGCTATGCCGCTCATTTTGAACATACCGTCGTCATCACTGAAGGTGATGCTCGCATACTCACAATCTAGTGAACGCTAAAAATAAAGAGAGCAGGGAAAACTTTCCCAAAAGTTTTCCCCTCTCGACTTTTCGCAAACCGTGTGCTATAATTCACAGTTGGTTGCAGCAGTTTAAACTGCTGCATTTTGCAACTCTTGAGAAAGGATGCTATGCCAAAGAAGGACGAGATCGAGGTAGAGGGAACAGTGCTCGAATCCCTCCCCAATGCCATGTTTAAAGTTGAAATCGACGAGCAACACCAGGTGCTGGCCGTTCTCTCCGGACGCATTCGTATGAATTTTGTGCGAATCGTGCCAGGTGATAAGGTGAAGGTAGTTCTCTCCCCTTATGACCTGTCGCGGGGCCGTATCACATGGCGCGTCAGGTCATAAGGAGAAGGTTGTAGAACCGTCCTTGGGAATGCATTTTCTCATGAGCATCATTCTGGCGACGCAAAGCCAGTCGTAAAGACGGTGATGGGAGAAGGGAAACCTTTTGCCGGAGCCAGAGATTTTTAATGTAGAGGCTGAACTACCTGCAAACCCTCACCGGCTCGTGGTGAGTAGTGCGGGTTGGGGATGGCGGGTCGGCGAGATAATACTCCACATCAAATGCGAGGATACCATATCCCTCTGTGTATTGAGTGAGCATGAGTTTAGAGACCGAACTGAACAGGTACCCCGGCTAAAGCTAAAGCATGAAATAGTTCTAAGAACGAGGAGGGCAAGCCGTGAAAGTGCGCGCCTCAGTGAAACCACGTTGTGAGAGCTGCAAAATCATTCGGCGGAACCGCATTGTAATGGTTATTTGCAGCAAAGATCCAAAGCACAAACAGAAACAAGGTTAAGAAGGGTCGACAAGCTCCGGGGTATGAGAAATATTTTGCACCCTGAGCTTAAAGGCCCAAAACGGAGGAAAAGATGGCTAGAATTGCCGGCGTAGACATCCCTCGCGACAAGCGCGTAGAGATTTCGCTGTGCTACATCTATGGGATCGGGCTCACCACGAGCCACAAGATCCTGGAGCAGACCCGCATCAGTCCTGACACGCGTGTGCGTGACCTGACCGAGGAAGAGGTTAACCGCCTGCGCGAAGTGATTGACCGTAACTTCAAAGTCGAGGGTGACCTGCGCCGCGAAGTTGACATGAACATCAAGCGGCTCATCGAGATCGGCTCGTACCGTGGGCTGCGGCACCGCCGTAATCTGCCCGTTCATGGTCAGCGGACCCGGACAAATGCCCGTACTCGTAAGGGTCCGAAAAAGACCGTTGCCGGTAAGAAGAAGGCCGGTAAGAAGTAGTAGCGCCAGGAGGATTGCATAAGCATGGCAGACAAAAAGAAACCAGTGGGCCGACTCAAGCGGCGTGAGCGCAAGTCGATCCCTCGTGGTCAGGCTCATATTCAAGCAACCTTTAACAACACCATCGTCACACTGACCGATCCCAATGGGAACGTCATCTCCTGGGGGAGCGCCGGTGGTCAGGGCTTCAAAGGCTCACGTAAGAGCACGCCCTATGCCGCGCAGGTCACCGCCGAGTCGGCGGCGCGCAAAGCCATGGAGCATGGTCTGCGTCAGATCGAGGTTTATGTAAAAGGTCCGGGGTCCGGTCGAGAAGCCGCGATCCGCTCACTTCAGGCCTCTGGCTTGAACGTCACTTCAATTACCGATGTTACACCTATTCCCCATAACGGTTGTCGCCCACCCAAGCGTCGCCGCGTGTAACCTCGCCGTGTGCTAAGGAGGAAAGAACTAGATGGCACGATATACTGGCCCAGTCTGTAAACTGTGCAGACGCGAGGGAGTGAAGCTATTCCTTAAGGGTGATCGCTGTATGTCCAGCAAGTGCGCCGTAGAGCGCCGCAACACGCGTCCTGGACAGCATGGCGGAGCTCGCCCCCGTAAGGCATCTGGCTATGCTACTCAGCTTCGTGAAAAGCAGAAAGTTAGACGAACGTACGGTGTGCTTGAGCGGCAGTTCAGCAAGCACTTTGTAGAAGCCGCTCGCCGCCCTGGTAAAACAAGCGAGAACCTGCTCCAGATCCTGGAGATGCGTCTCGACAATCTGGTCTACCGTCTCGGCTTCGCCGACTCGCGTGCCCAGGCCCGTCAGTTAGTGAACCATGGTCACTTCGCGGTCAATGGTCGAAAGACTGATATCCCTTCCTTTATTGCGAAACCCAATGATGTTATCAGTGTCCGCGATCGCAGCAAAGCCTCAGAATACTTCAAAGCGCGCGCGTTGATGCTGAGGGATAAGGGTGTTCCCGCGTGGCTGTCCCTGGACA
>CAXTTV010000139.1:0-12848 GCA_964247295.1 uncultured Ktedonobacteraceae bacterium | reverse complement strand
ACGCCACGTACACGGGTTCTCTGCTCACCAACTGACTCCACAAAAAAATGAACTGCACCCTCCCTATTCGACATCGCCAGAATTGCTATGTTACAATGACTCCATCACAATCACAGTCACCTGCATACAATCTTTCCTCAGGGCTACGTTTAGTACAGTGTAGCATTATCAACGTTTCAAACATTTCAAACCTCTGGACAAGGAGCCATCCGCATGTCGCAAGGGTATGTGCGTTTTCCTACGCTTTTCCAACATCAAGTTGTTTTCATTTCTGAAGATGATCTCTGGTCGGTAACGGATACAGGAGGCAGAGCTGAACGGCTGACGGCGGGCGTCGGTGAGGTCAGCCATCCCAGATTTTCTCCCAATGGAGAGTTTTTAGCGTTTGTGGGCCATGAAGAAGGTCCAGCCGAGATCTATGTGATGCCTTCCACTGGAGGGCTCGCGAATCGCCTGACCTTCCTGGGCGCGAACAGTCGGGTTGTGGGCTGGACTCCCGATGGTCGCGAGATCCTTTTCTCCAGTAACGCGGAGCAATTTACGCCGCGCGCCAGTGCGCTGTTCGCGGTTCATCCCGACACAAAAAAGGTGCGCCAACTCCCACTGGGATTGGCGAACGCGATATCATATGGGCCCACCGGTGGTGTGGTGCTTGGACGCAATATCAACGAACCCGCCCGATGGAAACGCTATCGCGGCGGAACGGTCGGGCACCTCTGGTGCGATCCTCAGGGAGATGCTACCTTCCAGCGTTTACTCAATCTCGATGGCAATCTTGCGAATCCCTGCTGGGTTGGAGAGCGGATCTACTTTTTATCGGACCACGAGGGGATCGGGAACATCTATTCCTGTACACCAGCCGGTGAAGATCTTCTTCGCCATAGTAATCAGCAAGATTTTTATGCCCGCAACCTCTCCAGCGATGGGCGGCGGCTGGTGTTTCACGCCGGAGCCGATCTCTTCCTGTTCGATCCTCAGACAACTGAGATCCAACCACTTCCCGTCGAACTTCCAAGCCTGCGCACACAGCGCAACCGTAAGTTTGTGAATGCCGGTCAGTTTCTGGATACCTACGCTCTACACCCCCAGGGCTACTCCGTGGCAATTACCAGCCGTGGCAAGGCCTTTAGTATGGGAAATTGGGAAGGTTCCGTTCTCCAACATGGAGAGCAGGATGAGGCCCGCTATCGCTTCCTAAACTGGCTAAACGATAAGAAACGCATGATCGCGATCTCTGACACTATTGGTCGCGAGGCTCTGGTCCTGCTGAATCCAGAGGATGGCAGCGAATCTACCTTTGACGAGATTGAGTTTGGGCGCGTGGTGGATTTCAAGGTCTCCCCCATTCATGATTATGTCGCGCTTACCAATCATCGCAATGAGCTGATCACGGTTGATCTTACAACAAGAGAGGCTCGCGTGATTGAGCGCAGTGAGTTTGATCGCATCAACGGGTTGGATTGGTCTCCCGATGGCCGCTGGCTGGCCTATGGCTTTGCCTATACCGCTCAAAAAACGGCGATAAAGCTCGCGAACATGGAGACTGGAGAGACTCATTTCGCCAGTTCTCCCATTCTGAGCGATGTCTCGCCTGCGTTCGATCCCGAGGGAAAATATCTGTACTTCCTGGGGTATCGCACGTTTAATCCCGTTTCAGATAATATGCATTTTGAACTGGGTTTCCCTAAAGCAGTCCGCCCCTACGCGATTACGTTGCGCAAGGATCTCCGCTCACCCTTTATTCCAGAACCTAAGATACCCGGTGAGACCAGAGAGAAGGATAAGGACGATAAAAAAGCTGTTCGGATGGTGGTTGCCGAGGTTGAGGGCGATGAGGTTGAAGAACCAGGGAAAGAGAACAGCAATGGCAATGGAAAAGATGACCAGGATGAGTCGAAAAAAGCCAATCCGATTACGATTGATCTCGATGGCATCACGGAACGCACCCTGGCCTTTCCGGTTCCTGAGGCTCGCTATAGCATCATTAAGGGGATCAAAGGGAAAGCTCTCTTCCTTTCTTTCCCCGTAGAGGGTTCGCTCCATACTCCCGGCGAATCATTTGAACCCAAAGGGACGCTTACCAGCTACGATTTCGATACCTATAAACAGGAAACCTTGGTTGATGGCGTCAATCACTTTGATATCTCCCGCACCTATAAAACGTTGATCTACCGGACGCGCCATCGCTTACGGGTCTTTAAGGCCGGCGATAAAGCTCCCAAAGCAGAGGGAAGTGAGCGATCTGGTCGTGAGACTGGCTGGTTGGACCTCGGCAGAATCAAGGTTTCGATTCTGCCGGCAGCCGAATGGCGACAGATGTTTGCCGAGGCCTGGAGGCTTCAGCAGGAGCAATTCTGGTCTGCGGATATGTCTGGCATCAATTGGCAGAAAGTCTATGACCAATACGCGCCTCTGGTGGACCGTGTCAGTTCACGATCAGAGCTTTCAGATCTGCTGTGGGAACTTCAGGGCGAGCTCGGGACCTCGCATGCGTATGAGATAGGTGGTGAGTATCGCCAGGGCCCTCAGTATCGTCAGGGCCATCTGGGGGTAGACTGGGAATATAACCAGGATAACGAGCGGTACCGGATCAACCATATTCTCAAGGGCGATCTCTGGACCAGCCATCTTACCTCGCCTCTTAATCTGCCGGGCCTGAATGTTGGCATAGGCGATGCGGTGATCGCGATCAACGGACAACGCGTTTCTGCCCAACGAAGCCCACAAGAGCTGCTGGTCAATCAAGCAAATACTGAAGTGCAATTAACGCTGGAGCGTCAGGAAAATCAGGAGCGCTACACCGTCACGGTAAAGACGCTCACAAGTGAATATGGTGCGCGCTATCGAGATTGGGTGGAGACAAATCGTCAACTGGTGCATGAGCGGTCGGGTGGAAAAGTCGGCTATATCCATATTCCAGATATGGGTCCTTCTGGCTACGCTGAATTTCATCGCAACTTTCTGGCTGAGTACGATTATCAGGCACTCCTGGTCGATGTGCGCTGGAATGGTGGCGGCAATGTCTCCGGCCTGCTCCTGGAGAAGCTGGCGCGCCGCCGCCTTGGCTATGATTTCTCTCGCTGGAGCCAGCCATACCCCTATCCCATCGAGTCGCCACAGGGCCCGATGGTCGCGCTCACCAATGAGCAGGCCGGCTCTGATGGAGACATTTTTAGTCACAGCTTTAAGTTGATGAACCTCGGTCCCCTGATTGGGAAACGCACCTGGGGCGGCGTGGTCGGCATTCATCCACGCCATCGCCTGGTGGATGGCACCCAAACAACCCAGCCGGAGTTCGCGTTCTGGTTTAAGGACGTGGGTTGGAACGTTGAAAACTATGGGACCGATCCCGATATCGAGGTGGATATCGCGCCACAGGATTACGCAGCCGGGCTCGATCCTCAGATCGACCGGGCTATCAGCGAGGCCCTGCGCCTGATTGAGGAGGTACCAGCCCTTAAACCAGATCCAGGCGAACGCCCCAGACTGGGCCGCTAACCAGCCCTTCGATTAAGAAAAAGGGAAAGAATTCTTCAAACGGTCGCGGAGTGCAAGCAAGCTATATAGGGGAGGTGCTTGCGACGCTGTTGGGAAAAGAAGAAGGTGTTTCTGTGCAGGGAGAGACTCGAATGGGGGAGGTCGGGTCACGTGTGGACCCGTAGAGACGGAGTGTACGCACCTTTGCACGAAGCGGAACCTTCTGGTATCCGCAGCCCAGCGGCGCGACGAGATGGCCCACCGTTTCCTCTTCGTGGCACCCGTCATGGCTCCCCTGGGCACGGGTCCGCACGCGACCCGATCTACGGACGATGGCACCGTGTGAGAAGACCCTTCCTGACTTTCCCAACAGACTCGCTTGCGAAAGGATGGGAACTCGGTAGCGCGCGGTTGATCCGCCGAAAGGTGGGGACCTCACCAGTTAGCCTCCAAGATGAAAAGGTGAGGGGCCCACCTCTCTGACCACATAAGATGATGCGGGGAAAGTCGGCCATGCTCGAGAAATCAACCGCCGCGCTACATCTTCCCCCAAAGAGGGACTCCTCCGATCCATCATCACTTGCAGCGTTTCCCAGTTATTTAGAAAATCCGTTTTCCCTGAACCCAGGTCTGTTCGATAACAGCCGCCGAGCCCCCAAAGAATAGGCCGTCCAGCAGATCCCGTTCGGTCCATCCCTGTAACGTTGGATGCTTTAAATCTGTGGCGACAAAATCCGCCTGCATACCGGGGGCAATCACGCCCGACTTTAATCCCAGCGCGGAGGCTCCGTTGCGAGTCCCCATCTCTAGCAGGAACGGCCCCGGTGAGGCCATTGGATCTGTCAGCAGGACCCGCCGCCTCTGATAGCGCATTCTGGCCGTGTACTCGGCCCAGCGCAGTTCCTCTATCGGGTCCAGTCGAGTGTTACTATCCGCTCCAATTGAAAGCCTGATTCCAGCCGCGACTAACTCCTTATAAGGAGCGATCCCATCCCCTAGATCGCCTTCAGTTGTAGGGCAGACACAGACACAACTCTGATGCCGGCGTAGTAGTTCAATTTCATGAGAAGAGGCGTGGGTCGCATGCACAATTGTGGTTGATGAACTCAACATCTCAAACCGCTCTAGCAGTTCGATCGGCGTGCAATCGTGCTCCTGTCGGCACTGCTCGATCTCCGAGATCTGCTCATCGGCATGAATATGGATAGGAAGATTATATTTGTGACTATAAGAAAATATAGAGGGATACCAGGATTCGGGGACCGCTCGCACTGAGTGAGGCGCGAGCCCAATCGCGACGCCCGTAAGACGTAAATCCTCCACACGTTCTAAAAACGCCTCGACGGAGGCATCCGCGAACCGTAGCTGATCTGGCTCTAGTGGTTGCCCAAAACCAGCCTGAGCATACGCGACCATCAACAGAACGGGTCGAATACCAACATCATGGGCAGCGGAGATAACAGCCTGAGCCATGGCGTTGGGCTCAGCATAGGGCTTACCCCCCGGCTGATGATGCACATAGTGAAACTCTCCAACACTGGTGTAGCCAACGGTAACCATCTCATGATAGGCTTTAAGCGCATTCTGATAAAGGTGGTCGGGATCAAGGCGATTGGCTTCCGTGTACATTGCGCGTCGCCACGTCCAGAACGAGTCCTGCAGTGAAAGCGGTCGATGCGTATGACCACGCAACGCCCATTGAAATACATGGCTATGCGTATTCACAAATCCTGGCAGCAGGGCCAGACCTGAAAGATCATCGGTGATCACCGCCTCTGGACTGCGCGACACGATATCCAGGATCTCTCCGTTATCTGAGACACTCACCACAGCGTCAGCGACGAAGCCATCAGCAGTATAGACGTAATCAGGAGCAAGGTACTTCACATACACCTCATCAAAAATCAGCAGGTACTTTCAAAGTTTTCATAAAATCCTCTGAACAATGTCTCTGCAAGTTATTATAATCGCTCATCGCTCAAGATTATCTATCTGGTGAGGTGGCTCAGATAGGGCCGGGATCACCGATCAGGTGGAAGGCTGCCCAAAAGTAGGGATGCACAAGATAGGGCTGATCGGAAACGCGAACTTGGGCTAGGAAACGACGCTGGGCCGCCGCCAGCGCTCTGGCTTTTCCCGGTCGACTATTCGCGGCATCTGGTGTGAGGAGCAAGCGATAAAAAAGCTTCATAAGTTCCGCGCTGCTAGCATCATCTACCTTCCAGAGCGTTGGGAGTAAGGAGGCTGCTCCCGAATACAAAAATCCCCGCCCCAGGCCAATTACTTCATCGACGCCGCCAACAACCGCTCTTCCGGTCTCGCAGGCACTTAGTGTGACCAGTGAGCAGGCCGAGAAATCCAGATTAAATACCTCGATTGTGCTTAGCTGGTGATCCGCCAGCTTAATAAAAGAGAAATTCGGGGCATCCAGCCGAAACAATCCATGCGCGGCAATATGAATTAATGGACTATGCTCGCCAGAGATTGTCAGGCGCTCCACCGTTGCTTCCTGATTCAAAAAGCAGGGAGATGAGAGCTGTTGGGCGACACCCTTTGCCTCGTCAACAGCAAACTCTAACCTCCCTTTATCGGATAAGCCCATCACAAGCGATTTTGTGAGATCCTGGCCTTGCTGGTGCAGTTTCTTACCTCGTTGCCGACAGATATCCAGGAGCGCGGCAGACGGGAGATAGGATACATTCAAACGCTCAATCAGAAACTGCTCACCATCATATAAACAATGGAGGGGCAGGTAGTGCAAAGATCCATAGGGAATGACGATCAATTCTGTGCGCTGCCGCAAAGCCTCCTCGATTGGACGAATTAAGATGTTATAGAGCCGTTGTAGTAGCCCCTGGCAATTCTCCTGAAGGCCGGCAAATGCCTGCCCCCGATCCACCTGACCAGCCGCCTGCGCTGCCAGATCCAGGTTTGCCCGCCATAACGACTCTAGGCGCTCCAGCTTGGACACCGCTCCCTCCTCCACATGCACTTTAATCCCTCGACCACTGAGCTGGAAGATGTAGATATCCTGTTCCGCGATATAATATTCCAGCACCAACGTCTGGGGATCAAGCGCGGCGCTCAAGCCATGGATGATGCGGTCGGTCCAACGAGGATTGGCACGACCTACGAGATCTCCTAAGAGGTGCAATTGAATCTGCTCTAACAATTTCTCGATCCGCTGCTCCCGATCCTGCATCTCTTTTCGCGCTTTGGCCGGGCCAATCGTCCGTATCCGCATCATCGCGGTATCGCTTAAATTCCCTGGATGCTCAGCATCATAGACAATTGAGCTATACATAGATTGCTCTTCGCGCAGTCGCGAGAGTCGATCCAGCTCAACTTCATCAGCCTGACTACCAGCCTTGAGGCGAATATCGATATTGTTGCGGAGGTAATCTCCCAAGACCCGCGATTTGGCCTTTTCCACATAGATCAGGGCCTGATCTACCCTTTTCAAACGCAAAGCCAGCAAGACCGCTCGCAGATAGATCTCCCCTTTATCCTCTAAAAAGCTTGTCCGCGCATCCATAACCAGGCGGCTTTGCACATCATCAATCCCCAACACAGCCTGATCATAGTATGTAAAAGCTTTTTCTAAATCATTGCGACCCTCAGCAAGCTGACCCAGCAGATAAAAGCAGCGGTATTTAAGATCTAAGAGATTCTGCCCATCCGCGATATCTAGCGCCTGCTGACAAAGATATTGGGCGTTCACCTGATCATCTTCAATGGCTGCGATCCTGGCCTGGAGCAGCGAGACGCGCGCCAATTCCGGCAAAGCCTCTTGCTCCGCGAACTGGTCAGCCACCAGTCGAGCCTCGCGCTGGCTATCCAAAAACTGGCCATCGACAAAGTAGAGCTCAGCCTGACGCAAACGCACACGAGCCGCAACCGAGAGGAAGCCCCCCTCCTCCATAATGATTTTTGCCTCTTGCAACAGATCGTCGGCCTCGCGCACCTGCCCAAGTAACCAGGAGGCCTCAGCCTGATACATCAGCGAATAAGCCAGGGCCGGACGATATCCCTGAATGCCGCGAAAAAAATCAACCGTCTCCTCACCCAACCGATAGGCCTCACGAGCTCGGTTCAGACGAACCAGACAAAAACAGGTGAGCTGCGCCACCTCGGCGGCCTCTAGCTCCAATTGATGGTTAAGAAAGATCGCACGACTGCGATCAAACAGGAGCAGGGCCTGACTATAATGGCCCTGAAGCGCATAGATCTGAGCAATGTTAAGATCCGCACGCGCTACCGCAACCTGCTGCCCCTCGTGGGCCTCAAAGGTCGCACGCGCCTGCTCATTCAAGGCTACGGCCTCTGGAAATTTTCCCTGAGCGGCCAATGCCAGCGCTTTATTGCTTTTGGCCCGCGCGATGTTCAATTCTACACCCTCACTCTGAAGTCCATAGGTTTTAATCGCTCGATCGAATAGACGCAGAGCCTCTTCATAACTGCCAAGCTCATAATTGACAATCGCGGCATTCACGTCGATCTGACCAGCGCGCAGGTATTTGTGATGGCGCATAAAAACTTCACGTGCCAATGCAGCATCGCGTAAGGCATCTGTCGGACGATTAAGTTGCAGACATGCGCTGATGCGCCCGATCCGGGTCCTCGCCCAACCAACCTCATCATCAGCCTCTAAAAATTCCTCGCCGGCAGCATCAAAAAAAGGAAGCGCCTCCTGGTTTTTATCCAGTCGGCGCAAGGCATCACCTCGGGCCATGAGACCCAGCGCACGATAGCTTTTATGATTAACAAGATCTCCGATCAGGACAAGATAGCCAGCCAGTCGAAACGAGAGAGAGGGATTATACGTCCACTGCTGGTCCGCCTGACGCTTCAAAAGATCGATTACCTGTCCCAATTGTGAAGAGTTAAGAGAAGGAATTACATCATGCAGCAGTTGTCTGCCTTCATCCTCACCGAAGATACGTAATTTAGAGATTATTTCTTGAGGAGTCATAGTACTTTTTATCCATTAGCACAAACAAAAAAAGAAGATACAGAATTTTCCTTCTGTACATCTTATCACTCAGGATAAAAGCAGACAGAAAAAATTGTCCCAGAAAATACTTCAATATTTGTCCAGGAGACAGAATATGACTATTTCTATAAAAAAGAAAGATTACAGCTTATTCAGGGAAGACAAGCGAGATCTTCTCAATCGCGACGGTTTGCTCGGGGAAACGCAATTCCAGGTTGTAGACAGCGGGAGCGATCGGCCCAAAGACAAAGTTGCCCAGATCGTCTATCTGCTGAGACAGCACTGTCTGATCAGGCGCTGAAAGTAACACAGGAACACCTTCCAGTTCCTCTAAGTGATGTTCCTGACCCAGCTGCTTCACAAAGCCGATCAGTTTTAACGCCTGCCGTGGGTATCCCGTGGCCTCCATATGTAAAGAGATACTCAGGTTCTCCGCCGCGTAGTTACGAGGCCAGGTTGAGACCGGAGCCAGATCGCGCTGAAACGCCAGACGTGGCTGTGGCAAAACCAGACTGGCCGCGATGCGCCGCGCGCCCGTTTTTGCGAGATCCTGTAATCTACCCAGCACGTTTCCGCTCTCTTGCGAACGATGATTATGGTTAGGACGAACAGGGGCAATTGCTTGAACAGGTACGGAGGCGGGAGCCGCCTGAGCTACGTCTTCAGTAGCGAGAAAGGAGTTAAGCGCCGCCAGCTCCGAAATACAGGGTCGGCAGAAACGCACATGAGCCTCTACTGCCTCCATAACCTCTGGACTCAACAGTCCAAGCTCAAACTCGCCCAAAACCTGGCTCGAAGGACAATCCCAGCGATACAACGTACTGGTTAAGGCCAGTTCCATCCGACGATACTCGGCTAACCGTGCGGAGCACGCCTCACAACGGGATAAATGCCTGTGGGCAGCGGGACGTATCGGCTCTCCGGCAAGATACGCAAGCAACTCTTCGTCGCTAATAACCCCAGGGTTACTACACTCCATGAAAATTTCCTCTAGATAGCATAGGATACAGGTGGGGTCAGCAGAAAGACAGGTGCATATCCACCATTGAGCGATGAAATAAAACCTTTCGCCCCCTAACCTTCCTGTTCAGCTTTATAAGAGCCCTAACTCTTTTATCCCAATAAACGGTCGTCGACACTATTTTCGAGGCTTCTTCCGACCAATAGGGATCTTTATCTTAAGTCCATCTAGATCAATCTTATAGATAATGATGATTGAAAAAGTTCTGGAGCCGTCGGTTCCGCCTTAAGCGCTCTAAAACATTACGCTTGATCCGATACACATCATCAACTGTGGGAAAGAGTCGCTTCCGCGCGCTGCTGATCTCGCCAGGCTTCATTCCATGGATATAGGCCAGATAGATTAACACTCGTTCATCTTCGCCATTAAGCTCTTCTATAATCAACTGCCAGAGACTACTGGCTGAGATCTGCGAAACAACATCCTCCGCAGGATCATCAGCGGCTGGCTCATTCTCCATTAACTCTAGCGTCTCTTCATATTGACGCGCCTGTCTGGAACGCACCTCGTCGGCTACAACACTGTGCACACACATCTTTAAATATTTGAGCAGCGCGGCCAATGAGTCAAATTTATCCATCTTTGACGGCGTGAGCGCCTGAGCAAATTTCGCGAATGCCGCGTTAACCAGCGGACCAACACCATCCTGCCCCAACAAAGGAGCCGCGCTCTGGTGCTGATTCACCCAGGTTAAGACCAGCGGCGAATACTGCTGATAAACATACGTCCAGGCCTCATCATTCCGCAAGGTAATCGCGCGGCGAAATAATTCCAGACAATAGCGGTCGTTCGATACACTCTGCTTTAAAAATTTATTGGTTTCTTCTGAACAATAACGAGCAAGTTCACTGACCGAAGCCTGCTCCAGATGCTGGGATCTATCCACCCGTTCACCTTGTTCTCCTGTCCCAAAAGTGGATGAGGACTGAGAACGGTTGTGAGACTCCATCGACAAGCTCCCCGATTCCAGATTCTTTTTAGTTTCTTTCAATGCATGAAAAGTATAACACGCTGTATCTAGAGGTACAAGATAGAGATATCTCTATTTACCATCTAAACATCTGATGATCTTCATCACAAATTACCTAGTTGGTATTTGTGTAACTAACCAGAGTTCCCATTTTTTATGACAATTTTGTCATAAACAAGCTTTTATGGTATGCTTATGAAACTTTCAGATGTATGCAGGTATACCTGCAATAACTGTGTAGTGAGTATAGGAATTTAGTTCTCTATACAGTGGAGTTCTACACTTATGACACAGCAGCGAGAGACCTCAACAGATCGTCTTGCGAATGTCATTCAGGTCATTCAACTGGGACGCAAAACAGGTGTATTAGCAGTTGAACGTGGCGAAGACGTTAAGTATGAGGAAGGTTTCATTGTGTTCTCCCAGGGGCAGATTGTTCAAGCCCAGGTAGGTGCACGCAGAGGTCAGGATGCTTTTCAGTGGTTAAGCTCCTGGGGTGAGTGTCTTTTTGCTTTTGAGGCCTCTATCACGCCTCAAACAAACCCTCGTATATCTTCATCCAATTTGGCACCATCTGTGCGTCCTCCTCGTGCCCCACAGCGCTCGGTGTCTACAACTTCTCCCTTTATCCCGTCTGTACCCAATCAGACTCAAAGCCAACCTATATCAGATCCTTATTTACGTGCGATCCGGCCTCGAACAGGCCCTCTACCTAATACGCAGCCGTTTTCTCATTCCGCACCTTTATCACGAGCCCGCGTGCGCACTCCCCGTAGTGTTCGTCGCTATGATGATGCGCTTCAGATGATTGAGACAATTGGTCTTTCCCGCGCCCATCGACGAGTCTTTCTTCTCATTGATGGCAAACGTTCAACACCTGAGATTGTCCGTTTGATGGGACGAAATTATGAAGAGGTTCTCCGACTTTTAGAAGATTTGGAGTCCGCCGGAATTATCTACCAGCAATAACTCGTTAACGTATTTCTGGCAAAGGATGGCAACTATTTATGTCCCAAAGAGCAAGTTTAACCCGACGTAGAAGACGGCTCCCACTTGGAACTCGCATCGCGCTGCTATTGCTGGGAGCTGCCTTCCTACCCCTTATCGCAACTGTTCTCTTTAGCTATCTGGTCTCTCGCCCTAACCTTACTCAACAGGCAACACAGGCGATGCAGACGGACGCTCAGAACCGTGTCCAATTGATTGATCGTTATATCAAGGAGCGTATCACTGACGCAGTGACGCTAAGCCTTGTACAATCTGTTCAAGATTTCTATGTGAATAATGCAGCGACTGAGCAAGATCAGCGCATACTGGCAATCCACGCAACCTACTCCCTTGAAGCCGGTCTACATCACGATCCTAGCTATACCAATTGGACTCTTTTTGATCTTAAGGGTAAGCCGATTCTAACTGATCCGAAAGCTCCCTCCCCTCACGGAACGGTGATGGTGAAGGATGAGTATCTACAAAAGGTAAGTCAGGGTGGCAACTTCTCCTCTGAGGTCTACTATGATCCTCAGTCAAAAAAACCATATATCGAGATCTACGCACCAATTAAGGCTGCAACCGCCCCTAATATGCCACCAACAAAGATAGTTGGCTTTATTCGCGCCTCTCTTAATCTGGATTATGTGAACAATATTATCCACGATGAGAAAAACGCAAATGGCGATGGTAGTTACGCTTTCCTGCTAGATCATTATGGAGTAAGGATCGCTGATACACAAGACAGTAATCTGATCTCTGCGGTCGCACCCGTCTCTCAAGATGATAGCAATACGATCACGAAGGATCTGCGCTATGGCACGGCTGAACAGGTAAATACGGTGAAAGATGACGCCGTGGCCAAGTTCTGGCGTGACACAAACAACAATAATTCTACAAGCTTGCGCCCTACGAACAAGAATGAGGACTTCCAGATTATTCGCAAAAAGATGGCTTCGATGCCCTGGACATACTTTGTTCTAAGCCCGGTGAATACTATCACGGCTGTTGAGAACCAGCAGCTTCAGACAACATCGCTGATCGCCGGGGTCGCGGCTCTTATAGCGCTATTGGCTGGTCTACTGGTTGGTCGCCTGCTTAGCCGCCCAATTATTAAGTCCGTTGAGTATCTGCAACATAGCACTGAGGATCTGAACTCTTTATCTACACGCCAGAAAAAAGCGGCTTCGGAACAAACCTGGGTGGTGGACTCTTCACAGGTTGGCCTAAATTCGGTTCAATACTATACTGAAGCCGCAAATGTCGCTGCCCATCAGCTTACAGAGACGGCAAATGAGCTCTCCCAACGCTGGGGTCTGATCGATGCTCAATCGGCCCAACTGGCCCTTCAAAAGATTATTACGACTGCCCAATATATTGAGAATGCCGCTCAATATCAA
>CAXTTV010000138.1:6620-12938 GCA_964247295.1 uncultured Ktedonobacteraceae bacterium | reverse complement strand
GTTGATACACTATCTGATTGATGAAATATACACTCATTAGTTAATTTTTTCAAGAGTAAAGCCTGTACTTTATATACGGGCTTTACTCTTTTCTTCTGCAATGTTAATGTAGCTAACATTATTTTGGCTTAAAGACATTCTATATAATTATTCAATTTCTATGAAACTACTCCTGGCTGACCCGAAGATTCATAAAAGAGACTAAAAAATGTGGAATTTGCAAATACATATTATAGTGAAAACAGTTAATTAAATTTATAAGATCATTTTTATTTCTAGTATCACAATACTTTTGTGTAAAAAAAGATTCTTAAATTGACTTTACAAATAAGTTAGCTCATTATTTAGAAAGGTAGTACATTTACGTATTACTCTGACTTTTCTGTAGATTATCATTTCCTCTTTGAGAATGCTAACCTTATAATGTATATCATACTTTACTATAAGTGGTAGTATAGCTCTACCGAGCAGGGGAAACTTGATAATCTGCTATAAAAAGGAGATTTTATGTTTCAAAATCGTTATAAACGGGTACCTTTCCTGGCCGGAGTTGTAACTCTCGCCATCTTGACTGTACTGTCATTTACCCTTATGAGTTCCTCGAGTGCAAGTGCGGCCAATGCGGAAGCCCCGGCCTGTAATGGTGTTGGCTCTGTTGGTGCTGGAGGGAATGGTAGCAATACTGTTAACGTCAATTATACCCTTACGGTTACCTGTAATCAGACAATGCAGCACATCTACCTTGTTGGATTAGTGAGTGGTACCAATCTTAATTTACCTGTAAACTACACCTGTGTTAACACAAACGTATGTGAGGTTAAGGGATTCACAAGTGCATTCGTGGCTCCTGGCGCATTCTATAGCTATAGCGCGAGCGCTGGCGGATCATTTGACTACTAAGCTACACGTTTAGGCTTGAGTATCATAGAGATGTTTAGAGCCATAGATTAATAAAATAAGATGACGGGACATACCTCGTCATCTTATTTTATTAATCAAAAATGCAACCTTTAGGAAAGTCGCTCGTTTAAACACTAAAGATATATTGCAGATCTGCCCACATACAAAGACAGCAAGAAACATTGAAAAATACAACTCCTGATTATTATGCGATCCTGGAAGTCGATGCTGGCTCATCGCCCGACGAGATTCGCGCGTCCTTTAAGAAGCTAGCATTAAAATATCATCCTGATGTTTACAAAGGCAGTGATGCTGAAGATGCCGAAGAAAAGATGCGTCATGTTCTAGAGGCTTACCAGGTCCTGAACGATCCAGAGAAGCGTCAGGCGTACAATCTTACACGATCTCCCCAAAAAGCAGGTTCGCGTATTGCCACAACGGGAGCGTCGTCAGGCGGCCCGACCCGTAAAGGAAACGTTGTCACCCCGAAGGCGCGGAGAGATCAGCAGCGGCACTACGATTTTCCTGACTTTCGGCCCGGCCAGATCGAGCACCTGGATCTGGGAGATTTTTCTTATACTCTTAATCCTCAAGAAGCCGCTACTCTTAGGGATCAGGGGTTAGTGCGGGGAGTCGCGCCCACGTCGGCTGGTCGACCATCAACGGAGCTTTACTGCCATCGTTGCCACAATCACTGGACGGCTTCTCAGAATAGTGATGTGGAGCCTCGCTGCCCCCATTGTCATGCGGATGATTGGTCCGAATATCTGTTACTACATTGTCTGCATTGTAACGCTGCCTTCGAGAGCGAGCAGATCCGGTATGAGATTGGTTACTATGAATATGGGAATAGGAAGCTCTGCCCGCCCTATGAGCTTTTTCCGCTCTGTCCGTATTGCGCGGGTTCCAACTGGTGTCCTGCTGAAAACCAGCGGGTCGAGCATCTTAGGGAAGAGACCGCACGGCAACAAAACATTATGTTGGGCCTGCGCTTTATTCTCCTTGTAGGGATTCTTCTCGCGATCCTGGTAGTTGGCGCCCTGGTGCTGCGCTAGTGATCCTTTGGAAAAAGTAGGGGAGCAGCTTATGGCTCCGTGGGGAAAAGGAAAACCCGATGGTTTTTAGAAGACAACGCCGTTGGAGGTTTCGTAGGAGCGCTATTTTTGAACATACGCAAGGTCTGTGGAGAGATCCTGCGGCCTGGATGTGTGACGCTACGTGCCAGATACAGGTAGGACCCGTATAGGTCCTACCTTTTTTATACACATTTTTCCATCGTCACCATACCTTCGACTCCCTCTTCAATGTCCATTTTTAGTCTCCCAGTGCCGAAAAGGTTTTTTCTTTATTTGTAGATATTTACAGAGAAAGATAGTCTTGATGACCTTTCCTGATGCTGTCAGAGCCTGATAGGTGGGATGATGTATCCAGTCAAGCGATCGAGTGCAAAAGAAGGGGTGATGGGGATTACATCATTGACAGATTGCATCTTCCACTCTTTTCAGCCGATACTTTTCAGAAAAACATTCTGAGTAAATAAATATTCCACATAAAAAATAGTATTTTGAACAAACAGAAGCTAAGCTCCAAAGTAATCAAGAATCATTATGAGTTCATGGAAAATATAAATTTGTTAGAAATAGAGGCGTTGTAAAATCGATTCATTTTCTAACAAATGCCTTATTGTTTTGACAGGCCGAGAATTTTTATGTAAATTTAATAAAGATAATGTCTGCATGCAATGCCTGTACATCCATAATTAAAGTGGAAGGAGAGTTATCTCTCAGCATTGCAGGACCAGGGCAGAGTTGTGTATAAGCGTTGCATAGTGAATGCAATACGGGTCATACCAACGCTGCCGATACTGAATTCAAACAGTGACTGGATGCGCATTATTTGATTAAGACGACATAGTAACACAAATGTGTGAATTATTCATACAAAAAATTGCATGGATTGCTAAAAAAAAGCATCAGGATGAGTAGTTGAAAAATAACTCTTCACACACTGCTCAATAGCCTCCCAAAGGAGTCCCTCATGTTCGCGCGCCTCTACCAGTTTCAAAAGCATCATGCAAAGCGTCCAATTTTCTTTAGATTCCTGCTATTGGCTGCCCTTGTTGGCGCTTTGGGGATTGTAACCCAATTTATAGGACCGATTTCCGTTGCTAAAGCAGATGTTCCTGTCTCTCTTGTTGGTAGCGATACATCCAGCTATCCGCGCGTCATCCGCATCGCGCATAGTCTTAATAGCAGTGTTCCCAATGGCACCCTTATCGCCACCACCATGGCAGTACAGGGTGATAATTATGATAGAGGGTATCCTATCTATCAAAGTAACAATGATGGAAAGTCCTGGTCCGCGCCTATTACCTTTGCTGGTGCGGCCCCTGGCCTGGATAGTTGCTGCGAAACCCTTTTTGAGATGCCGCAGCAACTGGGAAGCTATCCCGCCGGAACGCTTCTTCTCGCCGCAACAACGGGCAGTGGACAGGCGATTAAGGTCTGGAGAAGCCAGGATGATGGTCACAATTGGGTATTTCATAGTAACTGTGCGGTAGGTGGTCAGGGGGATGGTCTGGGACTCTGGGAGCCCGAATTCACCGTTGATAGTTCTGGAAATCTCGTTTGCTACTTCTCCGATGAGCGTTCCCAGGGCAATAGTTATAATCAGCTCCTCGGTCATGTGGTATCAACCGACGGGGGAGTAACTTGGGGAAGTGAAACCTTCGATGTCGCCGTGAATGATGGGGATAAACGACCAGGTATGGCACGTGTCACAAAAGTACCTGATGGCACATATGTCATGGCCTACGAGGTTTGTGGTTCACCAGGCTGTGCCATTTACACACGCACCTCTTCCGACGGAGATCACTGGGGAGATGCCAACTCGCTAGGTACGAAAGCCCAGACCGCTGGAGGTGCTTACTTTTATTCAGCTCCGGATCTCGTCTGGTCGCCAGCCGGGGGGGGCAATGGTTCGTTGTGGATTTCAGGAAAATACCTGAATAATTCTGGCAGTGCGAGTGGTTCTGTTGCCTTTGTCACAAGCGACCTGAGTGGACAGAGCGGCTGGCAAGAGGCACCGTTGCCCTGGGGTGTCACATATGGGAGTAGTAGCTGTGGGAATTATAGCTCGGTCATACTTCCTTCTCAGGATGGTAGTAACCTCCTATTTATGGCTGAGAGCAAAGGGCCTGATGATTGCCGCATCTTTGTGGGTTCAGGTCCAACGCCAATAGTGAGGCAGTAAAGTTGGTTTAATAGGGGCTCCTGGTGGCGAGAGCGTCGATGGTGCTGGTGGCAGCTTGATCAGCGGCACCAACGTGCAACTGTCTTCAACTCCTGCGCGTTGGTCATAGCGCTCCTTAAAGTCTTGCTGGGCAGTGGTAAAAGCCCCAGGTGTGCCTCACATAGATAAAGCCCTCTTGCCAGGATCGGCAAGAGGGCTTTATCTACATAGACGCAGTTCTAGCGAACAACACAATAGTAGGGTTTAATTGCTTCCAGGGGGCGATATTCTTGTCGAGCAGAGAAAGTTGGGTCATCGCTATTGTGCCCGGTTTTTTCACCGACCGTAAAGTTTGCTGTACCGGCAAGCGCTTTGTCCGCACAGTCTGACTTTGTACACCAGTAGATAGAGACGCTGCCATCTGGGATTGTGGCCCCGAAAGCATTAAAAAAGTATTGGTAATTATTATTTGGATCAACAGGGAAAGGATCGCTGGTCGCCAACTCGTCTTTCCCGCTATACCATTTGGCGAGAGCGTACCCGCCCTGACCATTTTGAATATGAGGGGTATAGACCACATAAATCTTTTGCCCAACCTTAAAGTTTTTTACCACAGTGGCGTCAGCTTTCGCTTCTAAGGTGGTGCGCACATCGGTCAGGTTGCTTGAAGCCTGCTGATTTACAGTTGCGCCGGTTGGGTCCTTCGCAGTTGGGGAGAACCTATCGGCTATAAGCCTGAAACCCACTACC
Source organism: uncultured Ktedonobacteraceae bacterium (assembly GCA_964247295.1). GTDB lineage: Bacteria > Chloroflexota > Ktedonobacteria > Ktedonobacterales > Ktedonobacteraceae > CAXTTV01. Next base: position 8,057 of record CAXTTV010000138.1, on the reverse strand, counting down.
GCAAGAACAATCACTACCAGAGCGACAATCAGGAATCTCATAAATCTACTGAAGCCACCACCTCCGGATCTTTGAAGCTGTGGACCGGGATCATAGGCGCGCTGTGGTGGTTGCGCCACCGGTGGGACGTAACGTGGTTGTGCTGGAGGTGGCGTATACTGCGGCTGAGTTGGAGGTGGCGTATACTGTGGTTGATGAGCCGGTTGAGTAAAGGACTGCTGCGGCTGTGCGGGACGCAGTGGTTGATTGGCGGGCGTTCCAGAAGGTGAATAAGAAGCTCCCGATGCTTGCATTCCCTGTTGCGAATATGAATCTCCTGATTGTTTGGCGGGTGGCGGCGGTGGAGGGGCCTGGATCGTAGAGTCATAGGGGTTCGAGGTCCCGGTTCCCGGCAGGTTCACATTGCTATATGGATTGGGGGGAATCTGAAAATCGTACTGATTATTATCGGGGGATGACGAACTGCTAAAATCGTATTGTGCGTTCCCATAAGGATTACTGGCGGAAGCGTTGGTAGGATTGGGAGCCGGATTGGACTCGAAAGAAGTCATATATGGGTCCAAAGAGGTACCAGCAGGATGACCTGAGCCACTCGGGCTTGCCTGTCCTGAGGGGGGCGCTCCATACGGGCTGGTCATCGCCACCGTTGAGGAGCTGTGATCTGTCGCAGAGTTGCCTGTATTCTGCTCTTGTTGCGGATGTACCGGAGTCCCACATGTGAGACACCGATTGACTCCTTGGGGGAGTGGAGTGCCACATGAACGACATTCCATGGTGTTACCTTTCCTAATCAGACTGATGAGCACGCCCTGGCTATACTATCAGTGCTGCACATGAACAAATTCTTCTACTTTTTGTAGCATAGCACGCTTTAACTCCTCTGCCAAGCATCGCGTGCTATTTTTAGGGCTATTTTTCTCTCAAGCTCCTACGGTTGAATCGTAAAAGGAAGTTGTTGAGCTAATTGTTTATCGCTACAGGTTCCATTGCTGGACCAGGAAAGGTCAACAGAGCCAGTTCCAGCCTCATCATAGATCGTATAGCCGTAAGCAACACTGCTAGTCGCCTTCACTGGAATCGTTGTAACATCACCTATGACCTTATTATTCAGATACCAGAGGATACAGGCCGCGCCTGGCTTCCCTTGTGGGTTCAGATGAAAGGTGACATAAACTTTACTGTTTGTTTTAAATAGGGTGGAAGGGGTCAGGGCCTGTACCGTCTTTTCATCAATCGTTGTTGCCAGAACTGGAGTCATAATAAAGGTCCCGGCTGGTTTAGGGAGTGTTGTGGCGGTAGGTGTTACGACTGGTGAGACGGTAGCCTGGGGGGCTGCCGTAGGAACACTGTTTGGAGCGGACTGAGCGTTCTGTGTTTGAGATTGAGTCGAATCATTTTTTCCGGTAGTAGCGGTTTTGGTCGTATCAGCACCCAGAA
>CAXTTV010000138.1:0-6610 GCA_964247295.1 uncultured Ktedonobacteraceae bacterium | reverse complement strand
TCGCGAAATAAACTACCACGAGCAGGAGTGCTCCCAGCGCAATCAGCGAGCCCGCGATCAAGAAACCTTTTTTTGATTTCGGTTGTTTGGACTGGATGCCGGAAGGCATAAATCCGGGCTGTCCCCAATTTTGTGGGGGTGAAGACTGAAAGGCTCCAGATTGAGGCGCTCCCCTCTGGTTCCCATGAATCTGAGGGGGCATAGAAGCATCCCAGGGAGCTCCGGGAGTTGGTGGCGGGAATTGTTGGGCGATAGGTGAGGCTATCAGAGGCTGCGCGATGGTCTTGTCCCAGGGGGAGGGACCATTTTGCTGAGGTATTCCACCCATTGCATGATTGTTCTGTTCCCAAGGAGACTGTCTATTTTGCTGAGGCATTCCAGCCCCAGCACCGCTTTCTTGCGTTGCCACTGGACATCCGCAGCGAGGACAGGCTATATAGACTCTGCCGGGCGCGAATGGTAGGCCACAATTATTACACCGCATAATAGTAAATCCTTTGCGATAGATACTGCATTTTTGGTTTTTTGCTACAGCCCTTGCGAAATGTTTCTCTGTACTAATCAACGAATAAACGTGGACGAAGTAAGTTTTGGAATGCTCTGTAGCTTTGTTCTTGTCTAAATAGGCTATTGTTGCCTTATTATTGTAGTACGTTTGTGTAAAGGCGCAAAATTTTAGATGTTCTCCCATGACATTCCGGCTATTTTCTTTATCTTTGCGAATACTGATCGTGAGGTATATGTGGCTTGACACGAAATAGCGCGCGTAACTACAATATCAAAACGACAGAAAGCATTAAGAGGGCTTTTCTCTCGACCCCTTTGGAGGAGAGAGGGAGAGTTTGACCGGTGGAAGGAAATAAATGTGCTGGATAAAGATGTAGGAGCGTTCCCAGATGAGACGCAGTTGCGAGTACGCTCTACACTTGCGGAACCTACCCACATGGCGCAACTGCGAGCCTGTTTAAAACAAGTATCGAATGATGCTTCCGAACCGGAAGAAGGAAGCGATGTCTGGTTGTTTGTTGATGCGTTAATGAGTGGGAATGAAGACGAACTGCCTAGGCGCTTTGAAGCCTCGGGTCGAGGACTGGCGGAACAGAATGGGCGATTAGATACTCGTTTGCATGGTTTGCAAATCTATGTGGATGCGCTCTCAGCAGAGCTGGAGGCTATTTTTTGCGAGGACGCACGCCTCTGTATGGAGGCGATGCGGCTGCTCTGGCATCTTCAGACCCGCTGTATTCAGGCATTAACGCGTGGATACCAAAGTATTGTAGATGAGATGGCTGATGAGCGGGATCGGCTCTCGTTACGTATTCGGGAGCGCTTCAACGCCTTACAGCACATCAATGGGATCAGCAATTCCACAATGGATCTGGGCCAGACCCTGGAGGTTACCGCCCGCACAGTTGCCAATGCGCTCAACGCTGATCTCTGTTCAATCTTTTTCTATGATGAGGTGCAGCGAATGTTGACGTTGCGGGCGACCAATGGACCTCGGCCCCTTGGTGGTATGCATTTCACCTTACGGTTGGGCGAGGGTTATAGTGGTTGGGTCGCCGATAAGGGTCGGCCACTGGTTGTTCACGACGCGATGAGCGAGCCTATATATGCTGTTGAGGCCCGGACGTATAGCAACGATTACCATGGGCTGATCTCAATCCCAGTCATCTTTTTTGGAGCGACCGAGCATCTTATTGGTGTGATAAGTGTGCAGTCTGCCGAGGCTCGCGATTTTACTGGCGACGAGGTGAATTTTGTAGAGGTTGTTGCTGGGATTATCGCGATCAATATTGAGAATGGCCGGTTGTATGAGGAGACTGACGAACAGCTTCGTCGGAAAGTTCATGAGCTTGCGACTATTCATCGTGTATCGACAATTATCGCGACGACGCTCAACCTGGATGAGGTCTTACAGATGATTACCTCGCAGGCGGTCCATCTTAGTGGGGCCGAGCGTTCGTGCATTTTTGAGATGGGGCCGGACAAGCAGCATTTGCACGTATTGGCCCATTATGGTTTGGAAGGTGTAGATGTTCAGAATCTTCGGGTACCTGTAGGGCAGTGTTGTGCCGGTCGAACCGTACAGACGGGTCGGCCCAGCATGGCAGTTGATTGTCCCCAGAACGATGAGCACTGTATTTTTCGCCATGATCCTCTAGTTTCGCAGGATATTCATTCGGTACTTTGTGTACCATTAGAGGTGAAGCGCAAGGTACTGGGCTGTATCTGTATTTACAGCAGTCATCGCCACCTTTTGAGCGCGGAGCAGATGCAGTTGGTAATTACCTTTGCCAATGAGGCGGCGATCGCCATCGACAATGCCCGGTTATACGAGGAGACGCGGCGCGGCCTGGAGCTGAAGTCAGTGTTATTGCGTGAGCTGCATCATCGGGTGAAAAATAATCTGGCAACGGTGGCTGGAATTCTTTCCTTGCAGCGGAGGCGAACAAAATCTGCCGAGGTTCGCCATATTCTGGGAGAGAGTGTGAACCGTGTTCAGGGGTTGGCAGCCACGCATGATCTTCTCTCGCATGAAGATGTGAGCGAAGCACGTGTGGATGATATTGCGCGAAAAATTGTAGGAGTTGCCAACGGGAATCTGAACCCGCCAGAAACCCATATTACGTATCATGTTGATCCATGCGCGGTAGTGATCCCGTCGCGGGCCGTGGCGATCCTGGCCCTGGTCCTTAATGAGATGGTTTCAAATGCGATTAAGCATGGAATGGTAGGCACGAGTGAGGGAACGATGATTATTCGTGGCTTTGAGGAGTCCGGGAATGTCGTGGTGCAAGTTCTGGATACCGGTAGTGGACCCTCAGGCAGTCAAACGGAGGAAGAAAATACCGAGGGGCTGGGTCTATCACTGATCCGCAACCTTATTGGAGATCTGGGTGGGCGCTTCTCACTCAAGCGAGCAATGGAGCCTGATACCATCGAAGCGGGTAGTCCAGTGCGTGAGTGGACCAGGGCGGAGGTTCGTTTTCCTCTGGAGAGACGCAGAGCTTAACCTGCGTCTCTCCAGGAAACTTATTGACGCACAACATTTGGTTGGAGTGTATTGCCACAGTGGGTACAGAAGCGGTTGGTAGCGGCATTCTGTTTTCCGCAGGCCGGACAATAGTTTAGTGGTATGCCACAGCGTGTGCAAAACTTCATATGTGGCCTGTTCAACGCCTGGCAGTTAGAGCACACAGCCATCATGCCAGCCCCGATAGCGTTAATGGCAACCCCAGACCCATGAGTTGTTGGGTAATCGGCGATCGCCGCTGGATCGATGGGAACAGGGGTGCCCAAAGTGTTTATTGGAACAGCATTACCAGGTGTTCCCATTGGCAATGGATAACCGGAGGCTCTGGCTCCTGGCACTCCGGGGGCGGGTTGTGACATGCCAGGAAGCTGTGCTGGAAGCGCCGGTACCGGTGGAACGGTATTCAGCATGCTCAGATCACCAGGAGGGGCCGGTGCGGTATGAAGCTGGCTCAGATCGTTGGGCGAAGTTTTATAGCGACTGACATCTGGCTCTACGCTTGCGCGTTCCAGCGCCTCGGCCATCTCTTTCGCGGACTGGTAGCGTTGGATCGGGTTTTTCTGTAGGGCAGTAAGAATAACCTGTTCAACCGCCGGTGTGATGAGCGAATTAAGCAGACCTGGCCGGGGTGGTTGCTCGTAGATATGGCTATGTGCCAGAATAGGATAGTTGTCGCCTACAAAGGGTGTACGCCCAGTCAGTGTTTCAAAAAGCATAACGCCTAAAGCATAGATATCGGTACGTGCATCTACAGGGCCACCATGACATTGCTCCGGTGACATATATTCCGGCGTGCCCACTCCTGCTCCGGGCCGCGTCAATTGCTCATGCCCGCCACCGGCAAGAACCTTCGCAATCCCAAAATCCGAGAGGATTGGTCGTCCTGAGCGATCCATCAGGACATTGACCGGCTTGATATCGCGATGGACGATCCCCGCTTCATGGGCATATGAGAGGGCGCTTGCGAGCTGCGAGAAGGTAGAACTGGCCTCCTGAACATCCATGATCTGGCCCTGTGTTTTCAGATAATCCATCCGTTGTTTTAAGGTGCCCCCATCTACCATCTGCATCACAATATAAAGGTGACCCTGCTGTTCACCGGCATCGTGAACAGTGACAATATTGGGATGAGAGAGTCTGGCAATGAGTCGAGCCTCTAGATTGAAGCGCTCGACAAAACTGCGGTCTGAAGCAAACCATGGAGGGAGAACTTTAATCGCGACCTCGCGATCTAAATTCTCTTGATGGGCGCGATAGACACGAGCCATGCCTCCTTGCCCAAGAGGAGCCAGTATCCGGTAGTTGCTGAAATTCTTACCTATAAGTTCGTCTTGTTGCACTCATGACTCCAGTGCGAGTGACCAGGAAACTGCCAGAGCTCCTGGTCACCAGAGCTGTTGCGGAAGATCGAGAACCGACTAACGGTGTCCAAAGACCAGTACGGTCTGACCGAGTTGAACACGATCGCCATCCTGTAGATTGCGGGTGCCAGATTTCTCTAGCTGCTGACCATTGACTTTTGTACCATTAGCGCTCCCCTCATCCTTAACCGCGTAATTTCCATTGCCAAGATTGAGAAGCGAAGCGTGGAAGCGCGAGACTGCCAGATCTTCCAGGAAGATATCACTCTCACGGCTTCTACCCATACTCATACTCTCCTTACGGATCTCATAGACCCGACCCAATTCCTTCCCCTCTTCCACACGTACAAGGCCCATACGACCACTCAACGGCTGAGATTGGATACCTGAACCACGCAGGACCGTTCGATCATTATCTTCGCTATAAACACTGGTAGCTTCAGGAGAAGCGCCAGGTGCCCAGCCACCCATACTTTGATTAGCACCAAAGCCCGTCTGCCCTTGTGGCTGTTGCCAGGCGTTTTGCTGAGGGTTGATGCCAAAGGCGTTTTGCTGCTGCTGAGGCTGCGTTGGGTCCCATGCAGGTTGAGCAGGTTGAGCACTGCCGTTCCAGGAGGGTTGAGCACCATTGCTCCCTCGATAAGCGGTTGCATCCTGTTGTTGGGGTTGAGCTGCTGAATTATTCCAAGACGGGCTACTGCTTTTCTGCTGATTCCAGGGATCGTTGTTTTGTACGCCTGACTGTTGACCCCAGACGGGTTGGGGATTCTGCTGAGCCGCCGGTTGCTGACCCCAGACGGGTTGAGCATCAGCTTGCTGGCCCTGTTGGCCCCAGGCCGGGGTTGAAGTATCGACCCCTTGCTGCCCCCACGCAGCTTGCTGGCCCTGTTGGCCCCAGACAGGTTGCTGAGGGTTCACATTGGCGGAAGCGTTCCAGCCTCCCAGCCCGGAGGCTGGATTATTCTGATCTCCCCAACTTGAATTGCTCTGACCGTTCCAGGCTTGTTGCTGCTGCTGCTGTTGCTGTTGTTGTTGACCCCATTGGGCCGGCTGTCCGTCAGGCTGACCCCAGCCGGGACCAGAACCGGGTTGACCGGGCATCTGGTTCTGGCGCTGCCAATCGCCAGCGTTCCCCAATGGAGGCGCGTCCACCTGCTTGTTTTTATTTCTGCGAGCCAGCCACATGCCGCCCAGCCCGACAATCAGGGCAAGTACCAGGCCGGCAACAATAATAATCGGCACCGAAACGGGCAATGCCGCAATAATGATACCCGCGTAAAATTCTCCCATGTCATTTACCCCTCTGATGTGCAGGAGCGACCACCAGTAACAGGTCGCCCGGTAAATCTTTTTGGGTGACCACGAGGGCCGACCCTACACCGCAATATAGCGAAACTCAACACCTGACCGAGTTCACAAAATCTCGAATCGTACCTCAACACTGCCAAAGCGCAGAATATCGCCATTCTTTAGCGGATGTTCCTCGTGTGGCGGTAGGATGACTCCATTTAGCCTTGTTTTATTCAGGGCATTGAGGTCTTCAACCGTATAGGTGCCATGCTGGTTGCGCAAGTATGCATGTCGTCTCCCAACCGTTTTATCCGCGAGATTAATCTGCGGGAAAATTCCCAAAATAGGATCGTGGCGTCCAACCACCATAAGTTCACCGGCCAGGGGAATAATCTGACCGTCGGAACTCACCGTTAATTGGGCCTGTTGCCCTTCCGCTGAGGAAGTGGAAGGCCCGGTTGGGGCCGGTTGCTCCTTTTTATAGGGAGGTCTTTCGGATGGTGTGGGCATTGATTGAATACGTTGCTGCAACTGTTCGAGTGCCGCAATAAATTCTCTAGGCGTCTGATAGCGATCTTGCGCTGACTTCGCCAGGGCTCGTTGCATAAAAATATCTACATCTTGAGGCAAATCTGGGCGCTGCCGACAGACGGACGGAACTTTTTCGTTCATATGTTTTATCACGATATCGACCGCCGTCTCTCCTTCATAGGGAGGATGACTCGTGAGCATTTCAAATAAGACCGCAGCTACAGAGTATAAGTCGGAGCGTGTGTCGGCTGAGCGTCCACTCTCGGCCTGTTCAGGAGAGATATAGTAAGCGGTACCCATAAAAACATTGGATTGGGTCAGGGTAACGGTGTCGCGCCCGCGCGCCAGCCCGAAGTCGGTGATCTTCACGACCCCTTTGCTATTAATCAGA
>CAXTTV010000137.1:682-13212 GCA_964247295.1 uncultured Ktedonobacteraceae bacterium | reverse complement strand
CACCAGGACCGAGATATATGAAACTCGTAACTATTCAAATCTGCAATACTAACATTGGAGATAAATAGTATAATCTTCTTTTTTCGTTACAACGTATACTCATATTAGAAGGAACAAGCAAGCAGAAAAATGTACCTCCTTGACACTATGATAATGCCTGTAGACATCCTGCTCCTGACCAATTCTCTTCCTGAAATATCAGTTTTTTCTGTGTGTCTGTATGGATATCGAGCAAAAGGGTAAAAAAAGAGGGATTCTAATGAGAGATCTCTATCGCAGATTCGACAAGGTGGACGCCAGTCTTCATCGATGGCTCGTACGGTACAGTGTTGTCCTGCTACGTATCAGTCTGGGAGCCGTGTTCTTTGGGTTTGGCATCCTGAAGTTTTTCCCGAATGTCAGTCCTGCACAAAGTATTGCAACACAAACGGTGGGGATACTCAGTTTCGGATTGGCTCCCGCGAACATCTCCGCAGTGTTCATTGCGACTCTCGAATGTGCCATTGGTCTGAGCTTCCTCACTGGCAAATTCTTGCGTATCAGCGTCTGGTTGCTGCTTTTCGAGCTTATCGGCATCCTCTCACCTGTGGTCTTGCTCCCTGGCGAACTCTTTACTGGTCCTTTCCATGCGCCTAATCTGTTAGGGCAGTATGTTTTGAAAGACGTTATTTTGGCAGCCGCTGGAATGGTGATCGCAGCCACCCTGAGACGAGAACAAATAAGTACAGAGCAAGAAGGCGAGAAGATACCTCCTCAAACAATAGAGGTGTGATGAGAAATGAGCTGAAAAGACGATCATCCCCATCAGCAGAAGATGATCGTCTCGGAAAGAAGGTGCTATGTAGCTAGACGGCCTGCCCCCACTGGAACTCTTCCCAACCCTGGATCTGGTTAACGCTGGCAAACAGGGGATCGCCATTTTGATCCGCCCGCGCGCTCACATAATTGTTGTTCTGGACGGATTGCAGAGCGACGGTCCCATTGCTTCGGGGAAGCCAGCGGAACTTTTCCCAGGCCTGCAATTGATTCACACTGGCTTTCAAAGGTGAATTTGCTTCGTCTACCCGTGTACTCACATAGTTATTGTTAGAGTGGGATCGCAGGGCAACCAGACCATCTCCAGCGTCCACTACGTCGAAAACCTCCCACAACTGAACCTGGTTCTCGCTGGCTTTCAACGGCGCGCCGTTCTGGTCATTCCTGGCACTTACATAATTGCTACTATTTGTAGCCTGTAGCCAGATGACGCTACCGATCGGCGGGCCGCTATCTCCGGTCTGAGTTCCGCTCCATTTAAAGGTCACAGTAGCCCCAGCCGGCAGAGTATAGTTAAAGCCCTGATCGCCCCACTGAACTTGAAAGTCACTACTATTAGAACCATCGTTGTGCGCGACCACTACCTTCGAGCCATCGGGATTTTTGAACGCGACATCCGCCAGACTTCCCAGGGAATTCGAGGCGATCCGATACGCGCCCGGCACTACAAATTTGCTATAGTGCCCAACTTGATAATAATCGTCGCGATACGTAACGTTGCCGCTTCCCTGATCAATGGTCACGACTCCCAAACAATCGGGACAGCCGCCCGAATGGGGGCCGCGATTAGGATCAAGCGCCAGGTTCCAGAGCTCGACGGTCTTCGCATAATTCTGGACGGATTGCATCAAAAGATCAGCGGTGGAGATGGGCGCGACCGCCGCTCCCGTTGAGCACTCGGTCTCATAGGCCCCAACATTCTGCGCGTATGTGTAGATACGTGTCATGTTCGTGGGGCTACCAGAGTAGCAATGCCATGCGATCCCGGCGAGATCATTACGCGTCGTGGGATCGCTCAGCAGGGCCAGAGGATAATTGGGATCGTCCCAGTTATGATCATAGCCGAGGATCTTCGTGGATAAGCCAGCATTCGCCAGCGCCGGACTTAGATTATTCTTAATAAATGAGCTCTCATCATTAGCTGACAAATATAAGCCAGGATAATTGCTCGGCGGGTACTCGGGCTCATTTACTGGCGACACCGCGAATATAGGAACCCCTTGCGCCTGATACGCCTGAATAAACTTCACAAAATACTGGGCCAGCGAACCGTAATCAGATCCATTTAGCGTTCCAGTCGAACCATTCCCTGTGCCAATCATTGAATCATTGGTTTTCATCCAGGCTGGTGGGCTCCAGGGATTCGCCATAAATGTCAGATTGGAATTTAAGGAATGGGCTTGTTTGAGCACCGGCAGAATATAGGCCCGGTCATGATCAATCGAGAAGTGCGTGAGATCAGGATCGCGCTGCCCCGCTGGAAGATCATCGTAGGAATAGGGACCGTTGATTGAGAAGTCTGACGCCCCCATCGGAATACGTACAAAGCTCATCCCGATTCCCCGACCGGAATCAAAAAGCTTTTGCATTAAAGCATTACGCTGATCACCATTCATCTTATTGTTGATCAGCCAGGCGGAAGAGTCGGTTACAGCAGCCCCGAAGCCCGTCATCTGCTGAAATGTCTTTGACTCATTCACCCGGATCGTTGAGGCATTACCAGTATTCCCCCCAAAGGGAATATCGGACTGTTGCGCAAGCTGGCTACTTCCATCACTGGTCGTCAGCCAGACCTGAACGGTTGAACCTGCGGCCCTCGCACTAGAAGACTGAAAAAACAGAGAACATAAGCTCAGGAGCATAATACAGATGGTGCAAAATCGTAAAGAACGCCTCATTGAAAATAACATGGGAGCCTCCTTACCCAAATATCAGTTGGCCTACCTTGCCCAGGAAAAGTGTGCGGCATAGCACACACATCCCTCGATATATGCAAAAAGCAAGTTCTATGCCAAATAATGTGCTACAGTGCTATAGAGCACACTTAATCTATCTGAAGGCTCAGTAAGAATAGATAATGCATACGCGCAACATCTCCCCACCAGCGCGGGGTTTCAACCAACAGGCGAAACCTCGCATCACGAACCAGTCTATCGACGTTCCTTAAAAGCATTGGATGGAGCACACACGGCCCAGGGATGAGAGGAAATTTATGAAGCGGGTGCCCAGATGCCGAATTCGTTATCATCAAGATCTTTGAAAGTAGCCCATTTGCCCCAGGGCTCTGTAGACGGCTCCTGGGTGAGGGTGACTCCACGAGCTTTAAGTGTAGCGCAGGTCTCTTCCATATTATCAGTATTCAAAACGTAGCCGGTCATGCCAGTTCTGTCGCCGCCGCTCTGACCGCGCAGTCCCAACGTAATGTGCGTCTCTGTACCAGGAACCGCGACTTCAATCCAGCGCTCAGTCTCGCTCATCGGCAGATCGCTTATCTTTTCAAAACCAAGCTTAGTCGTATAGAAATCGAGGGCTCTGTCTTGATCTCTGACGCCAACAGGAACGGTACCAAGTTTTGTGAACATATTGATCTTATCCTTTCTAACTATAGGAAGGTATAGTTTCAATGTGTATCCGCAGGGGAAACCTCCCCAACTCAATCGAGTATACTCTTTCGGGCTCAAAAAAACTTCTTCTACCTTGCTCTTCTTATCCATTTCCACTGTGGTGTATACAGGTAATTAACATGACAAAAGAAAGGATAGGGATGCGATATCTCTATCCTTCTAAGATTATTTTTATGTCAATTTATATTGGCACGAACACGCTGAATGCCCTGGCCGATGGATTCAGCTTTTGTGATGCCAAACCTTCCCATGCCGCCGGTATGCTGCACGTGGGGACCACCACAAACCTCTTTTGAGTAATCTCCAATGCTGTAGACTTTGACGAGATCCCCGTAGCGTTCGCCGAAAAAGGCCAGCGCACCTCCATCTAGCGCCTGTTGCAAAGGCATCACTTCCATAGTTACCTGAAGATCCCGCTGCATCTGCCGATTGACAATCTCTTCAACCTGACCCACCTCTTCTTTGGTGAGCTTCCTGGGATGCGAGAAGTCGAAACGCAACCGCTCCGCTGTGATATTACTACCCTTCTGACTGACGTGCGTGCCCAGCACATCCCGCAGGGCCTGATGGAGCAGATGGGTCGCGGTATGCAGTTGTGTGGTGCGCTCACTGTGATCCGCCAACCCGCCGGCGAACCTTCCCTGGTTGGCCTGCCGAGATCGCTCCTGATGCTGCTTGAAGAGACTATTGAAACCATCCAGATCACCCTGTAATCCATGCTCTTGAGCCAGTTCCGCAGTTAATGTCGCGGGGAAGCCAAAGGTATCGAAAAGGTGGAATACTGCCTCACCTGGCACGATCGTTTCCCCGCGCTGACGTATCCCTTCTTCCAACTTCTGAAACTCTTTAAGGCCACGGGCCAGCGTTCGCGCGAACCGCTCCTCCTCGCGTGTCAGCTCGGTTAAAATAGTCTCGCGTCGCCCTTCCAGTTCCTGATAGGTTGATTCATAACGGGCAATAATTACACGCGCGACCTCAGCCGTGAAAGATCCAGGGATACCCAGCTCATGCCCACAACGGACAGCCCGACGGATCAGGCGACGGCAGATATACCCCTGTTCTACATTGCTGGGGACCACTCCATCCCCAATCAAAAAGGTGGCGGCGCGCAGATGATCGGCAATAATGTGGAGGAGTCGCTGCTCCTGATCGGGGGCAAGAGTGGGCTTCCCTTGTTGATCTCGATACAGTTCTTGAGTACGCTGTACAATTGGTACAAACAGATCAGTTGTATAGACGTTTTCGGTGCCCGAGATCACATAGAGGGTACGTTCCAGGCCCAGCCCCACATCAATATTCCGCTGTTTGAGCGGCACAAAGGTGCCCTCGGACGTTTTGTTATACTGCATAAAGACATTATTGCCGATCTCTATGTATTTGCCGCAACTACAGCCCGGTTGGCAATCTGGACCATGTTTGGGGAGACCGGTATCATAGAAAAGCTCGGAGTCGGGTCCACAGGGACCGGTCTGGCCGGCGGGCCCCCACCAGTTATCCTTTTTAGGAAGATAATAGATCCGCTCCTGTGGAATCCCCAGGCCCAGCCAGACCTCGGCGGCCTCATCATCGCGGGGAGAATCGCTATCACCCGCGTAAACAGTCACTGAGATCCGCTCCTGCTCCAAACCCAGCACCCGCGTAAACCAGTCCAGCGTCCAGCGCAGCGAATCTTGCTTCCAATAATCGCCAAGCGACCAGAAGCCCAGCATCTCGAAAAAGGTATTATGGCTGACATCCCCAACTTCCTCGATATCGTCGGTGCGCAGACACTTTTGTATGCTGGTCAGCCGTTTTCCCAAAGGATGACTCTCGCCCAGAAGGTAGGGCACCAGGGGATGCATCCCCGCACTGATAAACAGGGCCGTAGGATCGTTCTCCGGCATCAGCGGAACCGAAGGGATCAACGCATGGCCGCGCCCGGTAAAAAAGCTTAAAAACGATTGTCGTAGTTCATCACCAGTCATCATTCACCTCTCCTATTTCATAAAAGACAAACAAAAAACCCGCCCTCAGATTATGTCTGAGGGCGAGCAATGTAACCCGTGGTACCACCTCGGTTGGAGCCAGAAAAAGACTCCCACTCAACATCCGGCTCCGCCTCTAGAGCGACACCAGAAGGCCCTTGTAACGGTGGGCATCCACAGATCTCCAGGGTGGCCCGCACATCTTCTCTGCTACTGAGCTTCCACTATCCTCAGTTCGCTGCCGCGTTCGATGCGCTTCATCCCCTTCATCGACCCCATATACTTTGTATATTATTCGCCAGTATATACCGACATTTAGCGTGCGTCAACACTCTACCATCTTCACGGGTAGGGCACCCAGTAGCCCGGCGGGTTTATCCGCCGAATCTCAGGGCATTATCCTAACTCGCTATTGCCTGACTATAGCTTGAGCGACGCGCTCAGCCTCGGATACAACCAGATCTCTTCCTATGGGTTTCAGATACTTTGTCTGATACTCCGCGTTCCCTACATCCTCAATCAGATTCAGATGGAAAGGTGAAAGATTGGCCATAAGGGTGCCTCACTCAATACTCTATTTTCCTGTACAAAATAAACGAAACGCTCTTTTATGTTACCAGAATATGTTACCAGAAATAGAGACTCTTGGATAAGCCAGCATCAAGGAAAGCAGCTTAAAGTGAGTACGTCTTTATTGATCGGATTACGCTCGCCATTCGTCGGCTAACAAGGAGTAGGTTGCCATATCGATCAATTGACCTTCATGCTCCGAGCTCTGACGACGAATACCCTCAAAGGTAAAACCTAATCGTTCTGCAACCGCTCGGGAACGGGTATTTCTGAAATCAGCTTGCAAACCAATGCGATTGAGGTTCAGGAGGTCAAATACATAATGGAACATCGCTTTCAAAGATCGCGTCATTAAGCCACGGCCCGCTCCCTGCTCGCCAAGCCAGTATCCCACTTCTGTAGAGCGAATGCGCTGATCCACCGGGAAAAAGAGAATCCCACCGACCATCTGATCATCCTGCCAGATCCCTATCCAGGGCAGACCATCCTCAGCAAAGCGAGTCAGACCTCGTTTGATAAACGCCTGAGTATCTTCCTCGCTATCTATCCGATTCGCCCACCCGAGCCATTCCCCCAGGTAGGCACGATTCTCACGCACGAATTTCAGAAAACAGGGGCATGACGCAACTCCAGAATCTGTAACGACGCACCTTCCCCTAAATCGTGGGCAAACATCTATCTATCCTTTCAAAAATATCTCTGGCCCTATTTCAGCCAGAGATATCGGGCTTTCGTTGAGTAAAACTATACCTGATATGATTATCGCACAGTTTTTCCACATCCATTATAGGAAACGGTTGTCCTTCATACTTTTTTGTCTGGCTGTGATCCCCTCTCGCTTTTCCTGAAGCATCCTTCCAAAAGAGGAAGCATTTTGACCTCCGGGAAAGGCCAGAAGCTGATCATAAATGACCGCAGCTTCATCCAAGCGCTGCTCATCGAGAAAAAGTGTGCCGAGATTATACAAGGCAGTTATTAAAAGAGGAGAAGCGTCTAGCTTCTGTGCGAGCTCAATTGCCTCCTGATACGCCTGCTGGGCCTGAGTATTGTTTCCCTGGGCAACAGACGCCTTTCCCAGACTTGTGAGCAGTTGTACAATCACCTCGGTCAGCTCCAGATCACGAGCAATCTTCAGTCCTTCCCGACAATGGGCCTCGGCCTGTAAATACTGCTGTTGCTCAATCTCCAGATCAGTCAGATACAACAGGGCCAGGCTATGAAGAAAACCGTTTCCCGAACGTTGGGCATAAGAAATCGCTTCATCAAAGTAGCGATGAGCCTGCTCATAATCTCCTGACCGTCTAGCAAGCTGCCCACGATTATTCTGGAGGGCAGTAATCCAGTCAAGCGATTTCATCTGGTGCGCAAGCGGCTGTACCTGACGATACCATTCCTCAGCCTGATGAAACTCGCATTGAAAGCTAGCAACCATGCCAAGATTCATCAAGATTTTGAGCTGGTGCTCAACACTTCTGGCCTCCCGCGCGCAGATCAGCCCTTGTTGAAAGTAGGTTTCCGCCACCTCAAAAGAAGATTGCTCCAAAGCAACGAGGCCAAGGTGCCGTAGAATATTAGCACACCGCTCATGATGGCGGGCTTGCCGCGCCAGCGATAATCCCTCATGTAAATATTGTTGAGCTTCCAGATATTTTCCTCGCTGCATCATTGTAAAACCGAGCAGGGAGAGCAACGCACTTATCTTATCCTCACCATTGTTTGCCCGAGCCACTGCCAGCCCCTCTTGCAGATAGTGTTCAGCTTGAATCTGCTCCCCCTGCCAGATCGCTCCTTCTCCCAGGTGAAGCAAAATATCCACAAGCATCTGATCATTCCCTTGCTCTTTTGCTGCTGTATATGCCTGAAGAAGATACGGAGAGATCAGACCAGAGAGCCCTCTTCTCGATAGATAGGGCACCAGGAGCAGAATGGCTTGCATCTGTTCTAACAGCATTGTCTGGTCCTGCGAGATACTGAGAGCGTGCAGAATGTTCGACATCTCACGCTCCAGCACTTCCTCGTTTCCTGCATGCTGCTGAATATAATTTCTATAATAAGTGACCATGCGTCCAACCATTGTGTTCTCCCGCCGATAGATGCGGGCGTAGTCAGCAATAGTTTGATGAAGGCTATAGCGTTGCGGTTCCCAGCACTCAAGCAGCCCGGTATCACATAATTGGTCCAGATCTTCAGGTGATCCCCCAGATACAGCAATGGCTGCCTCCTCGGAAAAGCTCCCTGGTCTGGCGGGAAAAGCCGAGAGGGCATAGAAGACCCGCTGGATAGCTTCAGGCAAGAGCTCAATGCTGACGGCAATCACTGATTGTAAGGAGACGTGTGCTTCCATACCCAGGCTGGGAAAAGCTTCGGGTGCGGATTGCGGCAGGTGCAGATGTAGACGCGTTTCAGCGTCGCGCAGGCGGAACGCGGTCGCCTTTCTTCGGCGCTGTAAACCACCATATCCCTGCATCTGTAAATGCTTGCCCATAAGCATTAATGCCAGAGGCAGCCCACCAACAGCTCGCACTAGCTCATGCGTAAGATCTGGCTCTGATGCCTCCATCTCAGGTACATACCACGACAAGAGTCGGCACCCAACATCTTCTGAAAGCTCAGGAACGGCGACTGCTCCATCATTTCCAAAGAGCAGAGCAAGCTGCGGGAAGCGCGTAGTGATCAGATAAACGCAGGCAGGCCCACCGATCTGAAGGGAAAGCACGTCGCTGCTTTCCCAAACATCATCAAGCACAATCAGGAAACGCCGCTTGCCGATAGCTGTCCGCAAAGCTCGCACCCACTCTTCGGGACGTTTCAGCGGAGAACGTTCATCCGGTTGTACGCCTGACAGACTGCCCCAACGACTGAGATGCGCGAGCGGGTTGGCATGAGGGCCCAGACCAGCCCAGAGCACTCCATCAGAAAATGACTCAGTATACGACGCCCTTTGAGCTATATCAATTGCCAGGCTGGTTTTTCCCACTCCAGGCAGACCATATAATGTGATAAAGCTTCCCCCAGCACTTGCAGAGAGCTGTTGCTCTACCACGGAGAGAAGCTTTTCACGTCCCACGAGCGGCTGGGGTAATGGTAATGGCATCGCTGGATCATACACCGGTCTCACGTCCGCAACTGAGGGGAGCACGACCGACTGCTCCTTTGTTTCGGGGAAGATCAGTCCCAATTCTTGCATACTCTTCCCAAAAATTACACTGAGCTTTTCACGAAAGTGGGGATAGGGGAAGGAGACTCCTCGCTCCCAACGCCCAATTGTCACGGCCTCGGTTCCGAGTAGTTCCGCCAGTCGGGCCTGTGACCATCCTCGCAACTCGCGCTCACGTTTTAATACATAGTTTGGATTCATTACTTTGCCACTATTTTTGAAGTTGTCGCCTAGTTGTTTACCAGTTGTTGCCTGATTGTAATTGTAGCATATCCTCTTCTTCTTCATAATCACAAAAGGATAGACCATTGATGAGCAACGCTGACTGTTGTGAAAACGTGGTTCTGTCGCTAGAGGTGTCTGAACATATCTTTGCAATACACAAGAAGAGCGAGAAATCTATCATGTATAATCCAGGACTGCCCAACTCCTCTCCTCACCCCGCCGGTCAGACGAGAGGGGATCTTACTCCCCAGGGGAATTATCTCAACCCCACACAGAACATTTCTGAACCACTCATTCGCATACACAATCTCACACGAACATACGGGAAGCCGCCGGAAGAGTTTCAAGCGTTGCGCGGCGTCTCATTGAATATCCAACGTGGCGAGAATCTCGCGATCATTGGCAAGTCCGGCTCGGGCAAATCCACATTAATGCATATTATCGCTGGCCTGGATCGCCAGACATCGGGCGAGATCTGGTTCGATGGTCAGGATACCTCCCATTTCTCGGAGAAAAAGCTGGCCCAATTGCGTAGCGAGTCCTTTGGTTTTATCTTTCAACAATTCTTCTTGCTTCCCCGACTTAGCGTCCTCGATAACATTCTCATGCCCCTGAAAATTCGCGGGCTCTCACCAAAACAAAGAAACGCGCTTGGGATGCAAGCGCTCGACTATGTAAATCTCGCAGACAAAGCGCGCAACAAAGCCACGGATCTTTCAGGCGGTCAAAAACAGCGAGTCGCGATCGCCCGCGCCCTGGTGGGAGAGCCAAAGATTCTCTTTGCCGATGAGCCGACCGGAAACCTGGACTCGGCCACGGGAAAACAGATTATCGAATTCCTCTTTCGCATCAATCGTGAGCGCGGCCTGACGTTGATTGTCGTCACTCACGATATGGAGTTTGCCAGATTGTTTCAACGCCACATTATTATCGCTGATGGTCAGATCGCCAAGGACTAAAAAGAGAGGAAAGCTCAGGACATGAAGTTTTTTGATATTATTGGAACTGCCAATCGCAATCTCATCCAATCCAGGCTACGCACTATTTTGACGATTGTGGCTATCGTGGTGGGAGCATTTACCTTTACGCTCACCTCCGCCCTCGGTGAGGGCTTTAAAAGTTACATCACAGATCAGACAGCCCTATTGAAGGTACCTGATACACTTCGGGTGGCCTGGAGCGCGGGCGGCGGCTCCACAGTCACCAACGGAATTGGATTTAAGCCCGAGAAATACGATCCCACAACTACGGAATTTGGCTTCAAGCCGCTTCAGGCGAACGATCTCGATGCAATCCGCCAGACACCCAACGTTGTCAAAGTGGTCCCGTCTATGTACGCTAATCCCCAATATATTGCTTATGGCAATAACAGGTATAAGGCCAGCGTTACGGGTTTTGTCCCAACGATGCAGTTTGGAACACAGACAGGACATCTGGCTGATACAGGAACCTCAGAAAACGCTCTAGCGCTGGGCTCCGCGTATCTGGCACCATTGGGATTTAAATCGCCAGAAGATGCGCTCGGAAAACAGATCACCATAACTTTTCAAGATCAGTTAAAACAGACAAAAACATACCCATTTGTTATACGGTCGGTGCTCGCGAATTCATTATGGCTCGGAGGGCAGGTCTTCATTAATTATAATACGGCCAAAAACATCAATGATTGGCAATCCAGTGGCATTTCCGATCTACAGTTCTCGATTACCTCCACCGATGTGCTCCTCAAGCCCGGTCTTTCCCTCGCTGAAGAGAAAGCGGTAGAGCAGGCATTACAAAATAAAGGACTCTCTGTTAGCCGATACCAGGCTCTACTACAAGGCGCGGTCGCCAGTATTCAGCAGATTCAGACGGGACTCTCGCTCTTCAGCCTGATCGCTATCTTCGTAGCCGCCTTTGGAATTGTAAACACATTATACATGGCTGTGACCGAAAGAACGCGAGAAGTAGGGCTGCTGAAAGCGCTGGGCATGCGGAGCGGCAGCGTCTTTGGCCTCTTCGCGGTCGAGGCCGGGTTGATCGGCCTATGGGGAAGCATTCTGGGGATACTACTGGCGATGATTCTGGGTCTAGCAACTAACCGGGTCATTGGGAAAACATTCCAGGATACTCTTCCTGACTTTACGCCTCTGGCCTTTCCTCCAACAACATTTCTCCCAGTGATTTTCGGGATCACTCTGCTGGCTCTGCTGGCAGGCACCTTCCCGGCACTAAAAGCGATGCGGCAGGATCCAATTACAGCTCTGCGGTACGAATAACATTCCGATACATCAATGAGTAATCGGTTGGAGAAAATGATGATGATGCGAACAAAGAGCAGGCTGTTGACACCCCTGCTAAGCGTCCTGCTAACTGGGATCTTATGTCCACTGTTCATACAAACAGGTGTCGCGCAAGCTAAAAATATGCTGGCGGAACAGACAGCGACGAAAACAATGGCGTACGATATGCAACAGGGCGGCGACCGCCGGGTGGAATGGCTTAAAAGTCAGGTTGATCCCATTCAATCACAGGAGATGGGGAGCAGCTTTAGCGATTTAGAGCGCTTTGGCTCCACTTTTAACAATAAACGGATCGTCGGTCTGGGCGAGGCAACCCATGGCACGCAGGACTTTGATAAATTGCGCAACCGTCTGGTCGAGTATCTTGTAAGCCAGAAGGGGTACCGTTTTATCACCATTGAAGCTGAGATCGGTGACTCAGTTGCCGTTGATCAATATATTACCCAGGGGAAAGGAACGCCACAGCAGGCATTACGGCCCTTTGTCGCCGCCTGGACCGGTGTAGATTATGTAAAACTTCTGGACTGGCTGCGAGAGTGGAATCGGCAGCACCCCGACGATATGGTACATTTCTATGGTGCCGACGCCCAAGGATGGAAAGGCGTGACCGATGCCCTGGAACCGCAACTGCCCAAAACAGATATGGTAGAGGCGGCCCTGACGGATATTCGCCACGATGGCGCGGAGTTTGATCAGTTGCTTACGCTTAATGGCCCGTATTATAAACAAAAAGGGCTCACAGAGGAGACGGTTCAGGCAAAAATCAGCGGCTTAAAAAGCCATATGCGTGAGGCAGTAAAAAAACTTGACGCCTCTATTCCCACAGATGGACAGACGCGCGAGGCTCGTTTCAATCGGCTGCTCTACGGGAATCTTCTCACCTATATCGACA
>CAXTTV010000137.1:0-656 GCA_964247295.1 uncultured Ktedonobacteraceae bacterium | reverse complement strand
CCACGAATCCGATTACCTTCTATTATCTTAATAACAAAATGTGGGCCAAATATGGGAAAAGTTTCACCGATAGTCTGAAGCAAGGAAATCCCCGTGAGAACCGACTGGCGAGCAACACGCTGGCGATCCTCGATATTCAGGGTGCCAATAGCAAAGGCATCTATTGGGCCCACAATCAACATGTTGGGCGAGGCTATTCACTACCATTCACGCGTTCCAGCGGCCAGATGATCGCTGACAAATTGGGAGAAGCCTACTTCGTGGTTGGTACAGACTTCTACTCAGGCCAGTTTCGCGCCTTTGATCAGGACAAACAAGACTTCAGGAACTTCACCAAATCTGGCCCGACAAAATCCAGTCTGGCAACAAAGCTCAGCGAGCTTGGAATGAATCAGCTCTGGTTCCCCCTGCGGGGTCGCAGCAGCAGCAATCCCAACGAGATCTGGCTTTTTGATCCCTTCAATGAATATTTTGCTGGGGGATCGTACAGCGACAACGAAGCGCAGCGCTCCCAACTGGGTGGAGAGTATCTGACCGGCATCTTACCCGAGAAATTTGACGCCATCCTCTTTGTGCGGCATACCATCGCCGAACCGGCAGACCCCGGCATCGCCAAACTAATACACGTGTAATGATGGAGAGGGGAGAGATTCCCC
>CAXTTV010000136.1:0-13558 GCA_964247295.1 uncultured Ktedonobacteraceae bacterium | reverse complement strand
TCTTAAACTGTACGTCGATAATTACTCTTTACCGCGTTTGGATAGAGGAGGCGACCCACTTGGGTTTAAAGACACATTTCGGGGTGCAAGTATAAGGAGAGGGGGGGCCTTCAATAAGAGTCGAAGATTACCCAGGCCTACAGGTAAGCCGCGAGTGAGTCTGTTGGGAAAAGCAAGGAATGGGGTGATCAAAGGGAGGTGAGACGGCGTAGATCGAGTCCATACGTGACCCGATCTACAAGTAAGTGATGGCGAGGTGGGAAAACACCGTTACGTTTGGTGGATCAACCGCCTACGATTTAGGCTTTCGTTTTTTTTAGGTACTCTTCGACCAGCCGAAGGGCCTCTTCAGGCTCCATTAAGGCGTATTCCTGTTTTCCCTGAATGCGTTTCCACCAGGTCGCCCACGGGGATGCTTTCGCCATTTGTCGGGATCGTGGGGGATTTGAGTATGGAGAGGCTTGCTGACCATAGCAGGAGGCGCAATAGATATGCCGTCTGGCGATCTGGCTAACCATACCTACAACAGGCTTTGAGGCTATAACAATCAGGTGCCGCTCACAAATGCCTGTCCCACATGCCGAGCAGAGGCCCATGGCTGGGCGGGATACGTTACCAGTTTCTGTAAAACAAAGATAACAGTGCATTTTCCCTCGCTTACAATTTTCCTGAGCGTCTAGAGAACATGCCTGGACCAGGAAAAAGTAGCAGAGAAAGAAACCTCCTGATTTTCTATAACCGGAAGTTATCAGCACCATTGCGATTCTGCCAAAGCATTCCTTTGGTAGGGTGGACTCTATGACCAAAGAACAATACATTTTTCCCATTATATCAAGGATAAAAGGCATTTTCTAGATTGCTATACTTTTATCTACCCGTTCCCCTCGATTTTGACGGGAAGATCTGGTACTCATCCCCATTTGCTTGCTAAATTGTACCCGCTTCAGTATGTTTAGTGTAAGTCTGTTAATGTCGTATCTCTCAAACGTGTTACCTTCTCGGGGAATCTCTATACTTAATAAGCCAAACATATGTTTTCCCGGCAGAATTGCTGATGCTTAATATAGGGGCCTTTCGTATTATTCAGTAGACACATCCTTTTTTCTTTAAAAAAAGACTCTGCAATTATTCCAGAAAGGAAATATTGATGCCGCCTCATCCTCTGTCTCCGTTTCGTCTTGAGCGGTGGTTTATGGAATTTGAAATCGCTCCAGGGGTACTCAATCTCACCGCGAGTAGCCCATATGATGTCCCGACAAGGGAGTTGCTTGCATTGGAAGGCGAAGGAGCGACGGAGCGTTATCTTGATTTGAGCCTGGGGTATATTGAGTGTGCTGGGAGTGAACGGCTCTCCAGGGCAATTTCTTCTCTTTATACAACGCTGAAAACGGAAGATATTCAGATTACAACAGGTGCCAGCGAGGCACTTTTTCTTTTAGCCTGGTCGGTGGTCGAACCAGGCGCGAATATTGTGGTGGAAGAGCCCTGCTACGAACATTTATCTGAGGTTGCCAGCGCACTGGGGTTTGAGATCCGCAGACTGCCTTTGCGGCTGGAAGACGATTGGAAGCCAGATCCCGAACGATTAGCGCACCTTGTCGATGAAAAAACGCGCCTGATTTATTTGGTTCATCCTCATAATCCTACGGGTTCAATATTACAGGTTGAAGAGATGCTCGCGATTGCGCGGATCGCGGATCGTGTTGGAGCCCTGGTCGTTAATGATGAAATTTTTCGCCCGATTGCTTTGGACGATGCGCCGATCCCCTCAATTATCGATGTAGCCGAGAATGTGGTTTGCGTTGGAGACATGGCGAAGCCATGGGGGCTTGGTGGTTTACGTATTGGATGGTTGGGAAGCCGGAACCATGCGCTTGTAAAACGGGTGAACGAGGCTCGCGACTATTCAACGATGTGCTCCAGCACACCAGGAGAATTTCTGGCCGAGATCGCGTTGCGCCACGCCACCGAACTGATTACACCACGTCTGGTCGGCGCGCGAGCAAACAGAGATCTGCTCTCCCAGGCGATCGCCCAGGTGGGACAACATCTCCGTCAACCGCTGGCCTGGAAGTGCCCTCAAGCAGGTTATACCGCGTTTATTCAACTGCCGTTCCCGGCAGAAGATTTTTGTCGCTATCTGGCTTTAGAACGGCAAGTGCTTCTGCTTCCAGGATCGGTTTTCGGGCCCGCATATGATCATTTTGTCCGGATCGGGTTTGGTGGGGATAGTCTACAATTCCAGAAAGGGATATCGATCCTGCGTGATGAGCTTGTCCATTGGGCAGAGAGCCATTATCGCAAAAATAGTTTTTGAAGTTGTCGTGTGGTCTGTGTCGCCCGTATTCTATGGGCGGCCTGGATCAATCCCTCTAGTGGTCTATTATTTGCACACCTCCTCCGCATCTTTCCTCTTGAGCTTGATCACACCGATAAGAGCCGGATCACTGAAGCCCTTTAGAATATGGAACAGGAAAATTGCCAGCCCTTTGTTATATACTGCGTTCATACTTACGTTTTTTTAGTGAGGCAGTATATTTCTCTCAGAAAACCAAGTCGGATTTAGGAGCATGTATGACTCGCAAAGGCTGGATACTTTTTATCGCTATGTCCATATTCTGGGGCATCCCGTATTTTTTTATCAAAATTGCTGTACTCGAACTGGACCCCTCCGTCGTGGTATTTGCCCGAGCGATCATTGCTGCGCTGGTTTTGTTACCGATGGCCGCCTTCCAAAAAACCCTGAGACCCCTTTTCAAACACTGGCCGATCATCTTATTATTCTCGATGGTTCATATGGTTGGATCATTTCTCTTAATCTCCTATGGAGAGCAGCATGTCGCATCCTCACTCGCCAGCTTATTGATCGGAGTCAATCCAATTCTGGTGGCGATTTTCGCGCTTGGCTTTGATAAAAGTGAGCAGGTTACCGGGCTACGGATGATCGGCCTGCTTGTAGGGATGATCGGCTTAGTTGTATTGCTTGGCTTTGATGTCGGAGGGGATAGCCAGCTCTGGTTTGGTGCCGGAATGATTCTTCTGGCCGCTGTCGGGTACGCAGTTGTAGCGATAATGCTCAAGCACCAGCCACTGGTAGAGCTGCCGAGAATTGGTGTCGCCGCCGCCGAATGCAGTATCACAACAATCGTGCTGCTGCCATTTATCGCGACGCGGCTTCCAGGCAGTATTCCCAGTGCTGGTGTTTTGGTCAGCCTGCTAATTCTCGGTGTGATCTGTACTGCTTTAGCTCTTCCGACCTTTTTCGCGCTGATTGCCGAAGTGGGTTCGAGTCGTGGAAGTGTCACCACCTATGTGAATCTTGCCGTCTCGGTTCTGCTAGGCGTGACGATTCTACAGGAGCCGCTTACCATTGGAACGGTGGTAGGATTCCTCTTGATTATCGTGGGCTCCTGGGCCTCTACCACAGGCTCCATCCCTTTCTTGAAGCTGAGGAGAGCTCCACAGCCAGAGGTTATCGCAGACGCTCTATCCGAAGCAAGCGTAGAAAAATAGCGATTTCTGAACTCCCTCCCAATTTTACAACTTTCTTTACGATATATCGTAAATGGGAATAAGACGATATATCGTAACGTTATCATTGGTGAATGCGATATATCGTAAAGAAAAAAGGAGAAAATAACGATATGTTTCAAGGTTACAATAACTACTCAGAAGAGCAGGGTTTCCCCTGGCAGCAGCAAGAGCAGGATCAAGAGCATGGACATCATGGCCCCCATTCCGGTGGCCCTCGCCATCACGGACATCATGGTCCCCGTGGAGAGTGGGGTGGTGAGCAGTTTGAGGGCCCGTGGGGTCGCGGTCGTGGATTTGAAGGGCCGCGCGGGTTCGGTCGCGGTCCGTGGGGCCGTGGCTTCGGAGGTCCACGCGGACGTGGTTTCGGCGGCTTTGGTGGCCCACGCGGCTTCGGACGCCCAGACTTCACACCTGAGCAGCAGGTTCTGCGCAGCACCGCTGGTGAAGTAATGCGTCTCTTCGCGATCGCGGCTCGCAGCTCATTTGGGAACCAGGAGCGACAGGGACAGCTTCGATCCTTCCTGGAGCGTGCTCGTACTGAACTGCTTGGCATCATCGGCAACGCACAGGAGACTCCTGCGGCCCCCAAAGAAGAGCAGCAGCCCGAGCAGCCAAACGTCGAGCAGGCGTAATCTAGCGAGCAACATTTACGCTTAGCATCTTACGCCACAAGAGGATACCTGAGTGTCAGGTACCCTCTTTTTTGATTGTCTACTTGCATCTCGCCTGCTCCTTGGGCCAGGGCCCACTATTCAGCAGCACTCATCGATGCCTTTTCAATTCTCCTTTGCCTATAGAGGTCCCAGACGAAGAGGAACAAGTCTCTTTACATCCTTACCCTCACTTGATCCCGATGCGGACCCGGTAACTAAAATACCAGGAAACGGGTTCAGATCCAAGATATTGAAGCGCAGCACTACTGAGGCGATCCAAACCCATCTCCTGGTTGGTAAACTGGAACTGATCGCTAAATGCATTGCTCCGCATCATCTCAAGGAATCGCGCCACGTCTCCATACTCGATCTGATGCAAAAATACTTCACGGGTGAAGCGGAATTGGGCACTCTCGCGCAAGGGATCGAGAGATTTGTTTTTCGGCCAGATCTTGAGAGTGGGAGGTAGTCCACGCTCCCGGACAAGATTTACTAAGCGCACGCCTACCTCTTGAGCGAGCTGATCAAGCTCCCAATGGATTGCTGGCGGCGAATCGTAGTCATAGGCTGCAAAGAGTCCTCCGGATCGGAGAATCCTGGCGATCTCTGTCAGCGTGGTGGTTGGTTCCATCCAATGAAACGATTGAGCAGCAGTGACAATATCCGCGCATCCATCAGGCAGGCCCGTCTGATGAGCAAGCTCCTCTCGATACTCGATATGCGAGGCATAAGGAAGGGCCTCGGCTTTATGGATGGCCTCTCTCCGCATATCGGCATTGGGTTCGATCCCGATTACCTGCTTGGCTCGATCACCCCAGATCGCGGTTGACAATCCGGTCCCGCTGCCCAGATCCACTACCAGGGTAGGATGAGGCAGGTGAATTAACTGTGTCAGCAGATCAAGCAAAGCCAGTGGCGCCTTCGGACGCGCTCGATCATAGCTGGCGGCTTTGCCAGTCCAAATATTACTGGTTTCTGTCATGGCTCTTCCCCTTTTTGTAAATATGGAGGTATTTACGGCGATTTTTTCTTCTATAGATAATATTACTGTATCGATCATGGTAGCAAGGGGAATCTCAGATGCTCTGCCTTGTTATCAGGTTTTTAAGAGGAGAGAAGAGACGTATAAGAAAGGTGATACTACATGGCGCAAAAAGCACGACAAGAGGGTACCTATCATTCAGGTACCCTCTTGTTGAGAATCTAGCTCCAGTACTCTTACGGTCTGCTTATCCAGAACTCACATATGCTTACTGCTTTACTGGCTACTGTAATATCAAGAGCGCATGCTTATCGGGTGACTGCACAGTGAAGACTGAGCCAAATGGTAGTTGAGCAATTGATGTTGTGCCAGCACCTTTTGCGCTCAGTTCTGTATGTAATTTCTCAATGTCATCTGTTTTAAAGTATAACTCCACCGTTCCCGCAGGTGGCGTCCCCTCACCTACCAGATTCAAGCCATAACCGATCTTCCCATCATTGCCGCGCAACCCACGGAAAACTGACCCATTCTGTTCGGAAGTTGGCGCGAAGCCCAGCTTCTCTGTAAAGTACGCAAATGATTCATCCAAATCTGAGACATAGAAAACCAGAAAATCAAGAACTGGTATAGTAGGCATCGAGTTTCTCCTTTTTTTGTTATGATGACGCTCATCAGACATTTCGGCGACATCTTTCGTGTATCTATACCAGTAGTGTACTTTATAGGAGTGACAACAGTATGTCAGCAGCGTTTTTACGTTAGAAAATTGCTCTCAATCTGATAATTTTCGAGCATGGCCCGAGCTTCTTTAGCCAGTTGTTCTCGGAGCGAAGCTGGTTCTAGTATCTTGACGCGGCCTCCCCAGCTCAGCAGCCATTGCATAATTTCGCTTTCCTGACGGATCTTCAAGGTCACCAGTAAACCATCCTTTGTTTCTTCCTCACCTGTGACATAATAAAAGCGTTCTTCGCGTACCCAACGAGCGACCTCCTGATCGAAGAGCACGCGCACCGTCATATTTCTGGATTGCCCCCGCCTGTTCTGATCCAACCTGGAATTGTTTGGTCGCGTGAATGTTTGTGACAAAACTTCTAGATTTTCTATACGGTCAAGGCGAAAGTTGCGCATATCCTGACGCATATGGCAATAGGCAACCAGGTGCCAGGCATTAAGGAAATAGGCTAAGCTGTATGGATCAGCTTCTCGTGTGAGCAAAGTGTTTTGCTCATTGTGGCGATGGCGTGTATGGTAACAAAAGCGCACAGTATTGCGGTCAAGCAGCGCACGGCGTAATTGTCGTAGCTTCTCGTGCTCACTAACATTAGAAGCGCTTATTGTCCCAAAGAAGTGAATAGTGCTCTGCAAATAATGCACATCGTTACGCAGCATCTCAGGTAGAATACTCTCGATCTTACGCATTGCAGACTCGGAGGCCGCGCGATATTGCGCGTCAAAATTTTGCGCCATAAAATCGCTTCCTAACAGCAACATCGTGGCCTCGTCAGTCGTGAAGCCCAATGGGGGCAAAAAATATCCTTTCATAAGCGAGTAGCCCTGTCCCGGCACCGAGATAATTGGAACACCAGCCTCACATAAAGCCAGAATATCGCGATAGATTGTGCGTTTGCTCGTCTCAAATGTTTCCGCTAAATCCTCGGCCCGCTGTCGCTCCTTGCGCTGCAATTCCAGCACAATTGCTAATAAACGATCGGTTTTATTCATTTTGCTTGCTCATACAATATTCTCCTTGTTGAGGACCCTTTTTAAGAAAAGGATTAAAAATTACTTTTTGTCAAGATTGAGCCTATGTTTCTCAGGGCAAGCACTG
Organism: uncultured Ktedonobacteraceae bacterium; assembly: GCA_964247295.1. Classification (GTDB taxonomy): domain Bacteria; phylum Chloroflexota; class Ktedonobacteria; order Ktedonobacterales; family Ktedonobacteraceae; genus CAXTTV01. The sequence continues at coordinate 6,561 of CAXTTV010000136.1, read as the reverse complement.
CGAAATACATCGATTTCACCCTATTTGAATGATATACTTTTTTTAGAGAAACCACGATAGGAGACGTATAAGAAAGGTGGTGCCATATGGAGCCGGTGAATGTAAGCGAATATGAATCGTTAGCGCAAGAGCGAATGGAGCCGACCGCCTGGGACTATTACCAGGGAGGCAGTGATGATGAAGTCACCTTGCGGGCCAATCGCGCGGCCTTTGAGCGTATCAGGCTTCGTCCCAGGATCGCGGTTGATGCGACTCCCCTGGATTTAAGCACAGGTGTGCTTGGAATTCCTGTCAGTCTGCCCATCCTGATTGCTCCCACAGCCTATCATGGCCTGGCTCGTCCCGAGGGCGAGACACTCACCGCAGCGGGGGCCGGCCTCGCGAAAACTTTAATGGTTGCCAGCACCTATTCGAGTCGGACAATGGAAGAGATTCACCAGGCGGCCAGCGGCCCATTATGGTTCCAGCTCTATATGCACCGTGATCTTGAGCTCGCCAGATCGCTCGTGAAAAGGGCTGAAGAGGTCGGATATCGCGCCATCGTCCTCACCGCTGACACCCCGCGCCTCGGGAGGCGGGAACGGGATGTGCGCAACAAATTTACATTACCGGTGAATCAGCGAGCGGCCAATCTCCCGCCAGAAGAAGAGACGGACAGCTATATTTTAGAGCCAATGGTGGTCTCCTGGGAAACCGTAGACTGGTTATTGTCGATCACCTCGCTGCCTATCATTTTAAAAGGAGTGCTGACCGCTGAAGATGCGCAGATCGCCGTTGAGCGAGGGATCAAAGGGATCGTCGTTTCCAATCACGGGGGGCGTCAGCTTGATGGATCGCTGGCAAGCATTGAAGCGCTACCGGAGGTAGTAGAGGCGGTCGCGGGTCGGTGCGAAGTGTACATGGATGGGGGGATACGGCGGGGAACAGATGTGCTCAAAGCCCTGGCATTGGGAGCGCGCGCCGTGCTCATCGGGAGGCCCGCGCTCTGGGGCCTCGCCGTTGGGGGATCTGAAGGGGTACATCAGATCCTGGAGATGCTGCGGATCGAGCTAGAGCTATCAATGGTTTTGGCGGGGAGGCCAACCATCGCCAGCATAGATCGATCATTAGTGAAGATATGACAATAGGAAGTATCGTGAAACTGACGCCTCCGGGGATGTCACACGACATCCCCAGTAGGCTGTTGTTGTCGTGACCTATACTTCAATTGTAGGAGGAGTAACCTCACGTACTTTATGCTCTTCAGATGGAATCGCACCTTTTTCCTGGAAAGGCTTCTTTTGTTGGAAGAGGAAGCCAACAAGTACAGCGGCAGCTAACAGACAACAGGCTGCGATGAAAAATGCTCCATGTAATGTATCCACAAACGCCTGACCGATCGCCTGATGCATAACAGCTAAAGAGATTGGCATATGTCCCGATTGAGGGGCCAGATGAGCACCGGCCCCCGCAGCGGCGATCTTCTTCGCGATCGTTGTACTGACCGAGGGGGAGAGACCTGCCTTCATCAGTTGAGACGTAATATTTCCAGGAAATTGATGTAAGACAAAGACTCCTAATACCGCCACTCCTAATGTAATGCCGAGCTGACGGCAGGTGTTCAGTATAGACGAGCCCAGGCCGGATCGTTGTGCGGGCGTCGCAGAGACCACGGCAGTGGTTAATGGCGTCATCATAAAGCCACAGCCAATCCCGAAGAGAGCCATTTGCAACCAGAGCAGGGCATAGCTGGTGTCGGGCTGAAGAGTTATTGCGATCAGGAATAAAGAGGCGCTCGCCATCGACGCTCCCAAAATAATGGGCAGGCGAGGACCAACACGGGCCGTGAGCCGTCCAACAAAGGGAGCAACTGCGAAGATACCGACGCTGCTGGGCAGAGTACGCAGACCGGTCTCAAACGCAGTGTATCCCTGTACATTTTGTAAGAACTGTACGAGAAAAAAGAGGGAGCCCATCATCGCAAATCCAAGAATGATACCGGCCACATTGGCGACCGAAAAGACGCGGTTGGCGAACAGGCGCAATGGAACCATCGGTTCACGCCCTCGGGCTTCGACAAGTAGAAAGGCTCCCAGCAAGACCGCGCTCCCAAGCAAGAGACCCACGATTAAGGGAGAGGTCCAGGAGGCAGAGGACCCTTCGATGAGACCCATGATGAGGCAGAAGAGGCCGCCTGTCACAAGTATTTGACCTGGCAGATCTATGCTCCGGGCCTCAGGGTTACGTGACTCAACCAGGACCGGTATACTCAGGAATAGCACAAGGAGACCAACAGGCAAATTCACAAAGAAAATTGCGCGCCAGCTCGCGATCTCTACCAGCCATCCTCCCGCAAGTGGTCCAAGAGCCAGACCCAGACCAGAAACACCGGCCCAGATACCAATAGCTCGAGTTCGTTGCTGGGGATCGGGAAAGGCCGAGACCAGCACTGCGAGACTTCCAGGAGCAAGCGCGGCAGCACCCATACCTTGTATTGCCCGACCAAAGAGGAGCCAGCCGTTCGTTGGGGCAAACCCACAGCATGTTGAGCCAATCAAAAATAGTACCAATCCAAGCAGGAAAAAGCGCTTTCGTCCAAAGCGATCTCCCAGAGTTCCACCCGTGAGCATTAAGGCCGCAAAGGGCAAAGTGAAGGCATCAACGACCCATTGGAGATCTGAAAGATTGGTTTGGAGATCAACCTGGATTGTAGGCAGAGCAGTGACCACAATCGAAGCATCCAGAAGGACCAGAAATGTTCCCAGGCAGGCGATAATTAACGTTAACCTTGAGCTTGTACGTAACTGTGTGCTCATCCTGTTCTATCCTTTCTCGGAAAAGAAAACTTTTCATTGTGAACTATTCAGTCCACAATGAAAGCAAAAAAAATTAATCTGGATTTGTGGGTTTACCTTGATACTGCATCAAAGAAAGCGCACCTGAACGCAAGGATTGGATGACCATAGGATCATTAAGCCCTTTTGCGAGCAAAAGTGTGCCCTCAAAGTATGCTATGAGCGCCTGTGCCGTCAGAGCGGTATCGAGAGTTACAGGGACAACTCTCTGCTCCTTCGCTTGTTGCAGCATCCTCTCAAAGTAGCCACGCCATTGCTGGAAAATCCACATTGCCCGCTCACGAACCGCCTCATCCAGCGTACTCATCTCCAGCGTCAGATTGCCGACAGGGCAACCGTAGACATGTCCACTCTTCTGCTTCTGGGCGTGCATGCGCTGAAGCACCAGTTCAAAAAAGCGCATAATTTGCTCTTGAGGAGGAAGGGAATGCACAAAGGCTGGTTTTAGAAAATCCTTCTCAAGTTGCTGCCACTGACTCTCAAGGGCTATAAGCACAAGTTCTTGCTTAGAAGAAAAGAAATGGTAAAAACTGCTTTTGTTCACACCAGCAGTTGCACAGAGTTCATCTACACTGACCGCTTCATAGCTCTGTGCGTAAATTATCTCTCTCGCGGCTGCAATCAGCCTTTCTTTCGCATCACTTGGCCGTCCCATTCCCGTCTCCTTTTTTTTGAACTACTTAGTACAGAATACATTGAGAATGAATGAATGTCAAGCCTTGTAAAAGCGAGGGGGTGCAGTTCATTTTTTTGTATTTCCATCGAAGGAGAAATAGGAACCTCTTCGGTACCACGTGTGTAGTGGTTGTGACGGGAGCCATCCCCGTTGCCACGGGTCCACACGTGGCCCGATCTACCCCATTTGACCACCGATCTCTCTATAGAAACATTTTTCTCTTTTCCCGACAGAGCATAACGTTTCGCTTGATATCGGTGATCTCAATTTCTCGGGTGTTAGTTGGTGACGACGACCTGAGCGACCATATGCGGGTGGACAATACAGTAGTAGGCGAATGTCCCCGCTTTGGTGAAGGTGTAGCTGTAGGATTTCCCCTGGGTGAAAAGTCCGCTATCTTTCATGCCGTTTTTGAAGGTGACGCTGTGAGCTACACTATCTTTGTTGGTCCAGGTGATTGTGGTTCCAACTTTGACTTGAAGATTGGCGGGTGCGAACTGGTCGCCTGTGATCTCGACGCTTGTGACGTTCGTTAAGGGTTTATTATGTATAGCGTTTTGCGTCTGCTGATCGGCGATCCCTTCACTGATATCGATGCCGGTGGATATGGCAATACCTGTCAGAACCAGTGTGAGAACAACGATAATTCCGATCACAAGAGGTGATTTCAGACGAGGTAGGGTCAGACGCTTTTCGTTTATATTTGTTGTTGACATGGTGTTTTTTGATCCTTTTCTTTTATGGTGTTTCTTCTATCTCTATCCTGTTTATAACTGGGCCGGGCCGTAGGGCTGTAATGGGGATACCAGGGCCTGTATCCGAAGAGGCAGGGTAGCAAGCGTTCTATGTAAACCCTCTACGATCTCTCCTGGCTGAGCCATGGTTGTTCTCCCTGGATTATGCAGTGAGTTTAGCCTGTTGCTCATGCTGGTAAGTAGCGATGGTCATTTGAAGGGCCTGGCGATGCGGTGTTATTGTGAAGCCGAAGGCGCGCTGGAACTTGTGGCTATCCATGATATAGGGCTCCTCGAACTCGTAGCGCATCTCGACCAGTTCGCGGATAATGGGATTGAAGATCCCTACTGCCCGGATCACAATTGCCGGAACCTCTTGCATCTTTGGCTGAACGCCAGCGATCTCCGCAGCCAGCTTGATAAATTCGCGTCCGGTCAGCGGCTCCGCAGCCGGAATGTGCCAGGACTGTCCGAGCGCCTGCTCATGCTCTCCCAGGGCGATCAATCCACGTGCGAAATCATCGGTAAAGCTCAGGGTATGTGGGAGATCCAGTTTGCCTATCCACTCAACTGATTTGCCCGCGAGCAAGGCATGAAAGAAACGTTCGCCCACGTTTGAATTAGGGGCATCTGGCCCATAGTAGTCGGAGGCCCGCCCGATAGCTGCGCGCACTTTACCACTCTGGTGGGCAGCCATCAGGGTCTCATCCATCTGGACGCGTACCCTGCCCTTACGCGTGATCGGAGCATGGGGGAGATCCTCAGTCATCGGCTCACTGGTCGGGGCATAGACATACAAATTGTCCGCCAAGACCAGTTTGGCATTCTGTGAGCCCGCTCCCACGATCGCGCCCTGTAATATCGGTGGGAAAAGTTCGGCCCACTTATTATAAGGAGGATTGGAGCAGAGGTAGACCACACTGGCTCCCTCGCTAACTTTGCGTGCGCTCTCGTGATTACTGACATCGCCAGCCATAAACTCAACGCCCTTTGGAAGATTATGCGCGGGACTGCGAGTAACAACGCGGACGCGTTTACCGCGTGCGACCAGTTCACGGACAACGGCGCTACCGACCCCACCGGTCCCACCAAGAACAACATGCAATTCATTCATATCTGCCATTTGCCGATCCCTTTTTTCTTGTATCTGGCGGATTGCCAGAACTCTTTTCATTTGCTGCGTGTTCACATCTCTGTGTCTGATGGAAGTATGCCACTCGACTATCCCTTGCTATGTCCTGACCGACCGCCTGGAAAAGAAATCGCAAAAAGATTTATAAGTCCGCTTCCCGCCTGAATGTCCTCCTCGTTGCGTTACCCAGATAGGGCATTGATCTGAGTAACTGGGTAACCGGAAGTGATTGGGTAATTGGTCGGAAAAGGAAAAGGTATCGGGCAATAGAGTCGATATGGTAATCTTGAGAAAGTGAATATATCGTAGAGAGGTAGATAATGTCTTCCAATGTATCGCCGGTTGCGCAATCAAGGATTCTAGACTTTTATTGGACCACCGAGAGAGATCTTGATCAGATCCTGGCATTAGAGCAGGATCAAGAAAACAGCTCCTTTATTACCCCATGGAAGCGTGAACAGCATCTGGAAGCCTTCTCCAATCGGGACGTGGCTCATCTTGTCGTAAAAACAAAGCAAGATCAAACGCTGATCGGATTCATCCTGCTGAGAGGCCTGGAGGGCATTGATAAGAGTATAGAGCTCAAGCGGATCGTCATCGGAGCTAAAGGGCAGGGGAATGGAAAAGAAGCGATCAAGCTGTTGAAGTGGCTGATATTTGAGAAGTGGAAAGCCCATCGCCTCTGGTTGGATGTCTTTGATTTCAACCAGAGGGCCAGACATGTCTATGCCGCTGAGGGATTTATAGAGGAAGGTACGTTACGGGAATGCATCGCACGTGGAGATCGGTTTGAGTCATTAGTTGTGATGTCACTGTTGGTTCAAGAGTATTTTCGTAGTCAGGTATGAGCCAGAGAGATTTCGCGAGAGGCTCTGGTGTGGAGGTGCTGAGCTCAGCCTCTCGCACGGCTTCCGAAGCCGATTCAGAGTGATTTCGCATATATTCAGGTGAGAGAAAACACCTGTTTTTTGGAGCCTCTCGCAAAAGCTTGTTTTACGCGGCTTCCCAGGCTATACTAGAGGGGTAGGGTTGCAAGAGGAAGAGGAGCCCATTCGGGATTGCAACCTTGAACGCCTTGCTCCTTTTTTTTCTGTTGGGAGAGTTGCAAGAGGAAGAGGAGCCCATTCGGGATTGCAACCAGCAGGACAAGGGGAGGATGCGCCACTTGGCCCTGAGTTGCAAGAG
>CAXTTV010000135.1:0-13564 GCA_964247295.1 uncultured Ktedonobacteraceae bacterium | reverse complement strand
CCCCCCGGAATGCGGACGATAATCCCCCCCTGGCCTTCCTGCAACTGGTTGATCGATTGCTCATCAGATTTTTGAATACTGCCATCGGGACCGGGGATCGGCGCGCCATAGGGATCTCGCGTCGGATATCCCAACTTGAGATCAATAAGATCCTCTAACTCCTCAGAGATTACCGGAGCCAGTCGCTCGGCTTCAGCATAAACCCGCTCCAATGGGTAATCCAGATATTTAACCAAAAACAACTCAAGCAACCGCTGATGCCTGACCAGTTCAAGCGCGACCACCCTGCCTTTGATAGTTAATGCCATTCTGCGATATGGCGTCCGCTCTATATAGGGCCCTTCGGTTCCCGTCTCCGATAGATGCTTGATCATTGCGGAAACTGAGGCGGGCTTGACGCCCAGCTCCTCTGCTAGTTGCTGCGTTGTTACCTGCCCACCCTCTTGCTGTAAAAGATAAATAGTTTTTAGATAATGTTGCTCTGCTAAGGAAAGATGCTCAATCATACAGTCCCCCTCTCCTCTATTTATACATTATAAGTTAGGTTAACCTAATTCTAACATATTATTTACCTACTTGACAAGTTTAGTCTGTTATCATAAAATTATGAAAAGTGAAAATAAAATGTTTAGTTATGGTTAAAAATAGAGACTGGCAGCCTTTCTATAGAGAAGAGGAGATCAAACGTGCATGGCAGAGCAAATAAATAAAAATACCGTTCCATCTGTAACGGATCAAGACACGGATGCGGTCAAGCCAACAGCAAAAGAGGTACTCCAATCGGTAGTTGGTGCATCAGAGGGGGATGAGGCTTCAAGACAGTTTTTACTCCGAGTTGTGCAGCCTGGCCTGGCTGGCCTGATGGATGGCTCGGTCTCGACGCTTGCTCCAATATTCGCGACTGCGTTCGCCTTTCATCAGACCTTTGGTGTGTTTCTGGTTGGGATGGCCTCGGCAACTGGCGCGGGTATCAGTATGGCTTTTTCTGAAGCCCTTTCCGACGATGGAGAGCTGACAGGTCGCGGCAGCCCGGTGATGCGAGGAGCGATTACGGGTGGGATGACCTTTTTTGGCGGTGCCTTGCATACACTCCCATTTCTGATCTCCAACATTCAATTAGCACTGTATATCGCTTATATCGTTGTGGCGGTCGAGCTTATTCTGATCGCGGCGATACGTCACCGCTTCTTTGGCACAAGCTGGTGGCTCTCAATTCTGCAAGTAATTGGTGGTGGCGCTTTGGTTTTCGCGGCGGCGTTGATCTTTGGAAATGCGTAGGTCGATCCATAGGGGCTGGACCATCCAGCCCCTTACCATCATTGGTTCAGTCCATTTTTTTTAATGCCTGACTCAGATCTCGAATAATATCTTCTGTATCCTCGACGCCCACCGACATCCGAATACAGCTATCAGAAATTCCCAGAGCGCGCCGCTCCTCTGGTTGCAGATTTCGGTGCGTAGACACGGCGGGATAGGTGACCAATGAGTAGAGATCTCCCAGCGTCGTGGCATTAAGACAAAGCTCCAGGCTATCAATAAAACGAGCGACGGCAGATCGTGATCCATCCCGCAATTCAAAGGCCAACAGGCCCCCATACCCCTGACCGCCGAACAGACGATCCGCCAGTTGATGCTGCGAATGCTTAGGTAATCCAGAATAATGGACTTTAGAAATGGCGGGATGTCCTTGCAGGAAGCTGGCGACAACTAAAGCGTTCTGACACTGGCGCTCAATCCTTAAGGAAAGCGTTCTGACTCCACGGAGCAGGAGATGCGACTCATAAGGGCTTAAGATGGCTCCAATCAACGATTTGTACATCCTGACCTGATCCGCCAGGGCTCGACTTCCACTCACAACTACTCCCCCCGAGCTATCCCCATGCCCACCAAGATATTTGGTCGCGCTATGGATCACTAGATCACACTGATGCTCTAAAGGCCGGGTCAGCAGCGGTGTCGCAAAGGTGTTATCTACAATAGTAACCGCTCCGCTCTCATGTGCGGCCTCCCCAACCTCGTCCAGATCGACTAGCCGGACCAGGGGATTTGAAAGGGTTTCCACAAATACCACATCTGGCTCTTCCTCACGAATCTTTTCGCCCGCACCTGAAGCGCACAGATCCGCGAAAACCACTTCGACACCAATCGGGGCAAAAAGCCTCCTGAGCATGTTGACGGTCGCCCCAAAAAGCTGGTTGGAGGCCAGCACCTTCGCGCCCGGAGCCAGACCCGCCGCCAGAAAAGCGGCGTGGATCGCGGCCATCCCAGATCCAAAGGCCGTGGCGTCCAGGCCACCCTCCATCCTCGCCATCGCTTCCTCAAACAAACTTACGCTTGGGCTACCGTGCCGTGCATAGACAAACGACTCCTCACCATTGGGAGTCTTGCCATCAAAAGATTGATCCATCTCTTCAAGACTATTATAGAGATAGGTTGTGCTGGTAAAGATCGGCGGGACGGTTGGCGTCCCACTCTCGCTGCCCGGCTGTGATCCCAGGCCGCTATGCACGATGTGTGTTTTCAGACTCCAGTCCTGTTTTTGCTCCATGTATGATTTCTCCTGATAAGCCAGACAGACATTGATTTTATACTATACCATTTTGATACCATACATAAAGTGACTCTATTGAGAAATTCGGGAAAGAAGGTATGAGAGAAGACTCGCGAGAGCATTCCACTCTCCCAATCAGGGAAAAGAAATATCCTTACCATTATGTTCCATTTGCCCTTTACTCCTCCGGAGTTTTACAATGAAGAGGAGCAATTGCAAGATACATTTAAAGTGGATTGCCCTATGCTTTTATAGAAAAGGGGATATTGACGGTTATGGCACGTCATCCTTTGAAGATTGGTTATAAGGCCTCGGCCGAGCAGTTCGGCCCCCGGCAGCTTCTCGATTTCTCGGCGGAGGCCGAGGAGGCCGGGTTTGATAGCGTTTGGATTAGCGATCACTTCCAGCCCTGGCGGCACACAAATGGGCATGCGCCTTTCGCGCTAAGCTGGATGGCCGCGCTGGGAGAACGTACAAAGCGGGTGGAGATCGGGACTAGTGTTCTCACACCGACATTCCGTTATGCCCCAGCGGTTGTCGCTCAGGCCTTTGGGACGCTGGGTCTGCTGTATCCCGGACGCATTATTTTAGGCGTCGGCTCTGGCGAGTCTCTCAATGAGGTTGCGGTCACCGGAGCGGAATGGCCCGAGGCAAAAGAGCGATTGGCACGCCTGCGTGAGTCGGTCGATCTGATTAAAAAGCTCTGGACCGAAGATCTGGTAACCTATGAGGGCCAGTATTATAAGACCCTTAAGGCGACTATCTACGATAAACCAGATAGACCTGTGCCGATCTATATTGGGGCTGGTGGGCCGGTCGCGGCGAAGTTCGCTGGCCGCGCTGGAGATGGCTTTATCTGTACCTCTGGCAAGGGTGAGGAGCTCTATAAGGACAAGCTGCTACCATCCATGGAAGAGGGAGCGAAGGCGGCTGGAAAAGATCCCGAGAGTGTGGAGAAGATGATCGAGGTAAAGGTCTCCTTTGATCGGGATAAGGCGCGCGCGCTCTCCGACACCCGCATCTGGGCGGCTCTGGCTTTACCAGCCGAGGACAAAGTTGGAATTCACGATGCTCGTGAAATGGAGCGTAAGGCCGAGGGCGTCGCCGATCAGGCACACCGCCGCTGGCTGGTCTCAGATGATCCTGAGGAACATATCGAGCAGATTAAACCATATATCGATCTTGGCTTCACAAATCTGGTCTTCCACGCCCCTGGCGATGACCAATCCCGCTTTATTCAGCTTTATTCAAAAGAGATCTTGCCCCGCTTGCGTAAGCAGTTCGGTTAAGTCTCTGGGTAGGTTGGGCCGCGTAAATTTACACCTGGCCCAATCTACCCGCGAGAACATTCTTCTTGATTCGTTTCCATCGCTTAATCGGAAAGCTCCCATACAAAAAAGTCGTAGGTGGTCTGCGTTACAAAACCAACCGACTTGTACAGGTGAAAGGCCCGATCGTTATCGGTCTCAACCTCTAACATAATTGATTTCAAGCTTTGCTCTTGAAGATCACGAATCGTCTCCTCTAAAATTTGTCGCCCATACCCTCGATTCTGATACCCCGGCATAATCACAAATCCATAGATGCCGCGCTCATCCTGTCGCTCCTTTACCCGCAGCATCCCAAGCGGCTCCCGACAACTTACCTTGCCTTCTCCAAAACGGGCCAGATAAACACTCCAATATTTGTCGCTTAAGCATGCCTTCAAACGTTCCTGTATAACGTCCGCAGAATTCTGAAATCCCTGGACCATAATAGAAACCATATCATCCAGATCGGCATTTGAGGCCTGAGATACGCTCACCCGTTCGTCAATCTGCCAGCGAGGGTAGAAATTCTTGAGGACCATTCGATAGCGTGAGAAATTCAATTGGGCCCCAACCCTTCTCATGAATGCCTGACCACCATACGATGCTTCCTCACATACAAAAATGAAGCGCAGAACCCCTAGAAATCTACACTCCATCCGCGCTGTATCAAGCAAAAATGTGAAGATGCCTTTTCTTCGATAACCTGGGTGGACCATCCCAACAACTACAGCCTGAATGGTAATCTCGAACATTCCAAGAAAACCGATTAACTGCCCATCCTGATAATATAAAAAGGTGCGAACCTTTTCCTGTAAAATATCATCAGAAAACTGCCACATCAATCGGAGATGCAACCCTTCATGGCGCTCACAAATCTTCGCGAGTGCGCGTATGTCAGCCAGATCCTCTGCGGATAAGCTATCCCTCACAAAAACTTCTGGGACGTTACCGTTTTTCATGATTCTGCTCTCCTGCCGTTGACTCGCTCACAAAGCTTTTTGGAATGTCAACCACTTCTCCTATGGTATCACAATCCCGCTTCTACCTCGGTTACGTAAATAATGGCTTTTCTCTCCGACTATCCCATATACTAATACTAGCTATCAGTTAGAGGATAGATTGTTCTGCTACTAAGAAAGGGAGACAGATGAGTGAAAGAGTAGAGAAGCTGTTGAAGCAGCTAACTCTCCAAGAAAAGGTTTCGCTGTTGGCTGGTGCTGCTACATTTAATACAATGGCGATCGAACGACTGGGTATCCCGGTGCTCAAGTTGACTGATGGCCCAAACGGTGCTCGCGGCGTGGGGGGCTTCCGAGATGGCGTCCAGGCCGCCTGCTTCCCAGCGGCGATCGCTCTGGCCGCTACCTGGGATCCAGAGCTCGTGAACCGGGTGGGACAGGCACTGGCTGATGAGGTGAAAAGCAAGGGAGCTCAGGTGCTTCTGGCTCCTACAGTCAATATTCATCGCAGCCCAGTTAATGGGCGAAACTTTGAATGTTATTCAGAAGATCCCTATCTGACTTCCAGGATCGCCGTGGCCTATATTCAGGGGGTCCAGAGCCAGGGGATCGGGGCTACGATCAAACACTTTGTCTGTAACGAGTCTGAGTTTGAGCGCTACACGATTAATTCTGAGGTTGGAGAACGCGCGCTCCGAGAGATTTATCTTCCCCCATTTCAGGCCGCCGTTCAGGAGGCGAAAACCTGGGCATTGATGTCATCTTACAATAAAGTGCGGGGCACCTACGCCTCTGAAAATGCCTATACGCTTGACGAAATTCTCAGAGAGGAATGGGGCTTTGAGGGCCTGGTGATGTCCGACTGGTTCGGAACCCATAGCACTGCCGCAGCTATTAATGCCGGTCTGGATTTGGAAATGCCTGGGCCCAATCGCTGGCGCGGCGAAAAGCTCCTGGCCGCCGTTCAGGAAAACCAGGTAACCGAAACGACTATTGAGAACAGCACCCGCCGCGTCCTTGAATTACTGGAAAAGACTGGCCGCTTCGAGCATCCCGAAGAGGTTCCAGAGAGATCCGTCGATACTCCGGAAAAAAGAGCATTGATCCGCGAGGCCGCTTCAGAAGGGACGGTCCTGCTAAAAAATGATGGTAACATTCTACCACTTCAAGAGGAGAAACTAAGTTCGATCGCGGTGATCGGCCCCAACGCGAAAACCGCGCGGATCATGGCCGGCGGCAGTGCTGAGTTGCATGCTCAATACGCGATCTCTCCCTTTGATGGTCTGGTGAATAGACTCGGCGATAAGGTGAAGCTGGTCTATGAACTGGGATGTACCAATGACAAAACTGTGCCTATCATCGATCCTAATCTGTTGCTGGCTGGTTCAGAAGGTCAGAATCAAGGGCTGCTAGCGGAATACTTTAATGACACTAATCTCTCAGGTAAGCCCGTCTGGCAAACGCGGGTGCAAAGCGGAGAAACGTTGTGGATGAGCCAGCCCTCGGAACGGGTCGATGCGGAACACTTCTCAACACGTTTCACAGGACGGTTTACCCCTGTTGAAAGTGGCACCTATACGTTTAGCCTGATCAGCGCTGGGCGTAGCCGTCTCTTTCTAGATGGGCAAGAGGTTATCGATAACTGGACGGACCAGACGCCGGACGTATTTTACTTTGCCTGGGGTAGCACTGAAGTCACCTATTCCGTGGCCCTGGAGGCGAATCGCGCTCACACACTGGTAGTGGAATATGCTACCGACGATCACAAACATTTCAAGGCAGTCCGTCTGGGTTGCCAGCTTATCCCATCTGAGAACGCACTGGATAAGGTTATCGCGACCGCAGCAGAAGCGGACGTAGCCCTGGTCTTCGTTGGGCTGAGCGGAGAATGGGAGAGCGAGGGCTTCGATCGCCCCAATATCGATCTGGTTGGGCAACAGGTAGAACTTATCCAACGAGTGGCCGCAGCCAATCCAAAGACGATCGTTGTCCTGAATACCGGCTCACCCATAAATATGCCCTGGTTAGATCAGGTCTCGGCTGTGCTTCAGTCCTGGTATCCAGGGCAGGAGTGTGGGAACGCGATCGCTGATCTGCTATTTGGCGATGTGACCCCCTCAGGCAAACTTACTCAGACCTTTCCGGTCCGCCTTGAGGATAACCCGGCCTATATCAATTATCCCGGTGAAAACGGCAAAGTCACCTATGGCGAGGGTTTATTTGTCGGCTATCGCTATTACGAGAAAAAAGATATTCAGCCGCTTTTCCCCTTCGGCTATGGGCTCTCCTACACTACCTTTACCTACAATAATCTCCAGATAAGTAAGGCCGAAATTCAACCTGGGGAGACCCTACAGGTCTCGATTGAGATCACGAATAGCGGTACCCGTGAGGGCAAAGAGATCGCGCAGCTTTATATACGTGATATGGAAAGCAAACTGCACCGTCCTTTGAAAGAGCTGAAAGCCTTCGCGAAAGTTCATCTGCAACCGGGCGAGACCAGAACAGTAGCCTTCGACCTGGATCGATCGGCCCTTGCCTATTACGATGATCTAGAGCGGAATTGGATCGCTGAGGCCGGCGAGTTCGAGGTTCAGATTGGGGCCTCGTCTCAGGATATCCGCGCCACCACATCCTTTGTATTGAATGAGGCCAGCCGCTTTGGTGGGCATCCCGCAAAAGATACCCTCTCGGCAAAGTAATGTAAGAGACCTGTATAAAAGAGTCGCCAGCTCCTCTGTTCGGGGTGGTGGCTCTTTTACCACGGCCTCTGGAAACCGTTTTACAGAAAAACTCTGCTGGGAAAAGTAGTCGACTATGACGCCCGTACATGCTCCCGTTATTGCGGGTCCACACGTGACCCGATCTACAGATAATAGCGAAGTAAGAACATTCCGTTCCTTCCACAAGATAAGTCCATCTAATAATCTGCTCAGTCAGCTACATCCTGTTGAAAAATTACTTTGGTTGGCGTAAGTCTGACCAACAGCTCACCGGCGACCGCGTTGCGTTTCCCATACTCATCCGCCTTATTCTCTCCCATATAGCGAGCGGCAATCTTTGTTGACCACGGCAGCATTTCATCCAGATTATCCGAAAATTCTACGGTCCCCTCTACCATAATGTAGGCATACGGTGGATTTTCATCATCTATACACAGGGTCACACGAGGATCGCGGCGCATGTTCTTCCCTTTAACGGTGCCCTGCCCGGTCATAAATAGAATCGTTTCGCCGTCGAGCGTGAACCAGATCGGCACAACATGGGGACGCCCATCGGCGCGGACCGTCGCCAGTTTTCCGGTATGCGTTCCCTGCAAAAGAAAATCCTGAGCTGCTCCAGTTAAGATCGCCATGCTATAATCACCTCATCTTTATCGTTATGGTCTGAGCCTATTTTACTAGAACACGCAAGCGCTCTACTCTAATTCCGCTTGCTTTGAATTGGTATCCTGCACATCCCAATAATTGACTCTCCACAGATCCTATATTTTAGGATAGACTTAAGGTGGGTTTTTTAACCTTATTTGCAATTGTAAAGGAAGATTTTTCTATGCACTATAACGTTGTGGTTGATCCACAGATCCTGGAGCGCTATCCGCACTATAGCTTGCTGCTCATTTATGCGGAAGGGCTAAAAAATGGACCAGGAAATGAGGAAAGTGATGCGATTCTTCGGGAGGCCGAACGGGACTGTCGAGCTCGTTTACACTCCATGGACCTTTCTACACAACCATATATAGCCGCGTGGCGCGAAGCGTACCGCAGCTTTGGATCGAAACCCAAGAAATATCCCTGTTCCGTTGAGGCCCTGCTCTCACGAACATTGAAGGGGCAGGACCTGCCCAATATTAACCTCCTCGTCGATCTCTACAACACGATTAGTATAAAATATGTGGTGCCGGCTGGCGGCGAGGACTGGGACAAGCTTGCCAGCGATCTGCGTCTCACCTTCGCCAAAGGGGATGAGCCCTTTTTCGCGCGTCAGGAAGGCAAAGAGGCTACCACCTATCCCGATCCCGGTGAAGTTATCTATGCGGACAAAGAGGGTGTCACTTGTCGGCGCTGGAACTGGCGGCAGGGATTGCGCACAGCCCTGACTGAAAGCTCCACCTCGGCCTATTTCATTCTGGATCGGCTGGCTCCAATGCCCGTAGACGAGATTCAACAGGCGGGCGAAGAGCTGGTCAGGCTCATCAAACGCTTTCAACCTGATAGCACCCTTACCACTCAACTAATCGGCGAACAATAGCCACCACTTAGAATAATTCAATCGGCCTCGGATTCATGCTGGGGTCGATCCCACTGAATATCTTTGAGGATGATACCTGGATGTGAAAGAAACAAATCCATAACCAGTAGCCAGGGGATTCCTCGCAGATCCGCCCCCGTCAGGTCCGCTCCTGCAAACCTGGCATTCTCTAGCTTTGCCCCTCGCAGGTCCGCTCCTGTAAGATTTGCCTCCCCCAATTCGGCGTTCTCTAGCTTCACTCCCCGTAAATCACCTTTTCGTACATCTGCTTTTGAGAGATCTGCCCCTGTCAGGTCTGCCCCCTCAAGCCGGGCCCCTTTGAGCTTTGCTCGGTGCAAGTTCGCGTTCGAGAGGTCAGCCCTCTGCAAGTTCACTCTCTCCAAATTTGTACGAACAAATTGTACCTTGTTCAGTTTTGCTCCTGATAAATCCGCTTCGCGCAAAAAGGCACTCGCGAGATCCATTTCTGCCAGATCCCCTTCGCGCAAGATGACACGATTAAGGAAAGCTCTTTGTAGGCGAATACCTATCAAGCTGATATTCAGAAGATTGATATCTGAGAGATCTATCCTACTCAAATAGTTCAGATCTCTTAATGGTGAGAGATCACGCAACCTTGTACAACCACCTAAAAACAAACAAGGCAGGTCATTTACCTCTCTCAAAGGTGATAAATCCTCTAATCCTGTACATTTAGAGAGAGACAAGAGCTCCAACTTTTTGAGGCCAGATAAAGGTGAAAGATCTTCCACGTTTGGACAACTAATTACATACAATTCCTTTAGCTGGCTCAACCCCTTCAATGGTGAGAGATCCTCTAATTCCACACATTCGCTCAGCATTAAATACCTCAAATGGATCAGGTATTCTAGTGGTAATAGGTTCTTAATTCCTACACATCTTGTCAGGTCTAAATAATTCAACTTGTTCAGGCTCTCTAGCATTGAGAGATCCTCCACCTTTGCGCATCCACGCATTTTTAGAGTATTGAGATGCGTCAGACTCCCCAATGGCGAGAAATCCTCCACTTCTCTACATCCTTCGAGATCTATATGCTCTAATTGACTCAATCCACGCAAAGGCGAAAGATCCCGCAATCTTTTGCATCCACTTAAATAAAGTTTTTTGAGGTTGGAACAGTATTGCAAGCCTTCCAAGGAATGAACATCATTCAGACATACAAAGGAACCTAAAGCTAGTTCTATTTTCTCTCCCAGCAGTGGAACCAGCACCAGACGCCCATACTCCCCCATGTCGCTCGCGTACTGCCAGCTTCGCCATAACTCCTCGCGTACTCGCTTCGCATGATTCTCTCTTGCCTGCTGGCCCAGTATCTCCAGCGCCCTCGTTGTACCTATTAATGCCAGAGCTCGGATACATGCTCGTCTCCGCCACCTGTTCCCTTTTTTGAGTCCTCCCTCCAACAAAGGGATCATCTTTTCCCCACGAGCTGCGATAGTGGCCGCTTCCTCCAAATTTGAGGGCCACCGCTCCTGCATATCTTCGCTCATCATTTTCTACCTTCTATTCCTCTTTATTTCTTCTTATTCTAAACTCTACCTTCAATAGAGGTTATTTATTAAGAACCTCTTAACAAATCTTAAGTAATCTCTCAGAATTAGTCTCATAAAACCTATTGATACATATGAATATCACGATATATATAAGTGAGGAAGCTTAGAGTGAGTTAAGAAAACTAAGAGAAGTCTGAGAAAGATAAAGGAGCTCACCAATGATCGCACGCCAGTTCACATCCAGCATCACTCTGACCCTGCTGTTCCTGACCCTGGTTGCTTTCCTGGCGACTCCCTCTCAGATGTTCGCGAAGGAGGCCAGCACACCAACAACGACGGTTACGATTGATCATAAAAGTGTGAGCACCAGCCCTATGGCTATCGGCGCGACCCACGAGCGCAATGATGCCGACTCCTGGCACAATGCTCAGGCGGTCTCATCCGCTTATAAGCTGATGCAGAATGGTCTGACTACTCAAAATCAGCACATGATGGGCTGGGGCGTCGGTAGCCCCGAGCCGGCCCCCGGCATATACGATTTCAGCGGCCTGGATGCGCGCGTCCAGATGATGCGCGATACTCATGCTCAGATGGTGATTACCTTCTGCGGCGCTCCCAGTTGGATGCGCCCCGCCGGCTACCAGGATGATTGGAAGGATCTGGAGATCGCGCCCTCTCCCGAGCATGTGAAGGATTTCGCGGATCTGGCGAAGAAGATCGCTCAGCGCTATCCTGATGTGAAATATTTCCAGGTCTGGAATGAGTTCAAAGGTATGTGGAGCGATGCTCCTGGCGCGACTCCTGGCATTCAGAACCGCTGGGACTACGAGCGCTACACTACCCTCTATAACGCGGTCTACGATGCGGTGAAGAGCACTCGCCCCGATGCGAACCTGGGTGGCCCCTATGTGGTGACCACTAGCGATGGCGATCGCGGCCATATGAGCAATCCCGGCCCCAGCTACAAATGGGGGACGCTGGACCAGCGCCCACTGGATGCTATCCGCTACTGGCTGGATCACAAACATGGCGCGCAGTTTATCACCGTCGATACCAATGCCTCTAATGACGATGGCGTGCAACCCGCTAGCGATTTCGTGACTGCTCAGAAGTTCGCCGATGTCGCGGCCTGGATACGCAAGCAGGGCAACGGCGGTTCCTCTCTGCCAATCTGGTGGGCCGAGTGGTATGTGCATAGCGCGACCGGCAAAGATGCCAATCTGGCCTACTACAATGCGCTCCAGACCTCGGCTGCAATCACAACCCTGAAAGGTGGGATCAGCAATATGATGATCTGGCAGCCTGAGGGCGATGCCCAAGGGTTCTCTTTCCGCGAGGGTCTCTGGACCAGCACGAATGCAGCCAACGGTGGCAAGGCGACTCCCTTCTATGCCAGCGCCTCCGCGTTCAAAAGTGCCTTCGGACCGGGAGCGAAAATCTACGCGACCAACGCTTCCAGCGATACGATCACCGTTCTGGCTTCCAGCACTAAAACTCTGCTGGTCAATACGCAGAACAGTACACAAAATGTAATCATCAATGGCCATCACCTGACCTTGAACCCTTACCAGGTCAGCCTGATCACAACCTTCTAACGCATACGGTAGCACAGGTTAACCGCCAGCCTCACTTCTCCTGGGCTGGCGGTCCTGTTTTTTGGCTTCTCTCCTAGGGTAAGACTCTCAGCAGATGCCCAGATGCACATTATCGTAGTAGACGCTGTAGGCGTCTTCCTGATAGTCACCGTTTAGTTGAAAACCAACGGCCAGCTTGCTACCGGGGGAAACGACGGGCACGAAAATATGTTTTTGCAGGCTGTACGCATACCTATCACAATTAAAGCGTAGATATTGCACTTTCCCATCAGTAATTACTCCAACCATAGAAAGTTGATGCCAGACGTTTGGTTTCAGGTATTGTTGAATGCCTGTATTTTTCCAGGTATCGCCTGTCCATACACGCCATGCCGGCGGAATTCCCTGCTCCGCTGTGCCATCTCCAACCTGTTCCCACTGTAGGGCCCATTCCCAACGTAAATCCCCCATCCACTTATTCATTGAAAATTCTAAGGCCTGGATCGGTCGAAGATCTCTAAAATAAAAGGCGACATCCAGTTGAAGTAGCTGACATTCGTCTCGCGGTGGCAGGTTACGATATACATGGATACCGGCATATGGATCTCCGGAAAGCAGTGTGGCCTTTAAGGCACTGCCACTGAGGCTGGGGTCATCTACCTGTTCAACCAGACCCTTGCTTTGACCCTGGTCATAGAAGATATGCCATTCGCTGAGATTTCCATTGAGATCATCACTGGTGAAGGTCCCTTTTACAGGCGCGGCTTGAACGTATTCAGGCCCCTTCTCTCCTAATCCTACGCTGGTCCCCATCAAGCCAGCCATCGCTAATAAAAATCGGCGTCTTTGAAAACACATAAAAACCTCCATATCCAAATCTCAGGTGAGCATTACCTCTGCTGTAAATCTACAGTACATGTTACGGTGACATAGAAGCGACAAAATAAAATATGTAACCACATAGTATAGAAAACATCTAAATGTAGAGATTCAGTCATCAACCATGTAGCGTATAAAGTGGCAGTGGCTAACATTGTCAGGTTGGTCTGGTCCAACGGCTCTCAGGGTATTGTTTGAGAGGTGTTTTATCCTACTACCGATACTTCTAACACAACAGATCTTCAGTTTCTAATCGGCGATAGCAACCATCCCTGGATAGATGAAGAGAAATAATAGAGACGCAGGTGGTGACTTCTTCACGTCTTTGCTTTCTTCATCTTCGTGGCACCCGCCATCCTTTCCCGTGACACAGGTCCACACGTGACCCAATGGCGAGATGGGAAAACGCCATTCCTTCCTTCTCCCACCTCATGTAACAATTTACATTGCACCCAGCTTTTCAGCTTTTCTAGGGTGCGGTTCATTTTTTTGCAGTGGCAGAAAAAAGATTCCTTCAGGCGGTGGA
>CAXTTV010000134.1:0-13816 GCA_964247295.1 uncultured Ktedonobacteraceae bacterium | reverse complement strand
CTTTTTCGATCTCGCACAACCTGGACATACAATAGCAGAGATCGCCGGTCAGGTCCTCCTCCTCGCCGCCGTAGGCGGCAGAAGAAGAGCATGAAATAGCCCTGCTGTATCCCAGGGTTTCTCAAAAGTCCAAAAGGGGTGAAAAAAGAAGAGTCTATCCAGTAGAATGAATTCAAACCAAACCGATGCGCATTCAGGAGAGACTCATCATGGACTCTATCACACTGCTTCAAGAAGTCAAGTTCCAAGGAGCAGAAGCGCCAGGAACGTTGACAAGCTTATATGAACTGTTTCGCCAGATCCCCGATCTTCACGGGGAAAACGATACGACCTGGCTCGGTTATTGACCCTCTTACTGTGTGCGAAGCTGGTTGGAATGAGCAGTTTACTGGCCGCAAGTGAATGGATCAGCTATCAACAGGAGGCGTTGCGCCAGACACTTGATATCCCGTGGAAACGGATGCCGTGCACCAATACCTATCGGTATGCTCTAGCTCATCTGTGCAGTGAACACGTCCAAAGCCTGCTAGCAGACTGGCTGCGCCGTCGATCCTCTCATGTGCGTTGGAAAAAGAAAACCAGAGAGAGAGAGCTGGGTTCGCGTGAGGCTCATCAACATATCGCGGTGGATGGAAAAGTCCTCAAAGGGACAGGAAAGCAGATTTATGCAGGACCCAATCTCCAACAACACGTGTTGCATGTGTATGAAGTAAATACAGGCATTGTCTTACACCAGTGTCCTATCCCAGCGAGCCAAAATGAGGTGAGTGTTCTCAAACCTTTGCTGACCAAAGTCTTGTGCCGGGGACGAATTCTTACTGCCGATGCTGCCCAAAGGTATCATGAATTTGGTCGGCTGGTGCAACGAGCGGGAGGAGAGGTGATTCTGATGATCAAAGACAATACTCCTGTGGCACGAGAGGATTGAGAGCTTTTTTTTGAAGATCCTGAAGCGGACCAAAGCTCGTGGAAGACCTATGAGCACAGGGGAAAAGAACATGAGCGCATCGAGTATCGTCACATCACCACCAGTTCCGACCTCAATTCCTTTTTCTTTCGGGATTGGGGAGAGGTTGGACAAGTGTTTCGGCTGCAACGAGAACGGATCAGCTCTCGCAAGCGGACGCGCGAAATTCACTATGGATGGACGAGTTTGACTTCTCACGAGTGCTCAGCTCAGCGCCTTCTTGGTTCGATTCGAGCTCATTGGTCTAGTGAAAATCGGTTACACTGGCGGCGCTATGTTCTCCTGGGAAAAGATCGATGTACGGTTCGATGTGCACCCGTTGCTCACATGTTGGCCGTCCTCAATTCCCTGGTCCTTTCTTTGATGGATTTACATCAGATCTCTCGTGTAGCCTGTCAAATGCGCCGCTTTTCTGTCTGTCCTGCTGAGGCTCTTGCTTGGCTTCTCGACTTTTGAGAAGCCCTGCTGTATCCCCGGTTGTGTTGCAAAAATACAGCTTCTATGGTACGGTGAAGGAGAGAAAAAGAGGAAGAAATATAATGATACAGTAGCTTTGTTAGCACCATCGTGGTGCTTTTATACTCTCTCCTCTATAATACACTCATATAGAAATGAAGACAGGGAACGAAACTTTCTCCAAAAGGTAAGTTTGTTGAAATTTGATCAAAAGTGAAGGTAGTATATGACCATAAATGAATCTTCTACAAAACGAGCACTCGTCATTGGCGCAGGCATTGCGGGACTGATCACCGCGCGTGTCCTTTCTGATTACTATGAACACGTGCTCATTGTTGAGAGAGATACCTTTTCTGATGCTCTCGAACCACGTACCGGTACCCCCCAGGCCTTCCATGTTCATCGTATCATACCACGAGGGAAATTAATTCTTGAACAATTATTTCCGGGATATATTGATGACTTAACGGCAGCCGGAGCATATGAGACACAGCAGAAGCCAGTTACTATGGTGAAATCAACTGGCATCTTTCATGCCCTCCAACCCGATAAAGATATCTCGTGTAGTAGAGCCTTGCTAGAATGGGAGATCCGACGACGCGTACAGACCTTGACCAACGTTAGTTTTCTCACGAATCAGGAAGTTATCGGCCTCCGGATGTCTCCTGATCATGAAAACATTACAGGCATTACAGTACGCGAACGTGGACAGATTGATCAGCAAGCGGCGATTAATGCGGAGATGGTCATCGATGCTAGCGGACGCACATCAAAACTTGGACAATGGCTCCAGGATCTTGGGTTTCTACTCCCAAAAAGTGAAAAAATCCACTCTTTCATTGGCTATAGCACACGCTTTTATAAAGCATCGCCCCAGGTTATAGAAAATATTGGTACCATGATTGTCGATGAAATGCAGGCGCAAGGAACATTTGGCGTAGGCGCTTTACCCATTGAAAACGAGACACTCTGGGTCACTCTTTTCGGCATTGGAGAGCACTATCCCTCTACTGATCCTGATGGATATGAAAGGGATCTGGCAAATCTTCATCTTATCCATACACAACTTGCCGATGAATTGGCAAAGGCGGAGCCGCTCACTTCACCACGTGGGTATCGTGTGCCCGTATGTGTGCGACATCACTATGAACGGGCAGATCAGTGGCCCACAGGCCTGCTTGTTCTTGGCGATGCATTCTGCCATTTTGATCCTATCTATGGACAAGGAATGAGTGTTGCTGCAATTGAAGCAACTACATTAGCCTCGTCATTGCAAGAGCAAAAGAACAATCCACAACCTGACTTTGAGCGGAGAACGTTGAAACGTATGCAAGAGGAGGCTATCGCACCAGCCTGGTGGCTTAGCGTTATCAACGATTTACGTGGAGTAAAGGTCAATTATGAAGGCAATGAAATGCCTCAAGGCGTGGCGTTACTACATCGATACATGGACCTCTACTTTCAATATGCGCTGGAACATCCAGTAGAAGAGGCAGAAGTCCTGAGTTCACATCTTCCTACAATCGCAAAATTGTTTCTGCTGAATGGGTTACTTTTCCCCCCAAACACTGTTTTCAATACATCAACACTGATGATTCTTTTGAAGGAGGAAGAAACTTTAGAGGAGCCACATACCCTTCGTCAGCTTGTTGAACAATCGTCTCTCTCTCCTGATGCGGTTATGGAGAGCATTCTTCCAACCTTTGAAGCATAAGAAGCCCGGCCATTCTGCTACACGCTACATCATTGGAACGCCACCCTCTTCCCTTCCTACCCGGCTTCCGCAATAAGAAGGAAAGAAGGTGGATCTGCTCCTAGAGCTAAAACAGAAACTATACGATTTGCGCTCATATTTGGCAATCACAACTTTTTAAATCTACTCCACTACCATACCTTATATAGATTCTTGCTCTTTTTTGACGTTTCTTATCATCATTATAACTTCATTAATTGAATAAGGAGGATGCTTCCTATGAATAATGGCATGACAGTTAGGACAAATGGGACGCAGATGCTTTTCGGGATCAACTTCATGCTCTTGCTTGATCTCGGCAAGGGATGTTAAATGATGTACATGAATGTAATCCTTTCCAATTTCACCATACACTCTTTCAAAATTAAATCCGCAAATAACACAATTTGTTCCGTACTTGAGTATACAAAGATGGCGGGCTCGGTCGTTTCGCTCGTAACTATTGACATAGATCTGTTTTCTAGCACCCTCATAAAGGTTTTCATCGCTCTTAAAACCAACTTCTCCAGAAACTTCTTCCCTATGCTCTTGTTGTACTTCTTTCATTTTGGACAACTCGCACAAGGCTTCTGCTAACTCTGGTCGTAAGATCCAATAAAATCCTTCTCTTTGCTTTTCACCCCAAAAAAGTACGTTCCACCAGTTCGATTCCTTATTGCATCCTTTGCCATATCTACGCTTGGGAGCTGAGATATTAAGATCTTTAACTATCCTCTTCCCTAATTGTCCAACCTGACTATTGAGCGGAGAATGATAAGGTAAACGAAGTAATTGAGTTAGTTGTTTGGCTGTAGCCCTACAATTTTTACAAAAATATATTTCTTTAAGCAATTGAATATCTTTTTCTCTTGCAATATTTCGATTTTCTAGTATGTATATCCACTGCTCTTTTGTTATATCTACAGGATCTCTCCACTCTTCGCCAAACATATTTTATTCTTTAAACCTTTCATACCTCTTCGAGAGGTTCTGTCATTCTGTAAGCTAGGCAGGTCACATTTATAATGATGCATGACTATGTATCCAATAACCTCATTTTTTGGCAGGTTGGCGATGGCAATCTTAACTTAATTGTCTTTGAGTATACCTTATTCTAAATTTAATATCTATATTTTTCTTTAGTAATTTATTTGCTTCTATAACCCAACTAAAAACCAAAAGTAGTAAAAAGCTCTTTTTGCTAAATGACGTATCGTTAAGGATGAAGGCAAGCAGGAATGATTGCAAGTATACCAGGCAAAGACCTCCACTTGGGTGGTATTATGATAAACTCGTTCTAAATCTAGTCTTTATTGCACGTTTGACTTCGAGAACTAAGAAAGGAATAAAATATGTTTTTGAAGCGCAGTGTAAATCATCTACTTTCATCGTAATGTGCATACAGTCGTCTCAATTTTTATTGTACTTCTTGCTCAATTGTTCACTTGAAAGTTATAAAGAATAGAGAGAAGCCTTTTTTCGTAGGAAAAGATACTTCTCCCTCTCAGGATATAGAGTTCAATGAAGCTATCTTATCACCTCACGTTTATTGCAACTATCCTCACTCTGATGATGGCAGGAACTGGAACAAATATGGTCAAGGCCAAGGAGAACCCCTTTCCTAACGATCCTCATTTTAAGGGTACCTATGAATTTAGTGGACACAATTCAGCAAAAGATGCTACGAATCCCGCTATCGCTGGTACCTACCTGGGATACTACTGGACTCAATTAGAACCACAACAAGGCCAGTACAATTGGGATCTCGTCAATCAGCAGATGAAACCTTGGGTGGATAACGGTAAAAACGTGATCTTGCGTGTTGCTACTGCTGGATGGACAAAGTGGGATGCCAATGCTGACTCTGGACATGCAACACCACAGTGGGTCTATAATCAAGGAGTCTCTTCAGTCACTGAGGTCGATAATGCTGTGCTTCCACAATACTGGAACCCATTGTTCCTGCAAGACTACAGCCAGTTTGTGCAAGCATTCGCGAGCCACTACGATGGCAATCCACATGTGAGTGCCATTGAGATGGGATTTGGTGTGGGTGGAGAAACAAAGGTTGATACACGGAGTGATAATCCTCATCTTTTGGCTGACTGGCAAGAGATCGGCTATTCCGATCAAATATGGTGGAATACAATTCAGCAGATCATTGCTAGCTACAGCACTTCCTTTCAACAAACCCCTCTAGTTGTTATGCCCGATTCGTCGTTTATTGGCAAGACCCATGGGTTTGGTGAGTCAGTCGTGCTTGATTATGCTGTCTCATATAACCTGTGGTTGCAAGATAATGGCTTGGCTACAAACCGTACCTTCACTACAAACCAATGGCTACAGGTGCCACTCTTTTCAGAACAAAGAAGCCCGACGACGAAAAGTGGAGATGCCTTGCGAGATGACTTACAGGCTGCACTTAAACTAGGAGCGACATATATTATGATCTTTGCTAGCGATGTCGATATAAGCACAAATCAATCTATCCTTCACCAGGTGGCTAATCTGGCAAATCCTCCTGCAAAATCAACTCTCACTCCAATATCAATGTTGCCGTTTCATCCAACAAAAAAGTCTTTTTTCAGGTGAAGCCTATACATTCTTTGATGATAAATGTCTGATACGTTTTTTACTACGTTCTCTCATGCCTTCGTGCCGTGGGGTCACTCAGATATTTAGAGAGGGAGAAATATAACTCCCTCTCTAAGAAAAGGTTCGGATGCGGGACCAAATAGGGTCCGTTCACGCGGCGTAGAACAGCCCACAAGGCACAGCACTTCTCACACACTCCTCCCTCACCCAAGGGGCGTTCTCCTTTCCCAAACTTCTTGCCAACATAATCCTTTCTTTTCTCATTTAACTAGATGGGAGCAGGAGTGCAAGAAATGAACTGTATCCTCGTGCCTTAGAAGAAAAAATTCATCCTATACTAGCATCCTTCCTTTTACCTGTCCAAAGAGTTCTAAGACACATTTATCTTATATTAATCAATATTTATGTTTGATTTTTTCTGCATATTATGATAATATATCTGCTATACCTTTACAAAATACATCTAGTATGTGTAAGTCTGATAGAGAAAGTATCATTTAGTGGCCCTTACACAATTTCAGGATGATCAACCTCTGTTACCTGATCTAGTATCTCTATATAATTATGCTTCACTTACATCTGACAGTAATCTATTTCTGCCTATAAAACATTCAGGCTTGCTAATAGACCAACAAGCCCCATCTGAATCAAGTCTGGCGGCGGAATGGTAACCAGAAGTAAGGCACGTGACCCCCTGCTGAAGCAGGAGGCTTACAAGAGCCTTCATTGACTAGCCTTGGTGCGCGAGCACTCCGTTCGAGAGGTCAAGATACCTTGCCATGCCTGCTCTAGTGGCAAGCTCTATCGCTGGTGGTTAACAGTCCTGATGGGTAAGGGCGGTGCTGCCAACTGAACAAGCCTCTCAAACGTTGGCGAAGAGCACAATACTCCAAAAGGAGGTATGCGTTTTGTTCGCATACATTCTCAATCAGCATGGGTCCCCACTTGTGCCGTGTCGCCCCCGTAAGGCCCGGCTTTTGCTTAAAGTGGGCAAAGCCAAAGTAGTGAGGATGGTTCCCTTCACGGTGCAACTGCTTTACGGAAGTTCCGGCTACACCCAGCCTGTCTCGCTGGGGGTGGATGCGGGCACCAGACATATTGGGGTCTCGGCTACCACCCAGACGCAGGTGTTTTTTGAAGCGGAGGTGCGTCCACGCACGGATATCCAGGAGCTGTTGGCAACCAGGGCACAGTTCCGACGAGCTCGCAGAAGCCGTAAAACGCGGTATCGCCAGGATAGGTTCAGCAATCGCCGAAAACCCAGACACTGGCTCGCTCCCTCGGTCCAGCATCGGGTCAATGTTCACCTCAAAACGATACGGATGATCCACCGGATGTTGCCGGTGCGCCAGACAACTATCGAGGTCGCGCAATGTGACATTCAAAAGATCCGCACCCCTCAGATTGAAGGCAAAGAGTATCAACAAGGACCGCAACTGGGCTTCTGGAATGTGAGGGAGTATGTCTTGTTTCGTGACGGGCATACCTGCCAACGGTGCAAAGGGAAATCAAAGGATGTGATCTTAAACGTCCATCACATCGAATTAAGAAAGACCGGTGGGTATCGTCCTGAGAATCTCCTCACGCTCTGTGAAACATGCCACGACTTAATTCATCGGACTCACCAGGAGCACACGATTGCACGCACAAACAGAGGCTTCCAAGACTCCACGCAGATGGGCATCATCCGCTGGACCGTGTTGGAGCAGGCCAGGGCCCTTTTTCCACCCGTGGATCTGACGTATGGGTATCTGACCAAGAACACTCGAATCACAAACCACCTGGAGAAGTCACATGTGATGGACACTCGCTGCATCAGTAGCAATCCGCTCGCCGTCTGCGATGACACCTGGTATCTTGCAAAGATGGTCAGGTGCAATAATCGGCAGATCCACAAAGCGGCGATCCACAAAGGGGGGAAGCGGCAACGCAATACGGCTCCCAAGGTGGTGAATGGGTTTCATCTCTTCGACGCTGTGCGGTTGGAGGGAAGGGTCTGTTTTGTCTTTGGTCCAAAAAGTTCTGGGTACTTTGATCTGCGAACTCTGGATGGGACGAAGGTTCATGCCAGTGCCAGGTGCAAGAAAGTGATGCTGGTCCAAAAAGCTTCGGCATGTTTACTGGAAAGGAGAAGCGGCATTCCTCCCACCCCTGAAGGAGCAGGTATCCTGCCGCAAATTTCATGAAAGAAAAGTTCTTACTCTTTTCTCTCTATTAACACACCCCTATGGCTTGCATTGATGGCGGCAAATAAGATGCGAACTATTCAAAAAATCAAAACATGCTTACAACTCTTTCCAGAAATTGTCGAGGACATAGTTGCATATGTGCATGAAGACACCATTACTAAATGAGTTAGAAGGGATGATAGTATGAGACAGTTTATGGATTGGTGGTACGCCTTCTCTTTGCCAAAACGTGGACCAGATACAACCCCTAGAGAACGTGAACGAACTCGCTACGCACGTCTGACAAGCGCTTTCTTACTTCTCGTTTGCGTCATTTTTATTCCAGTCTCACCTATCATGATCTTTTTTTCTCCTAATAGCCCCTCATCACCGGTTATCGGTGTTGGAGTCATCCTTCTACTTATTTGTGCTTTCGGCTTCGGAAAAGCTGGATGGAACTATCTTTGCGCTGCCTGTATCATTACGTATAATATTATATGCGTTACTGCTGTTCTACTCACAAATCCTCTTGACCCTTCTCTTTTACCACTCTTTGGCGTCTTTAGCATATCTATTATCCTGGCTGGTGCTTTGATGCCGCCTATTGCATCTTTGGTTGTGAGTATATTATGTTGCTTAAATATTCTTTTTATTAGCCAGGTTGTTCCACATACTGTTGCGTATCAACAAATGCTTGATAAAGGGCTTTTTACAATTACTTTGATTGCCCCCATCGGTATACAGCTTATGATTGGTGTCGTGTCTTTTGTGATTATGCGCAGTCTAATTAATACTATTCATCGCGCTGATCGAGCTGAGGAGATTATCTCGTTGCAACAGGAACTCGCACGACACGTTCGTACACAGATACATCAGAAACAACAACTTGAAGAAGGCGTTCAGCAGATTGCTGAAACTCATGCACGTATTAGCAATGGCGATTTAAGCGTCCGCGTGAATTTGACCGAGGGACATGCACTCTGGAACGTGGCCGGTTCTCTCAATAACTTGCTTAATCGTCTGCAACGCATGAAGGGCGATGCGGATATGCTCGTTGCTACACGTCACGCAGCTTATCAGATCTCAAATATGCTTCATCAGGCTGTCATACAAGGGAAGATTGCTAGTGTACATCTGCCCACTACTGGTACCCCACTCGACCCGGTTATTATGGAACTAAATAATGTCACTCGTTCTGCTCTGTCTCATTCTATCTCTCGCGATGAGACCAGATCCGAGCATCGTTTGTAAAAACAGCATTTGTGAGAGACAAAAGAAAAGGAATAATTTTATTTATGCGTATTCTTGTGACTGGAGCCTTCGGAAATGTCGGCCTGAGTACAGTTCAGGCACTCATCGAGCAGAGACATACCGTTCGCTGCTTTGATCGACTGGCGAAGCAAACAGAGAAGAAGGCCCAGCTTGTTAAAGATAAAGCAGAAGTCATCTGGGGCGATATCCGCAATGCCCAGGCCGTCGCTGCGGCTGTCAAAGAGCAGGAGGTAATCATCCATCTGGCCTATATCATTCCACCTGCTGTAAATGAGAATCTTATGCTAGCCCAGCAGGTAAATGTAGAGGGAACACAGAACGTCATCGAAGCTGCTAAGGCTCAAGAACAACCACCAAAAGTTCTCTTTAGTTCCAGTCTGGATGTCTTTGGCCCTACACAGGATCAGGAGCCACCACGCCGCGTGACTGATCCTGTTATGGCCAGCGATGAGTACACTAAGCATAAACTGCTCGGGGAAGAAATGCTGCGAACTTCTGGACTTGAATGGGCTATTTACCGCTTTGGTGATGTCCCCCCAATGGAGGCTCGACAGATACATCCTATTATGTATACTATTCCCCTCGATACACGCATAGAGCTGATCCATACGCACGATGTCGGCCTGGCCATCTCTAATGGTATGCACAACCCTATCTGGGGCAAGGTCTGGTTGATCGGCGGCGGTCCTACCTGCCAGATTCGCTATCGCGACTACCTCTATCGCTCACTTGCCAATGTTGGTATCCAGCCACCACCCGATGAGGCCTTTGCACCCGCAGACAAACCCTATTGTACCGATTGGCTCGATACTGAGGAAAGTCGGGCACTCTTACAATACCAACGCCACTCTTTTGACGAGATTATGCAGGATGTCGCGAAGGCAACTCAGCCCAAAGGAGCTATTTCACTCCTTCTGCCCTTCTTAAGTCCTCTGATCCGATACCGAATGTTGAGGATGTCACCCTACCTTCGGCAAAAATAGACTTAACAGGCTAAACCAAAAAGGAACAGGGGGGGAACACTATATAACTATATTTCCTCCCCCCGTTCCTTTCTAATCAGATTTTTATTTAGAGGAAAATCTTGCCAATCCTCCTTTATCTGTTCTTCACTAAGTCGGACCAGGATGCCCTCACGATTTATCCAGGGGTTATTGACTATTCAGCTTCACCCATCATTAATGTTTCAATCTGATGCTTTTGAGAGATTGGCTCTAGCTCATCAACTATTCGATACGTGAGATGATCACGCACCTGCTGAGGAAGCGTCTGGAGAAATCGATGGGTGATTTGCAGGTCATGATGATCCGCGTTGCGCGCGGTCGGGGAATCTACTCCTAGAACAAGCGTCGGACGCGATTTGTCGGAATGGTTGGCTGTCCCACGGTGAATGGTTAGCGCTGATCTCACAGAAATGTCCCCAATCTTGGGCATCTTTTTCTGAGCACGCTCCTGGTATCGTGAATAGTTCGTCTTGGCCGGGAACATTTCATGCTCAAAGTTCTCCGGGCGATCCCATTGCGTTCCCGGCGCAATCTCAAATGGTCCCATGTCCTCATAAACATCAACGGTTGTGAGATTAAAGGCGAGCGAATTTAAACGCCGTCCAACTAAAGTATCCTCGGGAGCTGGGAAGTCACGGTGCCAGGGCTGGTTCTGAGCTCCAGACAACGGTATGTCAAATCCAATCTCGACGATCTTGTACTGCGGGCCCAGAACGTTCTCACATACGGCTACTATCCAGGGATGCGTAGCTAAATCAACAAAGCCGCGCATGTCTTCCGGATGAATCTCTACATAATAACGCTTTGGTCCACGTCCGACTGCACCATTTGGCCGTTTTAATGCCTTCTGGAAAAGATCTTCTATGTCCTCTCCCAATTCTTTCACCCATTGATGAGAAAAGGCACCTTTGTTCCCAATAATTCCATCACCATATAAACCACCCATGATGGCGGCTACGTCAAAAGCTTTAACTTGGGTCCGATCGCTCACACTCATTGTGATGTCCTCCCTCCAAATCAATCTATAAACATCCAAGCTTGAACCTATCTGCTACTAAAACAATCTTACTAGTATAGAGCAGATAAGGTAATATCTATTTACATAATCCATATATTGTAGCACAAAAAAGGGCAGATGGGTTCCATAGAAAAATATCTACTGAGAAAAAAAGAAGTCGAACAAGAAAATCTAGGCGGGTCCGGTGATACAATAAACATACACCTTTTCATAAACTGCCTTTCTCTGAATAGAGGTGACTCCTCACTTACTCTCTCGGAGGTTTTTTATGCTTAATGTAGAGATGGTCCGTACACACTTTCCCGCCCTCGAATCTAAAACTATTTTTTTCGATAACCCTGCTGGAACTCAGGTGGCTCAGGAAGTAATTCAACGCCTGGAATACTACTATCGTTACACCAATGCTAATCATGGCGAGACTTTTCAAGCCAGCCAGGAATCTGATGCGGTGGTCGATGAAGCTCGACGCGCGGTCGCTGATTTCCTTAACGCCGCCCACCCCGAGGAAATTGTCTTTGGACAGAATATGACGAGCCTGACATTCCATATCAGTCGTAGCATCTCTCGCTTGCTTCAACCAGGCGATGAGATTGTGGTAACCCGTCTGGATCATGATGCGAATATCGCACCATGGTTACTTATTGCTGAAGATCGTGGATGCCAGGTCCGTTGGGTTGATTTTCATCTAGAAGACTGTACCCTTGATATGGAGGATCTCACACAGGCAATTACTCCACGCACGAGATTGGTTGCTCTCACCTACGCTTCAAACGCTGTCGGAACTATTGTTGATATTGAACACGCAATTCAACTCGCTCATACGGTCGGAGCTCTCTGCTTTATTGACGCAGTCCAATATGCTCCCCATCGCCCTATCGATGTTCAAGCTCTGGATTGCGATCTGTTGGCCTGCTCTGTCTATAAATTTTTTGGACCACATCTGGGCATTCTCTATGGCAAGTACGATCTGCTCGATCGCCTCACTGCCTATCGGGTACGACCCGCCGGCAATAAACCACCCACTAAATTCGAGACGGGAACACAGAGCTTTGAAGCTATCGCTGGCACACTAGGAGCTCTTGAATATCTCGGCTGGCTGGGCTCAACGTTTGGCGCTGACTCAACCCCACACTTCCATGACCGATTCCAGGGAAGGGCTCTGGCCCTCAAACAGGCGATGGCAGCTATCACGGAATATGAGACCAAATTGAACCTGGCCTTGCTAAACGCTCTACACTCTGTCAAACATCTCCATATCTGGGGAATCACCTCTCCCAAACGGATGAATGAACGCGTCCCTACCTTCTCCTTTAGCTTGGAAAATCAACAGCCTCAAACAATCGCCTGGGCTCTGGCCCAGCAAGACATCGGTGTACGAACTGGCGATTTCTATGCTTTGACGGCAATCGAGCGTCTGGGTTTGCAAAAACAAGGAGGATTGGTGCGCGTCGGTCTGGCACATTATAATACCTATGCGGAAATCGAACGCCTGTCTGAGGTTTTACACTGTATCTAAAGATTCCTTCTGTAAAACAGAAAGAAGCCTCCTAAGAAATCCTCTTTCTGACTTTTCGTACAAAGGCTCTCAGGAAACTTCTTTCTGTTTTGTAAAGGCTCTCATCAAACGTTTTCTTCCATCTCGTTTTCCAGTACACTACGTAAGTCATCTGGCAATTGAGCCTCTACTAACACTTCTTCCCCTGTCAATGGGTGTTTTAAACGCAGCGAATAGGCATGCAAAAATTGTCTCTGAAGCCCTGCTTCTGCCCTCCCTTGCGCTTTCCCATAGGTTGGGTCCCCTACCACTGGATGCCCAATTGCGTGCAGATGCACTCGAATCTGATGCGTTCTTCCTGTTTCTAATTGCAACAATAGAAATGTGTGTCTTTGATACCGCTTCAATACCTGAAAACGCGTTACCGCTTCTCGCCCTCCGATAGCAGTTATTGTCATTCGCTGCCGATACCTCTCATCCCTTCCAATTGGGGCGTCAATCTGCCCCTGGTCTGGCCCAACAATCCCATGAACAAGCGCTAGATACCGCTTCTCAATTAAATGCTGCTGCATCTGTTCAGTTAAGGCTGCATGCGCCTGGGCTGTCTTTGCAACTAAAAGCAGGCCAGAGGTGTCTTTATCTAACCGATGCACAATTCCCGCCCGATCTACTTCCCCAACCTCTTGAAGCGAAGGCACGCGCGCTATCAGTGCATTCACTAATGTGTCATCATGATGACCCGCCCCTGGATGAACAACAAGACCAGCCGGCTTGTTCACGACCATAAATGACACATCTTCATAAACAATGTCTAGATCAATATCTAGAGGCTGAGGCGTCTCTTCTTTTACTCCAAAAATAGGTGCCACTGGCATCTCGATACAATCACCCTCTCGTAAACGATACCCCGACTTCCCCACTTTCCCATTTACACTGATCTGCCCCTGCCGAATCATATCTTGAATTCCTGTCCGCGAGATCTCACTCCATATGTCCGCAAGATACCGATCGAGCCGCAAACCAACTAACGCTTCTTCTACTATAACAACTTTTTTGTTTTGATAAGTCTCTGGCATCTTGCTCCCTTACACGACGATCTACATGTTCGC